>JBOIFD010000079.1:0-13102 GCA_050741515.1 Burkholderiales bacterium
GCCGGGGCCGGCGCGACCGGGGCCGCGACCGGCGCGGCCCGCGGGACGAGCTCCGGATCGCATTGCATGGTGGCGAGCGCCGGGGTCCAGTAGCTCGTCCGCCAGCAGAGGTTGTTGGGGTTCGTGACGACCGCACCGCGCCCATCGCTCCAGTATCCGGGCTGCTGCGCAGCCGCCGGCGAGGCGAAGAACGGGCTCGCGGCGATCGCCAGGGCGAGCAAAGACGTCCGGTGGATGGTTCTCACGGTGCAGCCCCCTTTGGTTGTGACGTCGAGTCTTATTGTCGAGCCCGGTGGGGGGCTCGAACTCGGCGCGATGGTACACCAGTTCATCGCGCGCGGGCTAGCCGCCGCGGGCGTCGCGCACCGCGTTTCCAGGGCGCTCGCGCGGCGTGGTCTTGACGCGCTGCGGATGCTAAAATTCGTCTTTTTTTGCGAGGCTTTAACCGGCCTCGTCGGCTCCGCCCACCGCGCCCGCAACACGCCCCGCCTCGATGGAACAGTTCGCGAAGGAAACGCTGCCGGTCAGCCTCGAGGAGGAGATGCGGCGCTCGTATCTCGATTACGCGATGAGCGTGATCGTGGGCCGGGCGCTGCCCGACGTCCGCGACGGCCTGAAGCCGGTCCACCGCCGGGTCCTGTACGCGATGCAGGAAGCGAACATCGTCGCCAACCGGCCGTACGTGAAGTGCGCGCGGGTCGTCGGCGACGTGATGGGGAAGTACCATCCGCACGGCGACACCGCGATCTACGACACGCTGGTGCGGATGGCGCAGGACTTCTCGATGCGCTACCCGCTGATCGACGGCCAGGGCAACTTCGGCTCGGTCGACGGCGACAATCCGGCGGCGATGCGCTACACCGAGTGCCGCCTCGAGCGCATCACCGCTGAGCTGCTTGCCGACATCGACAGCGAGACCGTCGACTTCGTCCCCAACTACGACGGCAAGGAGCAGGAGCCGACCGTCCTCCCGACCCGGCTGCCGAACCTGCTGATCAACGGCTCCTCGGGGATCGCGGTCGGCATGGCGACCAACATCCCGCCGCACAACCTGTCCGAGACCGTCGACGCCGCGCTCGCGCTCCTCGCCAATCCGGCGCTCCCGATCGAGGATCTGATCCGGCTGATGCCCGCCCCGGACTTCCCGACCGCCGGTCTGATCTACGGCACGCACGGCGTGTACGAGGGCTATCGGACCGGCCGCGGGCGCGTCGTGATGCGCGCGCGAACCCACTTCGAGGACCTCGACAAGGGCGTCCGCCAGGCGATCGTCGTCGACGAGCTGCCCTACCAGGTGAACAAGCGGGTGCTGCAGGAGAAGATCGCGGAGTACGTCAACGAGAAGCGCATCGAGGGCATCTCGGACATCCGGGACGAATCGGACAAGTCCGGCATGCGGCTCGTCATCGAGCTCAAGCGCGGCGAGATCCCGGAGGTCGTCCTCAACAACCTCTACAAGCAGACCCAGCTCCAGGATACCTTCGGCATCAATATGGTCGCGCTGGTCGACGGCCAGCCGAAGCTCCTCGACCTGAAGCAGATGCTGGCGGCGTTCCTCGCGCATCGCCGCGAGGTCGTCACGCGCCGTACCGCCTACGACCTGCGCAAGGCGCGCGAGCGGGCGCACGTGCAGGAAGGCCTGGCGGTCGCCCTGTCGAACGTCGACGCGGTGATCGCGCTGATCAAGGCGGCGCCGAGCCCGGCCGAGGCGCGCCAGCAGCTGATGCAGCGGGCCTGGCCGTCGCGGCTGGTGGCCGACATGCTCGCGCGGGCCGTGGAAGGCGCGACGCGGCCGCCGGGCGTGGGCCCGGGCGTCGGCCTCGGTCCCGACGGCTACCGGCTCTCGGAGACGCAGGCGCAGCGGATCCTCGAGATGCAGCTGCAGCGGCTCACCGGGCTCGAGCAGGACAAGATCGTTGCCGAGTACAAGGAGCTGCTCGAGCGCATCGCCGATCTCCTCGACATCCTGGCGAAGCCGGCGCGGATCACCGCGATCATCGCCGACGAGCTGCAGGCGATCAAAGGCGAGTACGGCGATGCGCGCAAGAGCGAGATCGTGCTCAACGCCGAGGACATCGACGTCGAGGACCTGATCGCGCCGCAGGACGTGGTCGTGACGTTCTCGCACGCCGGTTACATCAAGGCGCAGCGGGTCGCCGATTACCGCGCCCAGCGCCGCGGTGGCCGCGGACGCCAGGCGGCCGCGATGCGCGAGGACGACTTCATAGAGCGGCTGTTCATGGCCCACACCCACGATCTCATCCTGTGCTTCTCGAGTCGGGGCCTGGTGTACTGGCTGAAGGGCTACGAGGTGCCGGCCGGGACCCGGGTGAGCCGCGGCAAGCCGATCGTGAACCTCTTCCCGCTCGCCGACGGGGAGCGGATCAACGCCGTCCTGCCGGTCAAGACCTTCGACGAGGACCGGTTCGTGTTCATGGCGACGGCGCAAGGCACGGTGAAGAAGACGCCGCTGTCCGATTTCTCCCGCCGCCGCGAGAAGGGCATCATCGGCGTCGACCTCGAGGCGGGCGACTATCTCATCGGCGTGGCGATCACCGGCGGCTCGAGCGACGTCATGCTGTTCTCCGACGCCGGGAAGACGGTCCGGTTCGAGGAGACCGACGTGCGGCCCATGGGGCGGGTCGCGCGCGGCGTCCGCGGCATGAAGCTCACCGAGGGCAGCCGGGTGATCTCGATGCTGGTCGCCGACGACGAGTCGAAGAGCGTGCTGACGGCGACCGAGAACGGCTTCGGCAAGCGCACGCCGGTCGCGGAGTATCCGCGCCACGGGCGCGGCACCCAGGGCGTGATCGCGATCCAGACGACCGAGCGCAACGGCAAGCCGGTCGGGGCGGTGCTGGTGGACGAGAACGACGAGGTCATGCTCGTCTCCACCGGCGGCGTGCTCATCCGCACCGCGGCGGCGCAGATCAGCAAGATGGGACGCTCGACGCAGGGCGTGAGCCTCATCAACCTCGACCCGGGAACCAAGCTCGCCGGGATCGAGAAGATCGCCGAGCCGCCGGACGACAACGGCGGCAACGGCGCCGATCATGACGGCGGTGACGACGCGGCGCATGGCGCGGCGGCGGGCGGGAACGGCGAAGACCGGTCGGCGACGGATGAGCACGGCTAAGCGAGTCTTCAACTTCAGCGCCGGACCGGCGGTGCTGCCGGAGGAGGTGCTGCGCCAGGCCGCCGAAGAGATGCTCGACTGGCACGGCAGCGGCATGTGCGTGATGGAGATGAGCCATCGCGGGGACGAGTTCATCGCGATCGCCGCCGAGGCGGAAGCCGACCTGCGCGAGCTGCTCGCGATTCCGGCGCACTACAAGGTGCTCTTCCTGCAGGGCGGGGCGACGCTCCAGTTCGCGATGGTCCCGATGAACCTGCTCGACGGGAAGCGGAAGGCCGACTACGTCAACACCGGGGAGTGGTCGAAGAAGGCGATCGGCGAGGCGAGGCGCTTCTGCGAGGTGAACGTGGCCGCCTCGTCCGCGGACGCGAACTTCACCTACGTGCCCGAGCGGGCGAAGTGGCAGCTCAGCGCTGACGCGGCGTACGTCCATGTCTGCACCAACGAGACCATCGGCGGCGTCGAGTACCACTGGGTGCCCGAAACGGGGACCGTGCCGCTCATCGCCGACATGTCCTCGCACATCCTCTCGCGCCCGATCGACGTCGCGAGGTACGGGCTGATCTACGCCGGTGCGCAGAAGAACATCGGCCCGGCGGGCCTCGCGATCGTGATCGTGCGCGAGGACCTGATCGGCCGGGCACCGAAGGGCGCACCGAGCATGCTCGACTACAAGGTCCACGCCGACGGGCAGTCGATGTCCAACACCCCGCCCACGTACGCCGTCTACATCGCCGGGCTCGTCTTCAAGTGGCTGAAGCGCCAGGGCGGCCTGGCCGCGATCGAGCGGCGGAACTTGGCCAAGGCGAGCCTCCTGTACGAGCACCTCGGCGATTCCACGCTGTACCGCAGCCCGGTGCGCGAGGCCGACCGCTCGCGCATGAACGTCCCGTTCACCCTGCGCGACGCCGCGCTCGACGCGGCGTTCCTCGCCGGTGCGGAGGAACGGGACATGGTGCAGCTCAAGGGCCACCGCTCGGTGGGCGGCATGCGGGCTTCCATCTACAACGCGATGCCGATCGAAGGCGTGCAGCGGCTGGTCGAGTACATGCGCGAGTTCGAGGCGCGGCATGGCTGAGCGCTACGAAATCCTGGTGCTGAACCAGATCTCGCCCGCCGGCCTGAAGCGGTTTCCGGCGGAGACCTACTCGGTCACGAAGGACGCGGCCAGCCCGGACGCGATCCTCGTCCGCTCCGCCGACGTGCACGAGATGGACATTGCGGCGTCGGTCAAGGCCATCGGGCGGGCGGGCGCCGGCACCAACAACATCCCGGTGCCCGCGATGACGAAGCGCGGCGTGCCGGTGTTCAACGCGCCGGGTGCGAACGCGAACGCGGTCAAGGAGCTGGTGCTCGCCGGGATGCTGATGGCGGCGCGGAACCTCGTCCCGGCGATCCAGTTCGTCGGCGGCCTGCGCGGCGACGACGTCGCCGTGGCGCAGCGGATCGAGGACGAGAAGAAGCGCTTCGCCGGCGCCGAGCTGCCCGGCCACACGCTCGGCGTCGTCGGGCTCGGCAAGATCGGCAGCCTCGTCGCCGACGCCGCGATCCGGCTCGGGATGAGCGTCCTCGGCTACGACCCGGACATCACCGTCGACGCGGCCTGGAGCCTGCCGTCCCTGGTGAAGAAGGCGCACACCCTCGACGAGGTCGTGCGCGGGAGCCATTTCATCACCCTGCACGTCCCGCTCACGCACGCGACCCGCGGTCTCGTGAACGCGCGCAACCTCGCCCACGCGCGGGCCGGCGCGATCCTCCTGAACTTCTCCCGGGAAGGGATCGTCGACGAGGCGGCCGTGCTCGAAGCGCTGAACACCCATCGGCTGAAGGCCTACGTGACCGACTTCCCGACCGCCGCGCTCGCCGGCCATCCGGGCGTGCTGGGGCTGCCGCACCTCGGCGCGTCGACCCGCGAGGCGGAGGACAATTCCGCGGTGATGGTCGTCGACCAGGTGCGCGACTGCCTCGAGCACGGCAACATCGAGAACGCGGTGAACTTCCCCGACGTCGTGATGCAGCGCGAGGCGCCATACCGGGTCGCGATCGCCAACGCGAACGTCCCGAACATGCTCGGCCAGATCTCGACCGCGATGGCGCGCGCCGGCCTCAACATCCACAACATGCTGAACAAGTCGAAGGGCGAGATGGCGTATACCCTCGTCGACGTCGACAGCCGCGTGCCGGCCGAAGTGATCGAGACGATCCGCCGCATCGACGGCGTGCTCGCCATCCGCTATCTGCCGCTCGAGCGCTAGCGCCCCGTGGCCGACGAGATCAACCGCCGCCGCGACGCGATCGACCGCATCGACGCGGAGATCGTGAAGCTCGTAGCGGAGCGCGCGACCCACGCGGCGGCGATCGGGCGGCTGAAGGGCGACGGTCCGGTCTACCGGCCGGAGCGCGAGGCGGAGGTGCTGCGGCGGGTCGCCGCGGCGAACCCGGGGCCGCTGCCGGCGGAGAGCCTGACGCGGGTCTTCGTCGAGATCGTCTCGGCCTGCCGGGCGCTCGAGCAGCGGCCGAGCGTCGGTTACCTCGGGCCGGCCGGGACGTTCAGCGAGATGGCGGTCGACAAGCACTTCGGCCAGGCGATCGACGCGATTCCGCTCGCTTCGATCGACGAGGTGTTTCGGCAGGCCGAGACCGGCGCGACGCAGTTCGCGGTCGTGCCGGTGGAGAACTCGACCGAAGGCGCCGTCGGGCGGACGCTCGACCTGCTGCTCAACACCTCGCTCCGGATCTGCGCCGAGATCGTGCTGCGGGTGCATCAGAACCTGATGGCCAAAGGCGATCGGCTTGCGGGGATCACCCGCGTCTACTCCCACGCCCAGTCGCTCGCGCAGTGCCATCAGTGGCTCTCCCGCCACCTCGGCGAAGCGGAGCGAGTGCAGGTCTCGAGCAACGCCGAGGCCGCACGCCGCGCGGCCGCCGAGACGGGTGCGTGCGCGGTCGGCCCCGTGATCGCGGCCGAGCGCTACGGGCTGCAGGTGCTCGCGCGGAACATCGAGGACGAGGCGACCAACCTCACCCGCTTCCTCGTGCTCGGCAACCTGGACCCGGGCCCGACCGGGCACGACCTCACCTCGCTCGTCATGTCCGCGCCGAACCGTCCGGGCGCCGTGCACGCGCTGATCGCGCCGTTCGCGACCCACGAGGTGAGCATGAGCCGGATCGAGTCGCGGCCGGCGCGGATCGGGACCTGGGAGTACATGTTCTACATCGACGTCCAGGGCCACCACGGCGACCCGCGGGTCGCCGCGGCGCTCGCGGAGCTGGCGGAGCGCGCGCCGTTCCTCAAGATCCTGGGTTCCTATCCGGCGGCTGCCCCATGAGCCCGCAGGGCCGCCCCAAGGGCGAATCCCGAGCGCGCAGCGCGAGGGTAGTCCAATGAGCGCGCCGGGCCGCCCAGCGCGAACCCTTGGCGCGAAGCGACAAGGTAGTCCAATGAGCAGCCAGCCGATCGCGAACCTGCCCGGCGATCCGTGCGAGGCCGCGCCCGAGTACGTCCGCGCGATCGCGCCCTACCAGCCCGGCAAGCCGATCTCCGAGCTCGCGCGCGAGCTCGGGCTCGCTGAAAGCGGCATCATCAAGCTCGCCTCCAACGAGAACCCGCTCGGCGTCTCGCCGGCGGCGCGCGCCGCCATGGAGGCGGCGCTGCCGGAGCTCGGGCGTTACCCCGACGGCAACGGCTTCGGGCTGAAGAGCGCGCTCGCGGGCCGCTACGGCGTGCCGCTGGACCGCGTCGTGCTCGGCAACGGGTCGAACGACGTGCTGGAGATGGTCGCCATCGCGTTCCTCGGGCCGGGCCGCTCGGCGGTGTACGCGCAGCACGCCTTCGCGGTCTACCCGCTCGCGACGCAGGCGCGCGGGGCGCGGGGGATCGTCGTGGCGGCGAAGAACTACGGCCACGACCTTGCCGCCATGCGCAAGGCGATCGACGCCGACACCCGGGTGCTGTTCATCGCCAACCCGAACAATCCCACCGGCACGCTCCTTTCGGGAGCCGAGATCGAGGCGTTCCTCCGCGAGGTCCCGCCGCACGTCGTCGTCGTCCTGGACGAGGCGTACAACGAGTATCTGCCCGCAGCGGTCCGGTACGACAGCCGACGCCTGCTCGAGCGCCACCGGAACCTCGTCGTGACGCGGACGTTCTCCAAGGCGTACGGGCTCGCCGGGCTGCGCGTCGGGTTCGCGCTCTGCGACGCGCGGGTCGCGGACCTTCTCAACCGGGTCCGCCAGCCGTTCAACGTCAACGAGCTCGCGCTGGTCGCGGCGGTCGCGGCGCTCGGCGACGACGCCTTCGTGCGCCGGAGCCACGACCTCAATCTCGCGGGCATGCAGCAGCTCACCGACGGATTCCGCCGCCTCGGGCTGGCGTGGATCCCGTCGTCGGGCAACTTCGTGAGCGTGGCGATTCCGCGCGCGAACGGCGGGAGCCGGGCGGGCGGGGTGTTCGAGAGCCTGCTGCGCCAGGGCGTGATCGTCCGGCCGGTCGGCGGCTACGGGCTGCCCGACCACCTGCGCGTGACCGTCGGGCTGCCCGAGGAGAACGAGCGGTTTCTCGCCGCGCTCGCCGCGGCGCTGCGCTGAGCCCCGCGAGCCCCGCTTGTCGATCTCGATCCAGAAGCTCGTCGTCGTCGGGGTCGGCCTGATCGGCGGCTCGTTCGCGCTCGCCCTGAAGGCCGCGGGCGGGGTCCGCCGCGCGGTCGGCGTGGGGCGTAGCCGGGCGAACCTCGGGCAGGCGTTGGCCATGGGGGCGATCGACGAGGTCGCGGACGACGTCGCCGCCGCGGTCGAAGGCGCCGACTTCGTGCTCGTGACGACGCCGGTCGGCGCAATGCCCGACGTCTTCGCCCGCATCGCCCCGAAGCTCGCGACCGGGGCGGTGGTGACCGACGGCGGCAGCACGAAGCAGACCGTCGTGGCCGCGGCCCGGGCGGCGCTCGGCGCAGGCATCGCGCAGTTCGTCCCCGCGCATCCGATCGCCGGCTCGGATGCGAGCGGCGCCGGCGCTGCGACGGCGACCCTCTTCCGGGATCGGGAAGTGATCCTGACCCCGCTCCCGGAGACCGCGACCGCCGCGGTTGCGCGGGTGCGCTCCGCCTGGCAGGCGTGCGGCGCGCGCGTCACCGCGATGACGCCGCGCGACCACGATGCCGTCCTCGCCGCCGTCAGCCATCTGCCGCACCTGCTGTCGTACGCGCTGGTCCACGAGCTCGCCGCCCGCGCCGACGCGACGCAGCTCTTCGCGCACGCCGGGACCGGCCTGCGGGACGTGACGCGCCTCGCGGCGAGCCACCCCGAGATGTGGCGCGACATCTGCGTCGCGAACCGGGAGGCGCTGCTCGGCGAGCTGCGGCGCTACCAGGACGCGCTCGCGCAGCTCGGGGCGCTGCTCGAGCAGTCCGACGGCGCGGGGCTGGAGCGGCTGTTCGAGACCGCCCGCGCCGCGCGCCGTGCGTGGACGGAGCGCAACGGTCGCTAGGGGTGGCATGGCCGCAGAGCGAACGCGCCCCGCCTACCTCGACCTCGCGCCGGTCGCACGGGCCGCCGGCACCGTCGCGCTGCCCGGCTCGAAGAGCATCTCCAACCGCGCGTTGCTGCTCGCGGCGCTCGCGGACGGCGAGACCGAGCTCCTCGGGGTGCTCGAATCCGACGACACCGAACGCATGCTCGAGGCGCTCCGGAGCCTGGGGATCGCGTGGACCCGGCGCGCGCCCGGCGGCTACCTCGTTCGCGGCGCGGGCGGCGCGTTCCCGGCGCGCTCGGCGGAGCTCTTCCTCGGCAACGCGGGGACCGCGTTCCGTCCACTCACCGCCGTCCTCGCGCTCGGCGGCGGGACCTACCGGCTCTCGGGCACGCCGCGGATGCACGAACGGCCGATCGGCGACCTGGTCGATGCCCTGCGCGCGCTCGGGGCGGAGATCCGTTACCTCGCAAGCGACGGGTTTCCTCCGCTCGAGATCCGGCCGGCGCGCGCGCGGCTCGCGGACGCGGCGGCGGTCCGCGGCGACGTCTCCAGCCAGTTTCTCAGCGCGGTGCTGATGGCGCTCCCGCTCGCCGGGCAACCGCTGGCCGTGACCGTCGCCGGCGAGCTCGTCTCGAAGCCTTACGTGGCGATCACGCTCGAGCTCATGGACCGCTTCGGCGTGCAGGTCGTGCGGGAGGGCTGGGCGCGGTTCAGCCTCGGGGCCGGGGCGCGGTACCGCACTCCCGGGCGGTTTCACGTCGAGGGCGACGCCTCCTCCGCCGCCTACTTTCTCGCCGCCGGCGCGATCGGCGGCGGGCCGGTCCGCGTCGAGGGGGTGGGGGCGGCGAGCACCCAGGGCGATGTCCGCTTCGTCGAGGTGCTCCGGGCGATGGGCGCGGAGGTCGCGCTCGGCGATCACTGGATCGAGGTCCGCGGCGCGCCGCCGCTGCGGCCCCTCGACGCCGACCTGAACCACATCCCCGACGCCGCGATGACGGCGGCGGTGCTCGCGCTGTTCGCGGACGGGCCATCGACGATCCGGAACGTCGCGAACTGGCGCGTCAAGGAGACCGACCGCCTGGCGGCGATGGCGACCGAGCTGCGGAAGGTCGGCGCCACGGTCGAGGAGGGCGCCGACCGGCTCCGGATCGTCCCGCCGGCAGTCCTCCGGCCCGCGACCATCGACACCTACGACGATCACCGCATGGCGATGTGTTTCTCGCTGGTGGCGCTGGGCGGCGTCGCAGTGCGGATCAACGATCCGCAGTGCGTGAGCAAGACCTTCCCCGACTACTTCCGCGAGTTCGAGCGGCTCGGGCGCGGATCCGGCTAGATGGGCGAAACCGCGCACGTCCCGGTGATCGCGATCGACGGGCCCTCGGCCTCGGGCAAGGGCACCGTCGCGCAGGCCGTGGCCCGGGCGCTCGGCTTCCACTATCTCGACAGCGGGGCGCTGTACCGGCTGGTCGCGCTGGCGGCGCTGCGGCGGGGGGTGGACCTCGGCGAGGACGCCGCCCTGACCGCGGTCGCCGACCGGCTCGAGGCGCGGTTTCTTGCCGATGGCGAGGTGTTTTTGGGCGACGAGCGGGCGACCGGGGCGATCCGGACCGAGGCCTGCAGCGCGGCCGCCTCCCGGGTGGCCGCCGTTCCCGGCGTGCGGGCGGCGCTCCTCGACCGCCAGCGGGGGTTCCGGCAGCCCCCCGGACTGGTCGCGGACGGGCGCGACATGGGGTCGCTGCTGTTCCCGGACGCCCGCCTCAAGGTGTTCCTGACCGCGAGCCTGGAGGCGCGGGCCGAACGACGCCATAAGCAGTTGAAAGACAAAGGAATCGCTGCTAACATCCAAACTCTTTTGCGCGACCTCGAGCAACGCGACGCACGCGATGCCGCCCGAGTCGTGGCGCCGCTCAAGCCGGCGCCCGACGCCCGGATCCTCGATACCACGGGGTTGACCCCGGAGGAGGCGGCGGACGCAGTGCTGGCGTGGTACCGGGGCGGGCGCAAGTAGAACCGAGGGGGCGGAGGGCGTCGAGCCGGTCCGCCGTGTGCCAACCGAACCCCGCCCGTCGCGCCGCGCGCGCGGTGCGGGCGAAGCCAGGTCAAAACTGTCTATGCCCAACGTTTCCTCCGCAGTCATGCCTCAGGAAAGCTTTGCCGCGCTCTTCGAGGAGAGCCTGCAGCGCAAGGAGATGCGAATCGGCGAGGTGATCACCGCGGAAGTGGTGCGCGTCGACCAGAACTTCGCCGTCGTCAACGCCGGCCTCAAGTCCGAATCGTTCATCCCGATCGACGAGTTCCGCAACGACCGGGGCGAGGTCGAGGTCAAGGTCGGCGACTTCGTTCCGGTCGCGATCGAGGCGCTCGAGGACGGCTACGGCGAGACGCGGCTCTCGCGCGACAAGGCGAAGCGGCTCGCCGCCTGGCTCGATCTCGAGAAGTCGCTCGAGGCCGGCACCACCGCGCAGGGCGTCATCACCGGCAAGGTGAAAGGCGGCCTGACGGTCATGATCAACGGCATCCGGGCGTTCCTGCCCGGCTCCCTCGTGGACATGCGTCCGGTCAAGGACACCACGCCCTACGAGGGCAAGGCGATGGAGTTCAAGGTCATCAAGCTCGACCGCAAGCGCAACAACGTCGTCGTCTCGCGCCGCGCGGTGCTCGAGCAGACCGCCGGCGCCGAGCGCGAGGCGCTGCTGGCGAGCCTCCAGGAAGGCACCGTCGTCAAGGGCATCGTCAAGAACATCACCGACTACGGAGCGTTCGTCGATCTCGGCGGGATCGACGGCCTCTTGCACATCACCGACCTCGCGTGGCGGCGGGTGAAGCACCCGTCGGAAGTGCTGTCGGTCGGCGACGAGGTGACCGCGAAGGTGCTGCGCTTCGACCAGGAGAAGAACCGGGTCTCGCTCGGCCTGAAGCAGCTCGGCGAGGATCCGTGGGTCGGCATCTCGCGCCGCTATCCGACCGGGACGCGCCTCTTCGGCAAGGTGACCAACCTCACCGACTACGGCGCGTTCGTGGAGATCGAGAGCGGCATCGAGGGCCTGGTGCACGTCTCCGAGATGGACTGGACCAACAAGAACGTCCACCCGTCCAAGGTGGTGCAGCTCGGCGACGAGGTCGAGGTGATGGTGCTCGAGATCGACGAGGACCGGCGCCGCATCTCGCTCGGCATGAAGCAGTGCCTGCCCAACCCGTGGGAGGAGTTCGCGCAGAACCACCGCAAGGGCGACCGGGTGAAGGGCGTGATCAAGTCGATCACCGACTTCGGCATCTTCATCGGGCTCCCGGGCGGGATCGACGGCCTGGTGCATCTCTCCGACCTGTCGTGGTCGAAGCCCGGCGAGGAAGCGGTCCGCGACTACAAGAAGGGCGACGAGGTGGAGGCGGTGGTGCTGTCGATCGACACCGAGCGCGAGCGCATCTCGCTCGGCGTGAAGCAGATCGAAGGCGATCCGTTCACCACCTACGTGGCGACCCACGACAAGGGCGGCGTCGTCTCGGGAACGGTGAAGAGCCTCGACGCGAAGGGCGCCGTGATCGCGCTGAGCGGCGAGGTGGAGGGCTATCTCCGGGCCTCCGAGGTCGCGCGTGACCGCGTCGAGGACGCGCGCACCCACCTCAAGGAAGGCGACGGCGTCACGGTGATGATCATCAACATCGACCGCAAGAACCGCACGATCAACCTGTCGATCAAGGCCAAGGAGGTCGCGGAGGAGGGCGAGGCGATGGCGAAGCTCGCGAGCGCCTCCTCGGCGAGCGCCGGCACGACCAGCCTGGGCGCGCTCCTGAAGGCGAAGCTTGACAACAAGAACACGCCGCGCGAGTAGCGGGGCCCGGGCGACGTGCACGAGGGGGGCGCATGACCAAGTCGGAGCTGATCGCGCGGCTTGCCAGCCGCTATCCGCAGCTCGTGGCCAAGGATGCGGAGTACGCGGTCAAGATGATCCTCGACGCCATGACCCACAGTCTGGTGAGCGGCCAGCGCATCGAGATCCGGGGGTTCGGCAGCTTCGGCCTGAACCACCGGCCGGCGCGCATCGGCCGCAATCCGAAGTCGGGCGAGAAGGTGCACGTGCCGGAGAAGTACGTGCCGCACTTCAAGGCCGGCAAGGAGCTGCGCGAGCGCGTGGACGGCGAGGACGAGCACGGGGCGAGCCAACACCAGCCGCAACGGGCGAGCGGTTGAGCGCCGCGCGCTGCTGCCGGCGCGAGGCCCGGTCTTGGCCGTCCTGAGGTTCTTCAGCCTGATCGCGTGGACCGCGGTATTCGTGGTCGTGCTGCTGTTCGCGATCAAGAATGCCGATCCGGTCACGCTGCGCTTCTACTTCGATGCGGCGTGGCAGACGCCGCTCGTGCTGCTGGTGCTGGCGAGCTTCGCGGCCGGCGCCGTGCTCGGCGTGATCGCGTGCCTGCCGGCGCTCGCCCGGCAGCGGCGCGAGGCGGTGCGGTTGCGGAAGGAGCTGGAGCTGCACCAGCCGGGAGCCTCCGGACCCGCG
>JBOIFD010000080.1:0-2328 GCA_050741515.1 Burkholderiales bacterium
GCGCGCGGTCGTGACGGTCGCGGCGCCGGCGGTCGCCGGCGCGCCGCCGACGTCGACGCCGCTGCGCTTTCGCGTGGTCGCGACCGCCCCGACGACGACGACGATCCGCATCGAGAGCCTCGCCGCGACCGATACTGCTGGCCGCCCGCTGGTGGTCACTGCGCCCGGCGCGCTGAGCGTGTCGATCGTAGCCGCGCAGGCCAGATGATCGACGCCATGCGCCATTCGAAGCCGCGCGAGCGCGGCTTCACGTTCATCGAGCTGGTCATCACGGTCGCGATCATCGGCATCCTCGCCGCGGCGGCCGTGCCGCTCGTCGAGCTCACGGCGAAGCGCGCGAAGGAGCAGGAGCTGCGCGCGAGCTTGCGTCAGCTCCGCACCGCGGTCGATGAGTACAAGAAGGCGGTCGACGAGGGCAAGATCGCGAAGAAGATCGACGAGTCCGGCTACCCGCCGTCGCTCGACATCCTGGTCGAGGGCGTGCTCGACGGCGACGACCCGAACCGGCGCCGGCGCATCTATTTCCTGCGCCGGATTCCGCGCGATCCGTTTCACGCCGACCCGGCCGTGCGGCCGGCCGAGACCTGGGGCAAACGGAGCTACGATTCGTCCTACGACAACCCCCAGCCGGGCAAGGACGTGTTCGACGTGCACTCACTCGCCGAGGGCGTCGGGCTCAACAGCATTCCGTATCGTCAGTGGTGACCGGCCGTGAAGCGTAGCGGGTTCACCCTCATCGAGCTGATCGTGGTGATGGCGATCATCGCCACGCTGCTCACGATCGCCCTGCCGCGGTACTTCGGCAGCGTCGACCGATCGAAGGAGGTGACGCTCCGCCAGTCGCTCAACGTGATGCGCGAAGCGATCGACAGGTTCAACGCCGACAACGGGCGCTACCCCGAGAAGCTGGAGGATCTGGTCGAGAAGCGCTACATCCGCTCGATTCCGCTGGACCCGATCACCGAGAGCGTCGAGACCTGGGTGATCGTGCCCGTCCCCGGGGCGATGGCGCAGGGCGCGGTGTACGACGTCCGGAGCGGCGCGAAGGGCAACGGGAGCGATGGCAAGCCGTTCACCGAGCTGTGAGCGCGGCTTCACCTACGTCTGGCTCCTGGTCGCGGTGGCCATCCTGGGCATCGGCCTCGCCGCGGTCGGCGAGGTCGCAGCCACCGCGGCGAAGCGCGAGAAGGAGGCCGAGCTCCTCTTCGTCGGCGACCAGTTCGCGCGGGCGATCGCCGAGTACCACGCGAGCTCCCCGGGGGCCCCGCAGTACCCGCAGAAGCTCGAGGATCTGCTGCGGGATAGTCGGTACCCGAATGTCCGCCGCTACTTGCGGCGGGTCTATCCCGACCCGATGACCGGACGCACCGACTGGGGACTCGTCCGCGGTCCGGGCGGAGGGATCGTGGGCGTGCACAGCCAATCGATGGAGCGCCCGCTCAAGATCGCGAACTTCCCGCGCGGGTACGAATCGTTCGCCGGAGCCACCGTGTATTCCGCGTGGCGGTTCGCCCCTCAGGCAGGCGGGGGGCTGGCGGCGCGTGGGAAACCCACGACACCGGCCACCAAGTCCGGCGCGACGGCGAGCGAGTCCAACGCGCCCGCCGCGGCGCAGGCCGCACCCCCGAAGTCTTTGTCGCGCTAGTCCGCTGGGCGCCGGCGCGGTCCGACGTTCAGTCGGGAACGTGCACCGTGTTGTTGCGGAACCGGATGCGGTCGGCCGCTTTCGGGTGCTGCGGGATCGGCGGGACGTTGGCCGACGTGATTGCGGGCGCCGGGCTCGCTGTTCCGTCGCGCGGGATCGTGTGCACGACCTGGCTGTCGTTCGCCCGATCGTACACAATCGTCTCGCGCGCGGGCAAGCGACCGCAGCGCAGCGGCGGCGCCGCGCACACCTGCGTGATGTGTTCTGGACGCTGGTCCGCCAGCGTTCTTGACACTGCGGTGGCACCCGCCGAGAATCGTGCGACCGTGCCGTCGTGGCCGAGCCTTGCTTCCTCGCCCGCGCCTGACGGTTTCTTTTTGCCGCCACAACAAGATAGAGGAGGAGCCCATGCTCGCGTCGACGTCCGTCCCGCATCGCCAGCCCCGCCGGTTCGTTTTCCCGCTTGCCGCCGTGCTCGTCGCAGCCATCCTCGCCGCGGCGGTGCCGATGGCATCCGCCGACGACGACGACGATCGGGCCGGCGATCTCCTGCGCGCCGTCAAGCGCGCGCGGATCATCGACCTCTCCCACACTTGGGACACGAAGTCGCCGATCGCCGGCGTCAACCCGTCCTATGAGTTCACGCTCGAGGCCACCCATGCGAACACGCGCGGCACGTTCCC
>JBOIFD010000081.1:0-3171 GCA_050741515.1 Burkholderiales bacterium
CACCGCGCCGCCGACCACGAACGCCTCGTGCCCGTGGCTCGCGAGGAGCTCGCACACCTTGCGCGCGCCGCGGCTGATGGACTCGCGACGGACGCCGTGCTCCGCGACCGGGATCCGCTCGGGCTCGTGGCCCGAACCGATGCGCAGCACGCGGCGGATGAAGCGCTTGATCAACTCGTGGGGAGGGAGGCGGACGTCAACACGCTGCGCTGCCGCCGGCTCCAGCCGGCAGCCGTAGCGGGCCTCGATGGGGTCAGCACTGCGTGGGTAGGGCCTCTGGCGGAAGCGGCCCGAATCATACCGCAACGCCGCGTGGCCGCCGACCCGCGCCGCCCCGGGGCGGCCCGCATCGCTAGCGCAACGAAATGACTTCCCACGCCCGTTCCCCGGCGATCCGGCGCAGCGCATCGTCGGGGTCGACGGCAACCGGCCGGCTCACGCGCTCGAGCAGCGGCAGGTCGCTGTGCGAGTCGCTGTAGAACGAGCTCGCGGCGAAGCTCGCCAGCGGGCGCCCGATCGCCGCCAGCCACTGCTCCAGGCGCACGACCTTGCCGTCGCGGAAGCACGGCGTGCCGGCGACCTTCCCCGTGAAGCGGTCGCCTCGCGCCTCGGGCTCGGTCGCGATCAGGTGCGCCACCCCGAACTCGCGCGCGATCGGGGCGGTGACGAACGAGTTCGTGGCGGTGACGATCGCGCACAGCGCGCCGGCGCCCCGGTGCCGCTCGACGAGCGCCCGCGCGCGGTCGCCGATCATCGGCCGGACCTTGGCGTCCATGAACTCGGCGTGCCAGGCGTCGAGCGCGGCGCGCGGGTGGCGCGCGAGGGGCGCGAGCTGGAAGTCGAGGAACGCGTAGATGTCGAGCGTGCCGGCCCGGTACTGGCGGAAGAACTCGTCGTTGCGCGCCGCGTAGGTGGCGCGGTCGAGCACCCCGCGCTCGATGAGGAACTGCGCCCACGCGTAGTCGCTGTCGCCGGCGAGGAGCGTGTTGTCGAGGTCGAAGAGCGCGAGCTCCACGGGTGCGCGTCAGCCCTGCAGCTCGAGCGCCGCCAGCGCCTCGCGCACCAGCGCCACCGTGACCGGCCGCTTGAGCGACAGCGCGTACCGATCGACCGCTTCGAGCACCGCGAACTGGGTCCCCAGGTCCCGCGGCAGCCGGCGGAGCAGGTAGCCCACGACCTCCTCCGGGAGCTTGATCCCGCGCTCGACCGCGTGCGCGGTGAGCGCCGCCGCTTTCTCGTCGTCCGACAGCGCGTGGAGCTGGAACGCCAGCCCCGACAGGAGGCGCGTCCGCAGATCCTCGCGCAGCGGGAGGCGCGCCGGCGCGCAGGTGCCCGCGGCGACGAACGCGCCGCCGGCGCTGCGGGCGCGGTTGAAGAGATCGAAGACCTTCAGCTGCGCCGCCTCCGGCAGCACGTCCACGTCGTCGATCGCGATCAGCCCGGTCGGGTCGACCCCGCCGTCCAGGTCCGCGAGGTACTCGACGAGGAGCGCCATGCGCTGCGCGTACCGCGACGCCGTGTATGCGGCGGCGAGCAGGTGGCTCTTGCCGCTGCCGGCCTCGCCCCAGAGATAGACGACCGGCGCGGAGGCGCGCCCGGCGGCGAGCGCCGACAGCGCCTCGACGGCGGCGCGGTTGCGCCCCGGGACGAAGCTCTCGAACGTCGGGGCGGGCACCGGCGCGAGCTCGAGGATGAGCTGGCTCGTCACTGCAGGGCTTCCGGTAGAATCGGCCGCGCAAAACGCGAAGTGTAGCGGCAAGCGCCGTCGGCCTTCGAGTGAGCGCCTCTTGGCCCGCCCGCCCGATCCCCTCTCGTATCGCGACGCCGGCGTCGACATCGACGCCGGCGAGGCGCTCGTCGAGCGCATCAAGCCGTTCGCGAAGCGCACGCTCCGGCCGGAGGTGCTCGCCGGCATCGGCGGGTTCGGCGCGCTCGTGGAGCTGCCCAAGCGGTTCAAGGCGCCGGTGCTGGTGTCGGGCACCGACGGCGTCGGGACCAAGCTGAAGCTCGCTTTCGCGCTGCACCGGCACGACACCGTGGGGATCGATCTGGTCGCGATGAGCGCGAACGACGTGCTCGTGCAGGGGGCGGAGCCGCTGTTCTTCCTCGACTACTTCGCGTGCGGCAAGCTCGACGTCGCGGTTGCCGCCGAGGTGATCCAGGGCATTGCGCGCGGCTGCGAGCTCGCCGGCTGCGCGCTGATCGGCGGCGAGACCGCCGAGATGCCCGGAATGTATCCCGCGGGCGAGTACGATCTCGCGGGGTTCTGCGTCGGCGTGGTGGAGAAGGACGGCATCATCGACGGCCGCGACATCGCGGCGGGCGATGCGGTGCTCGGCCTGGCATCGAGCGGCGCCCACTCGAACGGCTACTCGCTCATCCGCCGCATCCTCGACCGGGCGAAACCCGACTTCGCCGCGGACTTCCACGGCCGCCCGCTCGCCGACGTCCTCATGGCGCCGACGCGGATCTACGTGAAGCCGGTGCTCGGGCTGCCGCGGGAGGTCCGGGTGAAGGGGCTCGCGCACATCACCGGCGGCGGGCTGCCGGAGAACGTGCCGCGGATCCTGCCGGAGGGCGTGCGCGCGGCGCTCGATCGGCGGGCGTGGCCCTTGCCGCCGCTCTTCCGCTGGCTCCAGGAGCAGAGCGGAATCGACGACGCGGAGCTTCACCGCGTCTTCAACTGCGGGATCGGGATGGTGGTGATCGTCGCCGCCCGCGACGCGGACCGCGCCGCGGGCGCGCTTCGCGCGGCGGGCGAGACCGTCTATCGGCTGGGAGTGATCGAACGGCGGCCGGCCGACGCGCCGGCGGTCGACCTCCGGTAGGGACCGCGCCTAGAAGCGCGCCGCGTTCCGCTGGGCGACCGCGCGATCGAGCCGGGCCTGCGCGTCCGCGACCGAGGTCTCGAGCTGCCGCTGGCGATCCCAGTACGTCGCGTTCAAGCGGCTTCCGCCCCGGGCGAGCCCGGTCCGTTCGCCGGGCAGCGGCTCACGTCCGGCTTCGAGGGTAGCCTTGGCCGCCGCTAGAGAGTGCTCGGCCGCACGGACGTCTTCGCTGGTTGCGGCGAGCATCGCGATGCGGTCCGGCGCCGCCTGCGCGGCCGGCGCCGCCGCTGCGGGTGCCGAGGTCGGTGCGGGCGCGGATCCGGCCATGGGTGCGGGCTGGGCC
>JBOIFD010000082.1:0-6989 GCA_050741515.1 Burkholderiales bacterium
GTAGCCGCCAGCCCCGCTGGCGGCCGGTCCGCTCGAACGCGTGGTTGGGCAGCGACATGCCAGACCCAAAGACAACGACGTTCGCCGAGCTACTGTGCGCAAGCCCGCGCACTGCCTCGGCAACGCACGGCCTATCGTCGCCGAGAACCTCAGCGGCCGTTTGCGCGCGAGTGGGCGCGGGCACGCCACCCCGGCGCGGCCGAGCGAGCTGACACTCAAGGCGCAACGACGCTAGAGCGGTGGACCGCTCAGCGATGCGTGAACTTGCGCACTGCGGTGACGACATAACACACATGGCGACAAGGCTGACCGCGTCCACGATGCCCAACCTAGAAATAGACGTCGTCCGCCGGCATGCTATTCCCATCCATCGGCATAGGTAAACATCCAAGGGCAGAGGGCGCCATCTGCCGCACGAAATATGTGGGCAGATGGATTCTCAAGCCGCGCGGGACGGGTCGACGACGCGGCGCTCGAGCCCAAGGACCCGCACGGCCTCCCAGCTCAGCTCCCAAAGCCGATGGCGCGGCCGCCAGATGCCGCCCGCGGTCTTGACCGCGTGGCGCAGCGCTTCCTCGTGGTAATCGACCCGGATGCCGACGAGATCCTGCGCACGGCGGCGAGGACGGCGATCGCATGGCTGCCAATCGATCTCCTCGACGACGAGCTCGACCGTCTTGAGCCGGCGCCGCTTGTCCTTGTCGTAAAGGTAGCGGACGCACACGAGCCGGTCGCCGAACCGGGCCTGCAGCTTCTTGGTGCCCGGCATGCCGGGGCGCAGCGTGAGGCGAGTCTCCATCTGGCAACCCTCCGGTCGATCTACCGGCTAACGCTTGGGCGCGGATCGCGCTGACGCTCTCGGTCGCGGCCGCGGAACGCCGGCATCCGGCCCGGTCCGCTCTGGACGTCCTACGGACCCGAGCGCGGCTTGCTATCCTTCGCCCCCGTCTTTTCATCCAGATCAACCGGAGATCGAATGGCCGATACCGACCTCAAAGTGCTCGGCATCTGCGGCAGCCTCCGCAAGAAGTCCTTCAACATGGCGGCGCTCCGCGCGGCGGGCGACCTCCTGCCGCCGGGGATGTCGCTCCACATCACCAGCATCGCCGACCTCCCGATGTTCAACCAGGACGTGTTCGACGCCGGGCTTCCGGACCCGGTGAAGCGGTTCCGGGCCGAGGTCGCGCAGGCCGACGGCGTGCTGATCTCCAGCCCCGAGTACAACTTCTCGGTCACGGCGCCGCTGAAGAACGCGATCGACTGGGCGTCGCGCGCGCCCGACCAGGTGTGGCAGGACAAGCCGATCGCGATCTTCTCGACCACCCCCGGCCCGGTCGGCGGCGCGCGCGTGCAGTACGACCTGCGCCGGATCCTCGGTCAGATCTGGGGCCACGTCCTGCCGCGGCCGGAGGTCTTCATCGGCAACTGCGCCTCCAAGTTCGATGCCGACCTGCGGCTCACCGACGAAACGACGAAGAAGTTCCTGACCGATCTGCTGGTCGGGTTCAAGGCGTGGATCATCCGCATGCAGCGGAAGTGACCACCGAAGGTGGTCATCCCCGCGAGCGCGGGGATCGAGTCAGTCATCGAAGGCGCGATCCTGGATTCCCGCTTTCGCGGAATGCCGGTTACCTAGGCCTGCGCCGTCGCCAGCGCGAAGTACAGGTTCGTCAGGTCCGCGCGCCGCACGAGGTTCGCGGTCGTGTCGTGCAGCGCGACCCGGCCCTTGATGAGAACGTAGGCGCGGCTCGCGAACGGCAGCGCGATGTCGAGCTTCTGCTCGACCATCAGCAGCGTGAGCCCGGCCGCGCGCAGCCTCTCCAGGGCACGGCGGATCTCCTCGACGACGAGCGGCGCGAGGCCGAGGAACGGCTCGTCGAGCAGCAGCAGCCGCGGCGCGCTCATCAGCGCGCGGCCGATGGCGAGCATCTGCTGCTCGCCCCCGGAGAGGGTCCCGGCGACCTGCGCGCGCCGCTCGGCGAGGCGCGGGAGGAGCGCGTAGACGTACTCGAACCGCTCCGTCAGGGCGGCCCGGCCGCCGGCGAGCCGGATCGCGCCAAGGCGCAGGTTGTCCTCCACGCTGAACGGCGCGAACACCAGCCGCCCCTCGGGGACGAGCGCCACGCCGGCCGCGACGATGCGATGGCTGGGCTCCGCGGCGAGATTCCGGTCGTCGAACGCGATCTCGCCCTGTCGGCGCGCGATGGTGCCGGTGATGGCCGC
Source organism: Burkholderiales bacterium (assembly GCA_050741515.1). Taxonomy (GTDB): domain Bacteria; phylum Pseudomonadota; class Gammaproteobacteria; order Burkholderiales; family SG8-39; genus DATEDA01. Next base: position 2,224 of record JBOIFD010000082.1, read on the forward strand.
GAGCAGCGTGGACTTGCCCGCGCCGTTGGGCCCCAGCAGCGCCACGGTCTCGCCGCGTCCGACGTCGAGGTCGACGCCGCTCAAGACCGGCACTGTGCCGTACCCCGCGGACACGTTCCTAAGCCGCAGCATGCGCGCCCCCGTCCCGCTGGGCGGCGCCCACGAGTGCGCTCGGGTCGCCGAGATAGGCGTCGACGACCGCCGGGTGCACCCGGATTTCGTCCGGACGGCCGTCGGCGATCTTGACGCCGAAGTTGAGCACCGCGACGCGGTGCGCGAGCGGCAGCAGGAACCGCATGTCGTGCTCGATCAGGAGCACCGCAATGCCGCGCGCGGCGATGCCGCGGATGATCTCCGCCAGCCGCATCGTCTCCGCCGGCGCGAGCCCGGCCGCCGGTTCGTCGAACAGCATCAGCCTGGGCTCCCCCGCGAGCGCGCGCGCGATCTCGAGCAGGCGCCCCTGGCCGAAGGACAGCGTGCCGACCGCGGCGTGGCGGCGCTCGCCCAAGCCGACGAACTCGACCAGCTCCGCCGCGCGCCGCCGCCGAGCGTCCTCCTCGGCGCGCGCACTCGGGGTCCAGGCGATCAGTGACCAGACTCCGGACGCAAACCGTGTGTGCGCGCCGACCAGCACGTTCTCGAGCACCGACAGGCCGGCGAACGGCCGGTTGTGCTGGAACGTGCGCATGATCCCCCGTCCCGCGATCGCGTGCGGCGGCAGCCCGAGGACCGGCTCGCCGGCGAAGCTCACGCGCCCCGCGGTCGCGGAATAGGCGCCGGCGACCAGATTGAAGGTGGTGGTCTTGCCGGCGCCGTTCGGCCCGATGAGCCCCAGGATCTCGCCCTCGTACAGGTCGAAGTCGAGGTCCGAGACGGCCGCCAGCCCGCCGAAGCGCTTGGTCAGCCCGCGAACCTCCAGGAGCGCGCCCCGGCTCATCCCGTCTGGCCGCCGCGCCAGCGGCGAGCAAGCGCGTCGTAGATCCCGATCAGCCCGCTCCGCTGCCACAGGATCACCGCGACGACCAGCAGCCCGAACACCAGCGCGTGGTGGTGTCCGATCACCGGCGACAACCAGAGCGGCAGGAAGTACAGCAGCGCCGCGCCGACGATCGCCCCGGCGAACCGGCCGGCGCCGCCGATCACGATCATGAACAGCAGCATGAACGAGTTCTCGATCGAGAACGTCGGCGGATTCACGGTGTTGTCCACGAACGCGTAGGCCATCCCGGCGACGCCCGCGAGCGTGCTGGTCAGCGTGAACGCGAGCACCTTCGTGCGCGCGACGTCCACGCCCATCGCCGCCGCGGCCTCCGGGTTGTCGCGCACCGCCCGGCAGGCGCGCCCGAACCAGGAGCGGTCGAGGCGCCACAGCACGGCGAAGGTCGCGAGCATCACGAACACGATGAGCATCGTGAACCACGGTCCGCCCGGGAGCACGTCGTAGGCGCGCGGCAGCCGGTAGCTCGTGAGCCCGCCGGTGCCGCCGGTCACGTCGCCGCCCTCGTTCAGCACGATGATGAAGAGCTGCGAGAACGCGATCGTCGCGAGCGCGAGGTAGAAGCCCTCGAGCCGGTTCGAGGGGATGGCCACCGCGAGGGCGAGCGCCGCGCACAGCGCCGCCGCCGCCAGCACTGCGAGCGGCAGCGGCAACCCGACCTGGAACGCGAGGATGACCACCGAGTAGGCGCCGATGCCGTAGAACGCGAAGTGCGAGAACGCGATCTGCCCGGCAATGCCGAACAGGAAGTTGAACCCGAGCGCGAGCGTCATCCACAGGAGGAGCTTGCGGTAGACGTCGGTCGTGTAGCCGCCGAGGAAGAACCCGACTGCGGAGAGCAGGACGAACGCGGCGATCCAGCGCCACCACGCCATCAGTGTGCTCCCCGCGGCTTGAGCAACCCGGTCGGCCGGAACAGCAGGAACAGGATCAGCAGCACGAGCGGCACGCCGAACGCGAGTCCCGGGGGCACCGGCGCGTAGCGCACCGTGAGGCTCTCGGCGAGCGCGATCAGGAGCCCCCCGAGCAGCGCCCCCTCGACGCGGCCCACGCCGCCGATGACGAGCGCCGAGAACCCCTGCACCGCGAGCGGCAGGCCCATCAGGAAATGCGCCGAGATGTTGGGCGAGATCAGCAGCCCGGCGAGGCCGGCGATGGTCGCGCCCGCGGCGAACGCGAGCACCGCGACGCGCCGCAGGTCGATGCCCATGAGCGCCGCGGCGCGGCGGTCGATCGCGACCGCCTCGAAGATCCGGCCCCAGAGCGTGCGCTCGAAGAACCACCACGTCGCGCCGAACACGGCCGCCGTCGCGGCGATGATGAAGAAGGTGTGGCGGGAGCCGGCGAGGGGGCCGATCTCGAGGCGCTCGAACCCGAACGGGTACGGCACCGGAAAGGGATCCGGGCCGAAGCCGATCGAGATCGACTCGCGGAACACGACGAGCATGCCGAGCAGCGCGAGGATCGGCGAGAGGACCGGCGCGCCGCGCTCGACGAGCGGCCGCACCGCGACGCGCTCGGTGGCCCAGCCGAGGGCGAACATTCCGGCGAGCACCGCGGCCATCCCAACGGCGTACGGAAGCTGCGCGGTCGAGAGCGCGACCACGCCGCCGAAGGCGCCGACCGCGGCCCATTCGCCGACCGCGAAGTTGATGATGCCGGTCGGCCGGAGGATCAACAGGTACGCGAGCGCGACCAGGCCGTAGATGCAGCCCGACGCCGCCGCGCTAACGACCAGCTCGAGGAAGTCCCGCATCGGCGCAGACGAAAGCGGGGCGCTGCCGGAGCGCCCCGCTTCACCGTCTACGGGGGCGCGCTACTTCGTGCCGCTGTGGACGACCGGGCCGTGCGCGTCGTTCTTGAACACGCGGACGACCATGCCGTTCGGGTCGAAGCCGGTGCGCTTCCCGTCGGGGAAGGTGTAGGACGTCCCTCTCGCCCCGAGCACGCCGACGAAGCCCTTGGTGGCCTGCATCGCCGCGCGGATCTTCTCCTTGTCGGTCGAGCCCGCGCGCCGGAGCGCGTCGGCCACCAGCTGGATGCCGTCGTAGCCGTACGCCGACATCCAGAGGTTGTTCGGGTCGGACTTGAACTCGGCGCGATAGGTGTCGACGTAGCGCCTCGCCTCGGACTTGTCGGGGTCGAATGCGTCGACGAACGTGACCCCTTCGAGCAGCCCCTTGGCGACGGTGAGGTACTGCGGCACCGAGAGGTTGTACGAGGACAGGATCGGCTGCTTCATGCCGAGCTCGCGGTAGGCCTTGAGCATCAGCACGTTCTCCGGCGTCAGCACGCCCGCCATGAACATCGCCTCGGGGTTCGCGGCGCGGATCTTCTGCAGCTGCGGCACCGCCGAGGTCGCGCCGCGCGGCACCACCTCCTCGACGACCACTTCGATCCCGCTCTTCTCGAGGCCGGACCTGAAGAACCGCCCCAGGAGCTGGCCGAGATCGGAGTTGTCGGTGATCAGCGCGACGCGCTTGAAGTTGCGCGTGCGGGTGTACGACATGAGCGTCGCGATCTGCGTCGAGCCGAGCGGGCCGGTCTGCCAGAAGTAGGGGTTGTCGACCTTGGTCGTGAGCGTGTCGCCCGAGTTGGACGGCGTCAGCTGCGGCGTCTTCGTCTCCAGCGTCACGCTCTGCTGCTGCTGGGTCGCCGGGGTCAGCGAGACGCTCAGGATGAAGACCGCGCCGGCGTCGACGAGCTTGCGCGCCATCGTCGCCGAGACGTCGGGCTTCGCCTGGTCGTCCTCGATCAGCAGCTCGATCTTGCGCCCGAGAACTCCGCCCTTCGCGTTGATCTCCTTCGCGCCCAGCTCGACGCCGCGCGTGATCGGCTCGGCGTAGGGCTTGGCCGGGCCGACCTTGTCGGTGATCACGCCGATCCTGATCGTGTCCTGCGCGGTCGCCGCGCCCGCAAGCAGGAGGCAAGTGCCGAGCAGAGGCGCGCACCGGCGCCGGATCCTCGCGTTCATGGTTTCTCCTCCATTGACGAATCGGTCCAGCTTGTTGTCATCCAGCCGGGAGCGTCCCGGCGCGCGGCCTCGCGGCCGATCGGCCGCTTTAGCCCCCGAGCGCCTTCTTGTGCACCCAGTCGGCCTGCCGCGGGGCCTTCTTCGTGCGGGTCCAGTCGGCGAGCATCTCGTCGCGCACGTCGAGGAGCTGCCGCCGCATGTCGGGCGTCATCGTGTCCACGGTCAGCTCGAGGCGGTGGCCGTTCGGGTCGAAGAAGTAGATCGACTTGCAGATCCCGTGGTCGGTCGGCCCGAGGACGTCGAGGCCGTGCGCCTCGAGCTTCGCCTTGTACGCCATCAGGGTCCGCTCGTCGGGCACGCGCATCGCGAGGTGCTGGACCCATTGCGGCGTGTTCTCGTCGCGGCCCATCGGCGGCGACTCCGGGATCTCGAAGAACGCAACGAAGCTGCCGTCGTCCATGCGGAAGAAGATGTGCATGTACGGCGCCTCTTCGCCGGTGCTCGGCACGCGGTCCTCGGCGAGCGCCATGCTGTACTCGAGCCCCAGGAGGCCGGCGTAGAAGTCCACCGTCTGCTTGGCGTCCCGGCAGCGGTAGGCGACGTGGTGCAGCTGCTTGATGTCCATGGGGGTCTCCGAGCCGGGGTCTCCGAGCCGGCAGACTATGTTAGCAGCGGGATGCTCTGCCGTCCCGAGGGGCGCCGGTGGCAAGGTCTTCCGGCGGTCGCGCGACCGATAGCGACCGACGAAAGGGGGCAGGCGCGATGGCCCCGTCGATCGGCCGATCGGCCTAGGCC
>JBOIFD010000083.1:0-3781 GCA_050741515.1 Burkholderiales bacterium
GTAGTCGAACGGCGACGCCCGAAATCGACAGTCGCTATCGCGGGGTGTCCGGAGCTGCAAATCCGAGGGCCTGGAGGGTCTGCTCATCCTCCGCGATCGGCCGCACCTCGACGCACCCGATCCACGCCCCGGGGATCCGCGCGGCCACCCGGATCGCCTCCTCCCGATCCCGCGCCTCGATGACGTAGTAGCCGCCCAGCTGCTCCTTGGTCTCGACGTAGGGACCGTCGGTGGCCGAGACCTTGCCCTGCCGCACCCGAACGGTGGTCGCGGCATGCGGGGGGAGCAGGCGATTGCACCCGAGGAAGTGGCCGCTCTCGCGGATTGCCGCGGTGAACTCGCGATACTCCTCGAAGTGCCGCGCCGCGTCGGTGTCCGGCAGCTGCTCCATCACTCGCTCGGCGCAGATCAGGCACAGGAACTTCATCCTCGTCTCCTCGGTGCGCGGACGCTCACTCCGGCAGCTCGGCCAGCCGCCGCTCGAGAAACCGCCGCTCCGGTTCCTGGCGGGTGAGGGCGAGCGCCCGCTGGTAGGAAGCCCGGGCTTGCGCGGTCCGGCCCAGCCGGCGGGACAGGTCCGCCCGCGCCGCGTGCGCCAGGCGATAGTCCTGCAGCTCGCCGCGGGCGAGGATGGCGTCGACGAGCTCGAGCCCGGCCGCGGGCCCGTCGCGCATCGCCACCGCCACCGCGCGGTTCAGCTCGACCACCGGCGAGGGCTCGGCGCGCAGCAGCACGTCGTACAGCCCGACGATCTCGTTCCAGTCCGTGGCATCGGCGCTCACCGCCTCGGCGTGCACTGCCGCGATCGCTGCCTGCAGCGCGTACGGCCCGGCGCGCCGTGACGCGAGCGCGCGTTCCACGAGCGCTGCTCCCTCCGCGATCTGGTCCCGGTTCCAGAGCGAGCGGTCCTGGTCCGCGAGCAGGACGAGCTCGCCCTCCGGCGAGGCGCGCGCCGCGCGCCGCGATTCCTGCAGGAGCATCAGCGCCAGCAGCCCGATCGCCTCGGGCTCCGGCAGCAGTTCCACCAGCAGCCGGCCCAGGCGGATCGCCTCGCCGGACAGATCGAGGCGCGTGACCGACTGGCCGGACGACGCCGAGTAGCCCTCGTTGAACACCAGGTAGACCACGCGCAGCACGCTGTCGAGCCGTTCCGGCAGCTCGGACGGCGTCGGCACCTGGTAGGGGATGCGCGCATCTCGGATCTTCGCCTTGGCGCGGACGATGCGCTGCGCCAGCGTGGGCGCGGCGCTGAGGAACGCCTGCGCGATCTCCTCGGTGGTGAGGCCGCAGACCTCGCGCAGCGTGAGCGCCACCTGCGCGTCGGGTGACAGGGCCGGGTGGCAGCAGGTGAAGACGAGCCGCAACCGGTCGTCCTCGATGCCTTCGTCGTCCCACGGCGGCGTATCGTCGGCGATCGCGCCCACCTGCTCGGCGACGTCGTCGATCGCGACGAACCGCGCCCGCCGGCGGATGCCGTCGATCGCCTTGAAGCGGCCCGCCGACACGAGCCAGGCCCGCGGGTTCGCCGGCACGCCGTCGCGCGGCCACTGCTCGAGCGCGGCGCGGAAAGCGTCGTGCAGCGCCTCCTCGGCGAGATCGAAATCGCCCAGGAGGCGCACGAGCGTGGCGAAGACGCGGCGCGACTCGCCGCGGTAGACCGCCTCCGCCGTCGCGCGCGCACGTGCGGCCTGGTCCTCGCTCATCGCCGGGGGTCCCGCCGGCGGTGCGGCTCGAATGCCATGGATCTCGGACGCTGCTGGTTGAGGCGAAGCCATGCGATTACACGATCCAGCGGGTGCGGTTGTCTACCGTGGCGGCTGCGCGCCGGCCACTCGTTTGCTAAATATCTTAGTTGCTAAGATAGACAGACAGTAAGACAATAGCCGCGCCATGTCAAGCGACGTCCCGGATCGCGCCGCCCTGCTCGCCGCCGTCCTGCGCGAGGTCCGCAGGATGACCGCCCAGTCGGTGCTGATCAGCCAGGCGGTGAGCGTGCGCTTCGGGCTCAGCAGCTCCGACCTGGAGTGCCTCGACCTTGCGCTCCTGAGCGGCGGCGCGACCGCCGGCGAATTCGCCAACGCGACCGGCCTCACGACCGGTGCGATCACCGGCGTGATCGACCGGCTCGAACGCGCGGGCTACGTGCGGCGCGAACGCGATCCGACCGACCGGCGCAAGGTCATCGTCCGCGCGCGACCGGCGATGACCCGGCGCATCGCGCCGCTTTACGACTCGCTGCAACGGGAGATGACCGCGCTCTGGTCCGTCTACAGGGACGACCAGCTCGCCTTGATTCTCGATTTCCTGGCGAGGAGCTGCGATCTCGCGGTGCAGGAAATCGCCAAGCTGCAGGACAAGCGCCCGGTGCTGCGGAAGCGGACCCCGGCGCGCAAGCGGGCGCGCGCAGGGTCCTAAGCCGCGCTACTTCTTGGCCGGCTTCCACAGGCCCATCATCCGCCCCTCGGGGTCGGTGAAGAGCGAGAACGCGCCCATGCCGGGCACCGCCTGCTCCTCGACGCAGATCTTGCCGCCCGCCGCGACGACCTTCTTGCGGTAGGCGGCGAGGTCATCCACGGCGATGTAGAAGAGCGTGCCGCCCGGCGACAGGCCTTCCTGCTCCGGCTTGAAGATGCCGCCGTTGATGCCGCCCTCGCCGCCGGTCTCGACCAGGCGGTAGTTCATCTCGGGCAGGTGCTGGATCTTCCAGCCGAAGAGCTCGGCGTAGAAGCCCGAGAGCTTCGCCGGGTCTTTCGACATCAGTTCAAAGTGGACGACCGGGTTACCCATGGCAATTCTCCTCGCTGAGGGTTACAGGTACTTGTCGTGATGCCGCACCCACGCCATGGTGCGGGTAAGGCCGTCCTCGTCGCGGCCCTTCGGCGCGATGTCGAGCCAGTTGTACGCGCCGATCATGAGGTCGAGGCCGCGCGCGTAGGCCGAATAAGTGTGGAACACGTGGCCGTCGGCATCCTGGTAGAAAGCGCTCGCGCCGGGAAGTTCCTCGCCGTCGAACGCGATCTCGCCGAAGTTGTAGCGCATCCGCCCCCTGGCCCGCTCCTCGGGGAGCGATGAGACGTGGAAATCGTAGTTGAAGGTGTTGCCGTGCGACGACACCCACTTGAAGCGCCAGCCCATGCGCCGCTGGAATGCCTGGATCTCGGCGAGCGGCGCGCGCGACACCGCGACGAAGCTCACGTCGCGCGCCCCGAGGTGTGGTAGTACGCCGTCCACGTGATCGCTCAGGAACGAGCAGCTCGGGCAGCCCTGTTCCCACCCCGGGCCGAACATGAAGTGGTAGACGATCAGCTGGCTCCGGCCGTCGAAGAGGTCGGCGAGCGTTTCCTTGCCCGTCGGTCCGTCGAACAGGTATTTCTTTTCCACCTTGACCCAGGGCAGCTCCCGTCGCTCCCGAGCGATCTCGTCGCGCAGGTGGGTGAGGTCTTTTTCCCGGGTGAGGTGGCGCTTGCGGGCCGCGAGCCACTCCTCGCGCGAGACGACAGGGTGATCAACAGAATGCGTTACCTTCACGGTCGTGCTCCTTCGTTTCGCTCAAAGGTCGACCAGGACCTTGAATCCGCCCCAGAACATCCGCTTCCCGTCGAAGGGCATTGCCTTCGGATCCATCATGGGTGCGAGGCGCTTGTCCTTCATCACCTTGGCGTTGATCCGGTCGCGCTGCGCCCGGGACTTGTAGACGATCCAGGAGAACACCACGGTCTCGCCCGGCTTGAGCTTCACGCTCTGCGGGAACGACGTGCGCTTTCCCGGCTTCACGTCGTCG
>JBOIFD010000084.1:0-4607 GCA_050741515.1 Burkholderiales bacterium
GGTGGACGGTGGGATTGCCCGGGCTCCCGCCGTCGGTGTCGTCGGCGCTCAGCTCACGCTCGGTGGCCGCCAGCTCGCGCTCCATCGCCTCGAGGTCATAGCGGACCCGCTGGTCCATGTCGCGCAGGACCTGGTAGGCGAGCGTGATCTCCTTGAACCGGTCCTCCGACCCCGGGTCGCGGGACGTGTCGGGGTGGTACCGGCGGGCGAGCCGGCGATAGGCGGCCTTGATCTCCTCCGGGCTGGCGGAGCGGGTGACGCCGAGGATCTCGTAGTAGTTCGTCTGCACCGGAAGCGCTGCTCGAGCGGGGTGATTGCCAGGGGCCGTGCGCCGCACCGAATCTCGGGATCGTGCCCCCTCCGCGGGCCCCGCTCAAGGGACTTGGCTGCGGAATTTGTCACGCCGGAGGCCATTTTCCCTGCATGCCCGGGGGCCCGCGCGGCCCCTCGCCCCCTTCAGCCCAGGTGCCCGCGCGGATCGAAGGTCGAGAGCTTGGCGAGCTCCGCGTACAGCTGCTTCTCCCGCTCCGAGAGCGCCGTCGGGGTCTCGATCTGGAGCACGCCGTAGAGGTCGCCGTGCCCGCCCTTCGGGGTCGGCAGGCCGCGACCGGCGAGGCGCAGTTTCTGCCCGGCGCGCGAGCCCGGCCGCACCGTGACCTTCAGGCGCCCGGCGAGGGTGGGCACCTCGACCTCGGCGCCGAGCACCGCTTCCGACGGCGTCACCGGCAGCTCGAGGTACAGGTCGTGCCCGGACGCCTTGAACAGCGGGTGCGGCCGCAGCACGATGTTCAGATAGAGGTCACCCGGCGGACCGCCGTGCATGCCCGGGCCACCCTTGCCCGGCACCCGCAACCGCTGCCCGTCGGTGGCGCCCTTCGGCACCCGCACCCGGATCGTCTTCGGCACCCGGCGGGCCGTCCCGTCGGGCGTGAGCTCCGGCGCCGAGAGCTCGAGGGTCACTTCGGCGCCGTGATACACCTCCTCCAGCGTGAGGTGCGCGGTGACTTCGTAGTCCTGCCCCGGCATCGCGAAGCCGCCGTGGCCGGCGCGCCCCCGCCGCCGCCCGCCGGCGCCGCCGGCGCCGAACCGCTCGAAGAGCTCGGAGAGGTCGAGGAAGTCGTTCAGATCGGCCCCCTCGAACCGGAACTCGCGCTCCCACCCCGGCGGCGGCCGGAACTCCTCGCCGGGCCGGTGGCGCCCGAGCTGGTCGTAGGCCGCGCGCTTCTCCGGTTCCGAGAGCGTCTGATACGCCTCGTTGATCTCCTTGAACCGCTCCTCGGCGTCCTTCTCTTTCGAGACGTCCGGGTGGTACTTGCGCGCGAGCTTCCGGTACGCCTTCTTGACGCCGTCCTGCTGGGCGTCCCGGGGGACGCCCAGGATTTCGTAGTAGTCCTTGTATTTCATCGCCCGGGGTAGATGCCGCCGCCCGGCACGCCGATCAACCCCGGCGGACGCTCAGCTCGGGATCTTCCACGCGCCGTCGGGCTGCTTGCAGAACGTGAACTCGCCGCGCCCCGTGAGGCCGTCGGCGGCGTTGGTGAACTCGATGAGCCGGCACCTGCGGCCGGCGCTCTCGAAGGTCTTCTGCGGCGTCGCGGTCCCCGAATGGCCGGTCTTCGCGTTGAGCCATCCGTTGGTGTGTCCGTCCGGCAGCTTCTCCAGCGCGTCGAGATAGTTCCGCGTCAGGAGCCGGAGGTCCTCCGGGTTCATGCGCGCCATCGGGCCGCCGGCGAGGAAGCCGAGGTTCTGCGCGAACGCCGCGGGCGCAAGCGCGAGCGCGGCGATGAGCACGCACCGGGTGATCGTCATTTCAGTCTTCGCTCCAGGGCCTGCCCGGAGGATACCAGCGCGGCCTGCCGCAGCGTCCGGGCAAGCCGGCTTGCGCCCGGAGCGCGCCGGCCGATCTTGCATCGCAGCAAAACAGTGTGCCCAAAAAACTTTCCGCGCCTCCCCCTTGAAACAGGGCCGGGCGAAGCCTAAAATTGGCACTCAATCAGGCTGAGTGCTAACAGGGCCAGTCTGCACCTTGAATCCGCTGGCCGCCGACTGGTCGGTGAGCGGCCACACACCTACGGTAATGGAGGAAGTTCTATGAAAATCCGTCCTTTGCATGATCGCGTCATCGTCAAGCGCCTGGAAGAGGAGCGCAAGAGCGCGGGCGGGATCGTCATCCCCGATAACGCCGCCGAGAAGCCGGACCAGGGCGAGGTCATCGCCGTCGGCCCCGGCAAGCGCAACGAAGACGGCAAGCGCGAGGCCCTCGACGTCAAGGTCGGCGACCGGATCCTGTTCGGCAAGTACTCCGGCTCGACCGTGAAGATCGAAGGCACCGAGTACCTCGTGATGCGCGAGGAAGACATCATGGGCGTCGTCGCCTAAGCCCGAGCGTCAACGCAAACTCTAAGGAGTTCGAAGCAATGCCCGCCAAAGACGTACGTTTCTACGAGGACGCCCGCCACAAGCTGCTCGAGGGCGTCAACATCCTCGCCAATGCCGTGAAGGCGACCCTCGGCCCGAAGGGCCGCAACGTCGTGCTCGAGCGCTCGTTCGGCGCCCCGACCATCACCAAGGACGGCGTGTCCGTGGCGAAGGAAATCGAGCTGAAGGACAAGTTCCAGAACATGGGCGCGCAGATGGTGAAGGAGGTCGCTTCCAAGACTTCCGACGTCGCCGGTGACGGCACCACCACCGCCACCGTGCTCGCCCAGGCCATCGTCCGCGAGGGCATGAAGTACGTGGCCGCCGGGATGAACGCGATGGACCTCAAGCGCGGCGTCGACAAGGCGGTCGAGGCGGTGGTCGAGGAGGTGAAGAAGATCTCCAAGCCGACGACGACCTCCAAGGAGATCGCCCAGGTCGGCGCGATCTCGGCCAACGCCGACGAGCAGATCGGCAAGATCATCGCCGACGCCATGGACAAGGTCGGCAAGGAAGGCGTGATCACGGTCGAGGACGGCAAGTCGCTGCAGAACGAGCTCGAGGTCGTCGAGGGCATGCAGTTCGACCGCGGCTATCTCTCGCCGTACTTCATCAACAACCCCGAGAAGCAGATGGCGGTGCTCGAGGACACCTACATCCTGCTCCACGACAAGAAGGTCTCGAGCATCCGCGACCTGCTGCCGCTCCTCGAGCAGGTGGCGAAGGCCGGGAAGCCGCTGCTGATCATCGCCGAGGACATCGAGGGCGAGGCGCTCGCGACGCTGGTCGTGAACAACCTGCGCGGGATCCTCAAGACCTCCGGGGTCAAGGCGCCGGGATTCGGCGACCGCCGCAAGGCGATGCTCGAGGACATCGCGATCCTCGCCGGCGGCACGGTGATCGCCGAGGAGCTCGGCCTCACGCTCGAGAAGGCCACCCTGAAGGATCTCGGCCGCGCGAAGCGCGTCGAGGTGGGCAAGGAAGAGACCACCATCATCGACGGCGCGGGCGACTCCAAGGGGATCGAGGCCCGGGTGAAGAGCATCCGGCAGCAGATCGAGGAAGCGACCAGCGACTACGACAAGGAGAAGCTCCAGGAGCGGGTGGCCAAGCTCGCCGGGGGCGTCGCCGTGATCAAGGTCGGCGCCGCGACCGAGGTCGAGATGAAGGAGAAGAAGGCGCGCGTCGAGGACGCGCTGCACGCCACGCGCGCGGCGGTCGAGGAAGGCATCGTCGCGGGCGGCGGGGTTGCGCTGCTGCGCGCGCGCAAGGCGCTCGACAAGCTGAAGGGCGCGAACCACGACCAGGACGCCGGAATCAAGATCGTGCACCGCGCGCTCGAGGAGCCGCTCCGTGCGATCGTGGCGAACGCCGGCGAGGAGCCGAGCGTCGTGCTCAACAAGGTCGTCGAGGGCAAGGGCAACTACGGCTTCAACGCCCAGACCGAGGAGTACGGCGACCTCGTGGAGATGGGCGTCGTCGACCCGACCAAGGTCACCCGCATCGCGCTGCAGAACGCGGCTTCGGTGGCCGGCCTGCTGCTCACGACCGACGTCGGCGTCGCCGAGCAGGTCGAGGAGAAGAAGAACGCCGGCGGCGGCCACGGCCACGGCGGCATGGGCGGCATGGGCGGGATGGACATGGATATGTGACGTTATTCCGTCGCGTCCGCGACGGAATAACTGTCCGCGTTGGAGCGTCGCGGAAGGCGCGGCGCTCGACGCGGACGGTTCCATTGCCCGACGAAGGCCTCGCAGAATAGCGGGGCCTTTTGTTGTCTGCTAAAGCAGGGTCTGCAGGGCCGGCAGACTCAAGGTCGCGGCGCCGCCGAGCCAGATCCACATCGACACCGTGGCCTCGGGGTCACGCTCGACGAGGCGCTCGTAGAGCGCCGCCGGCACGCCGCTGAAAAGCAGCGTCGCGCTGGAGAGCAGCATCGAGCTCCAGAACAGCACCCACTCGATGGTCCGGGGAAAAAGCTCGGGCATCAGCGCGGCGGTCACCGGGATCGCGATCTTGAGGTAAGGCGAGAAGATGCCGTTCACGACGCACACGCCGAGCACCAGCAGGAGCAGGGTGTGGCGATCGAGCATGCCGCTCACTGCGCCACGCGCGGGGTGAGCCCCGCGGCGTGGAGGGCGACGAAAAAAGCGACCCGCGCCATCGCCACCCAGAACGCGGCGATCGGC
>JBOIFD010000085.1:0-13532 GCA_050741515.1 Burkholderiales bacterium
TCCCAGAGTACGCCGGCGGGCACCACGAGCGCATGGACGGGAAGGGCTACCCGCGCGGCCTCGCCCGCGACCAGATGTCGGTCCAGGCGCGCGTGATGGGCATCGCCGACATCTTCGAGGCCCTGACCGCGAAGGACCGGCCCTACAAGAAGGGCAAGACGCTCTCGGAGTCGCTGCACATCCTCGGGAAGTTCAAGCTGAACGGGCACATCGACCCGGATCTCTTCGACGTCTTCATCCGCCGGAAGGTGTACTTGAAGTACGCCGAGCAGTTCCTCGACCCCGACCAGATCGATCGGGTCGACGAGTCGAAGATCCCGGGGTACGTGCCCTGAGGCGCGGGGTCGGGGGCGCGCCGAAGCGGCTCCCTCGAAGCGCGCGATCTAACCGCGCATCGTCACCGCGGTTACGGGCCGACGGGCGCCGGTTCCTGCGCCCGGCGGACACATTGAGCCGCATACTGCAGGAGCTCGTGCTCCTCGCTGCCCGGCGCTTGGAGCCGGGCCAAGAATCCTGCCTCTTGCGTGTCAATGGGGTCTTTGGTCATGTCGCAGAGCCCGCGACGGATCAGCGCGAGGCACGCGTCATCGATGCGTGGGGACAAATCCCTGTTTTCGCCGCTGCCGGCGAGGAGCGCGTGCAGACCATTCTTGAACCGAACGAGCTCCGCGGAGAACTCGGGCGAAACCGCAAGGTACGGCCAGTGACTGGGGTCACGGCGACCGATGAGCTGCGCACGCCAGCCGATGGCGTTGTCGAGGCGCAAGTAGTACAGACCGTCCAAAGTCTTCAGCTTGCCGCGAAGCACGGAAATGCAAGATCCCAGGTACTGCCAGAAGATCACGTTCTGGGTGAAATCGAGCGTCCGAAGGCAGGACTCGACGAAGACTTCCCGACGGTGGATCGCGTAGAGAGTGGGAGAGAAGTTCGCCACGTGCTTGATGACGCGGTCAGCCGCGTCGTCCTCGGCGTGCGTCCTCCCCCCGGTCCTATTGATTCGCATCTCACCGAGCGCCGGGATGCGAAACCAAACCATCCGTCCCTGGCATGCCGTGAAGTCCGCGTTGGCGTCGAGAAAATCGATGCAAGACTCCATCGCCGCGGGCATCATGAAATCGTCGTCCGCGTGGAACACGACGTAGTCGGTCTGCGCCGCCTCGGTGCAGCGGGCGAGCCGCTCGAGAAAATGCATCGCCGGCGGATGGCGCAGCAAGCGCAAATCGAGGCTGGGATAGCGGGCTGCTACGCCGCTCAGGACGGACTCGTGCTCGGCGGCGCTGTGATCGGACACGAGGATGGGCCAGCGCACGGCGCAAGTGACGAAGTGGCGCAACGCGGTGTCAAGGAAGCGGGCCCGGCCGGCCACAGAAGGCACGACGATGCTGAGGCGGTCGGCGAGGCGCGATTGCTTCGCGGGGACGCCCGCGTCGGCACCAGATCCGCGCGCGGGCGGCGCAGCGCCTCGCCGCAGGCCTTTCAGCATCGATCTCAGCATCAGCTTCCTCGATCAGGGCTTGATCAGGAGCCCCTGCCCCGTCGGCAAAGAGAGGATACGTACCCCGCGCTCTGCTGCGAAGGCATCGAGCGCGAGCTTTTGCGGCACATGGGCCCGCGACGCGTAGTCGTCGTAGATTACGACGGCGCCCGGGGTCAACCGTTCCCAGAAATGGGTGGAGGCGGCCACCTCCGGGTAGGCGATGTTCATATCGATGTGCAGCCACGCGACGCGATCGATTGCGGCTGTTCCGAGAGTGTCGGGCACCGCGCCGCGGATCAAGTGGACGTTGGGATACTCGGCGAAGTGACTGCGCACCAGCTCGAAGGAGTCGAAGTAGTGCCGGATGTTCTTGCTGCGCGCGAGCGGCGCCTCATTCGGCCGCATCTGGTCGTCGGGGATGCCGGCGAAAGTGTCGAAGAGCCATAACTTCCGGTCGAGCCGTCGCAGATCGACATAGTGGGCGACGGCACGCGAGACGATGGCCGTGCTCACGCCGCACTCCACGAAGTCGCCCGAGAGGCGGCAGGCGTGGCATGCCGCCCAGCAACAGACATAGACCCGCCACTCGATGTGCAGATCCCCCGGCGCGCAGATCCTGTGCCCGCTGGCAGCGCCGAGGGCGTAACTCTCGCGGAATCTCGGCTCCTGCAGGAAGTCAGCGTTGTGGATCGTCGCCAGACCGTCCGCGTCGTAGCTGTAGCGCGGGGCTCGGGCCTCCGCGGAGGCGGTCGGGGCGGGCTCTCCGGGCGCACGGCCCGCCCGGGGCTGCGCGAGGAGACCGCGGAGCAATTGCTTGAGCATCCGAAAGGAGCGATCCGCGGAGCTAGTCCGCGTGCGCTTTCCTAGCCCTTCTCGGCCGGCGTCGAACCCGACGGCGGCGCGCCGCGGGTGACGTACACCATCAGCCCTTCGGTCGCCACCTCGATGAACTTCTCCGTGTAGCCGAGCTCCTTCAGCTGCCACTTGAACTCGTTGCCGAGCTTGGCCTTGCCGAACATGCCGAGCTTGTGCTCCTGCTGGAACTCCGCGGCGCGCCCGAAGGTATCTTCAAGCACCTTCGTCAACCTGTTGGCCGAGATCTTTTTTTCCGGATTCACGTCGAGCGACGGCGGGTAGCGCTTCGCCAGGGTGTCGGCGAGCTCCCGCGCAAAGTCGTTGATGTGCCGGCTGGAGAACGGGGACTTGAACCACATGAGCAACTCGCTCCTCTTGCTTTGGATTCGGACCGTGTCTTAGTCGGGGTGCCGGCTGCTCGCGCGGCGGAGGCGGCCGGACGTCACACCCGTTGCCACGGCCACCGGAACCCTCGGGTCGCATTCCCCGCCGGCCGCTGGCCCACGAGCTTGCTGACGTAGATGTTGTAGAGCAGCAGGTCCCGCACGATGTTCGTATCGCTGATTCGGTCCACGCCGTGGAATGCGCCGTCCGTCTTGAAGAAGGCGAACAGGGTGTTGGGCCGATACTCCATCGTCGTGATCTTCTTGAAGATCTCGAACGGATGGTGCCCGACCCCCTCGGAGCGGAACGCTGGATCCTTCGGGGCGTAGAGCGAGGTGCCGAGATGCCGCATCGAGTCGTCCTCCGGCAGGTAGAACAGCAGCGAGACGAGCTTGCGCGGGGAGTCGGTGTGGGGCGAGATCGCGTAGTTCGTCATGTCCCGAACCAGACGCGCTTCGAACTCGATGCGGGGCTCGACGTTCTGGCCGAAGCGGTCCGCGAAAAACGGGCGGAAGCGCGCGAGGATCAGTTCGGCGAACGCGTCCCCGAGCAGCCAGGCGCTGAAATCGAGCCAAAACGACGCGCCACTGCCGGCGCGAGACTCCTCCTCCTCGAGCTCGGCGAGCGAGCAGACGAAGCGCTCCGGATACGCCCCCTTTGCGACGGTACCGGTCTCGTCGATGCGAGTGTAGCCGTCCTGTCCGGGCAGCCGCTCGCGCAGCGCCGCGTAGAATTCGGCGGGGAACACGTCCTCGACGTAGAAGTGCGGGAACGGATATGCGCGGACCGGCGCATTCGCGATCCGATAATGGACGTGCTGCTCAACGTCGAAAGACATAGTTTCCGACTCCCTTGGACGGGCCCTCGACTCTAACCGCGCGCTCGACCTGCTCGCGCGAGTAGTCGAAGCCCCAGTCGAGGAAGGCATCGACGATCGCCCAGTGCTCGTCCAGGTTGGTGTTGATTTCGACCAATACCGAGCGGACTCGCGCATCGCGAAGCGTCGACCGCGCGCCGGCGATGATCTTGTGCTCGAGCCCGTCCACGTCGATCTTGATGTGTGTCGGTACCGGGATCGCCCCGCCGCTGACCAGCTCGTCGATCGTGCTCGACACGCAACCTTGCACGAACGACGACTTGGCCGGCCGATTGTGATGATCGAGGGACTGGCCGAAGCTGTGACAGGACTCGCCGGGCAGGAACCCACTCAGGTATAGCCGGTCGACGCTGGCCTTGTCGGACAGGGCGACGCAGTAAGCCCAGACCCGGTTGTCGATCCCGTTGAGGTGGATATTCCGATTGAGGACGGCATAGTTTTGCGACTCCGGCTCGAACGCGAACACCGACACGCCTCGCGTGCAGGCTGCGAAGATCGTGTACATCCCTACGTTCGCGCCGACGTCGAGGAGCGTGTCGTCCGCGGTGAAGCCCAAGATCCAGTCGATGGTGTCGGGCTCCTTGGAGAACAACGTTGCGGCCCGCCCCAGCGTAAGCCGGTTCGGCGTATCGAAGATCATCTTCGTGCCGCGGAATTCCAGGGTTCGGTGGGGAGCGAGTCGCTCGTACTCTTCGAGTTCCATGCCGAGGCGTCAACTGTGGTTGCATCGGGCCGACGACGTGCCGGCGCAAGCAATAAGCGTATCACGCCGCCCCGACCACTCCGACCCGCGGCGAGTCTAACGGCGGGCCGTCGCGGCGTCCATTGGATCCGGCGCCGAGACTTTGCCTTTTGCCGCTTTCGCCGCGGGGCGGTCGCCAGCGCCGCACGCACGCGTGAACTGGTCCACACGCCGGGGGGACGCCGGTCGCTATAATTTGCGATTGAGCGCCCAAAGGATGGTCGAAGCAATGCCCGGCTACAGCCGCGACAACCCGAGCCCGCGCTACCGCGAGCTCACCGAGGCGTACCGGCGGCTGCACGTCGAAGGCGAGCGTTTCCTCAACATCGCGCCCGCCGACACGTTCCCGGGGCAAAGCCTCCCGGCCCAGGCGGGCCGAGTGAAGCGGCTGGTCACGGTCACCGGCGCGGCGCACATGCTCGATTACGGCAGCGGCAAAGGCCGCCAGTACGATCTGCGTGAAGTCCGGGCCGACGACGGCCGCGTCTACGACGGCTTCCAGGACTACTGGGGTGTCGATTTCATCCAGTGCTACGACCCGGGCTACGGACCGTTCAGCACGCTGCCGAGCCGGCGCTTCGATGGCGTGATCTGCACCGATGTCCTGGAGCACTGCCCCGAGGAAGACCTGCCGTGGATCGTCGCTGAGATGTTCGGCTTCGCCGAGCGCTTCGTCTTTGCCAGCGTGGCCTGCTATCCGGCCCGAAAGCGGCTGCCCAACGGCGAGAACGCGCACTGCACGGTCAAGCCGGTCGCCTGGTGGCGGGACCTCTTCGATGGTGCGGCACAGCGCCGCGCCGGGATCGACTGGGAGGTCTGGGCGCAGCTCATCGAGGACACGCCAGCCGGCGCACGGAAAGTCGAGCAGCGGGTGGCCAGGGACGGCAGTTGATGGACCCGGTACGGGTGTTCATCGGTTTCGACGCGCGCGAGGCGGTCGCCTTCAGCGTGCTCGCTTTTAGCATCCATCGGCGGGCGAGTGTGCCGGTGTCGATCGCTCCTCTGATGCTGAGCCAGCTTCGCGGCGTGCTCGTAAGGAGCCGCCATTCCCTCCAATCCACGGACTTCGCGTTCTCGCGCTTCCTCGTTCCCCATCTGTCCGGGTTCGCGGGTTGGAGCGTCTTCGTGGACTGCGACATGCTCATGCTCGACGACATCGCGCGACTGTGGGTGTTGCGCGACGAGCGGTTCGCGGTGCAGGTCGTCAAGCACGATCATCAGCCGCGCGAGACGATCAAGTTCCTCGGCCAGGCGCAGACGTCGTATCCGAAGAAGAACTGGTCGAGCGTGATGCTGTTCAACAACGCCCGCTGCAAGGCGCTCACGCCGGAGTACGTAAACACCGCCACCGGCCTTGAGCTGCACCAGTTCAAATGGCTTTCCGACGACGCCCTGATCGGCGGGTTGCCGCGGCGCTGGAACCACTTGGTCGGGTATGATCAGCTGGCCGGAGACGCGTCGCTCGTCCATTACACGCTCGGCGGCCCGTATTTCGACGCCTATGCCGAGTGCGAGTTCGCTCCCGAGTGGCGGGCGGAACTCCAGGCGATGCTGCATGCCGAGCAACGCGCGGCGAGTGTGGCCGCCGGGTGAGTTGAGCCCCGCGCGCCGTCGCCTCGACGACGCGCCGCAGCGCTCGTCCACAGGGTCCGCCCCTTCGTAGGTTGTGCCAACGATGCTCAAGAAGCTGTGGCGCGAGCTGTCGCGCTCCCAGCCGGCGGAGTCGCAACGGGATGAAGCCGGGGGTGTGCTGGCGGACGTCCGAGCCGAGCTTGCGCGCGGCAACGCCGCCGCCGCGGGCCGGCGCGTGCGGGAGCTGCCGAAGGCCCACCCGACGCGGCCGGCTGCAGCCTGTGCGTTGGGGGACTTCCACCAGTCGCGCGGCGAGCACGACGCCGCGCGGGAATGCTACTTCCTCGCGCTGCGATCGAACCCGCTGTTCCACGATGCGCGCGTCGGGCTCGGGATCAGCTACTACGAGCGCGGCGATCTCGAAGACGCCCTGATCCAGGTCAGGACCGTCCTGCTTCTAAAGCCCGACGATCCCGAGTGCCTGATCCAGGAGGGACTCATCCATCTGCGCTGGGGGAATCTCGAGTACGCGGCGCAGCGCCTCGAGGAGGGGCTCGCCATCGCACCGGATCATCCCCAGGGCTGGAACAACCTCGGCGTCGTTCGCCAGCGGCGCGGCGACCTGCGCTCGGCGCTCAGCTGCTTCCAGCGCGCGGTCGCGATCCGGCCGACCTATGCGACCGCGCACGGCAACCTCGGCCTCGTCCTCCGGGAGTTCGAGCGGCTCGACGCGGCGCGCGTGCATCTCGAGCGCGCGGTCGAGCTGCGGCCAGGCAGCGCCGATGGACACCTGAACCTCGGCACGCTGCTCCTGGACCTTGGCGAGCTCGCCGGCGCCGCTCGCGCCTACGAGCGCGCTCTCGAGCTGGAGCCGCGCCACGCCGAGGCCCTCCTCGGCCGGGGGCTCGTCGAGCAGCGGCGCGGCGACCTCGCGCGCGCGCGGACGCTCGTCGAGGAGGCGCTCGCCGTGAACCCCGGGTATGCGGCGGCGCGAACGAGCCTCGGCGAGATCCAGCTTTCGGGCGGCGAGTTCGCGGCTGGCTGGACGAACTACGAGTCTCGTTTGGACACCCCGCAGGCGCCGCGTCTGACGCTACCCGTTCCGGAGTGGCGGGGCGAACACCTGCCCAACGCCGCGCTGCTCGTGTACTGGGAACAGGGGCTCGGCGACGTCATCCTGTTCGCATCGTGCCTGCCGGAGGTGCTGCCGCGGGTGGGGCGACTCGTGCTCGACGTCCCGGAGCCGCTCGCTTCGCTGTTCCGGCGCTCATTCCCCGATGTGGAGGTCGTTACCGGGGCGAGAGATCCCGCCGGCGCGTGGCTCGCGGGGGCGGGTTCGATCCACGCCTGTGCGGCGATTGGCAGCCTGATGCGGCTGTTCCGGCCAAACCGGTTGTCGTTCCCAGAGCAGGCCCGCTATCTCAAGGCCGACGCGGCCCGCGCCGAGACCTGGCGTGGGCGACTGGCAGCGCTCGGCAGCGGCCGGAAGCTCGGCATCTCCTGGCGCGGCGGTCTGGCCCGCACCGGGCGGGCCCAGCGCTCCTTGCCGCCCGCCGCGCTCGGTGCGCTGCTCCGGGTTCCCGGGACGACTTGGGTGAGCCTCCAATACGGGGACTGCAGCGCGGAGCTCGCCGGACTCGAGCAGGCCGGGGGTCGACCGGTGCGCCATTGGCCGGAGGCGATCGCGGATTTCGAGGAGCTTGCGGGCCTGCTCGCCGCACTCGACGGCGTGGTCACGGTATGCAACACGACCGCTCATCTCGCGGGGGCCCTGGCCGTGCCGGGGCTCGTTCTCGCGCCGTGCGGCGCGTCGTGGCGCTACCAGACGGCGGAAGCGGCCTTGCCGTGGTACCCGTCGTTGCGGGTGCTCCGCCAGCGCGCTGAAGGCGACTGGACGCCGGTGCTCGCGGACGCAGGGCGCGCGATCCGCTCGAGCGAGCTGACGGCGGTCGTGCCATGACCCGCGGAACTGCCGACCCTTCGACCGCCGCGCCTCCCGACGCGCGCGTGGCCGACGACCTGGAAGCCGGCCGCCTCGCGTTCGAAACGGGGGATCTCGACGTCGCCGAGCAGCGTTTCCGGCTGGCCCTGGGCGCGTCGGAACGCGCCGCGCGCGCGATGCTTTGGCTCGGGCGCGTTGCGGGGCAGCGCGGCGGTACTGCGGACGCCGTCGACTGGCTCGAGCAGGCGCTCGATCGCGATCCGGCGCTCGCGGAAGCGAGCGTGGCGCTCGCGCTCATCCAGGCGCGCGCCGGGCGCGCGGAAGAGGCTCGCGATACGCTCTGGACGGCCGTTCAGCATTCGCCCGACGCCGCCGACGCGTGGTTTCAACTGGGGCGGCTGCTCGCGCAAGGCGGCCAGCTGAACGATGCGGTTCAGTGCCTCGAACGCGCGGTCGCGGTCGACCCGGCGCGTACCGACGCGAGCATCGAGCTCGCGCGGGCGTTCTTTCGATTGCGACGGTATGACGACGCCGTCGCGTGGTTCCGGCGCGGCCTGGAGGGCGGCCCGGGCGATCCGCAGGCGCACAACGACCTCGCGAACTCGCTCGTGTACCTGCAGCGCAACGACGAGGCTCTCGCGTTGTACGAAGACCTGGTCCGGCGCTTCTCGGCCTCCAGCACGGCACGGCTCGGCTATGGCAATGCCTTGCAGCAGCTCGGTCGCTTCGACGAAGCCCGGGCCCAGTACGACGCCGTGCTCGCGCGGGAACCGAAGAATCCCTTTGCGCGCTGGAACCAGGCGTTGGTGTTGCTGCTCCGGAAAGAGTTCGCGGCGGGCTGGGACGGGTACGAGCACCGCCTGCTGGCGGAAAGCGACACGCTCCGGCTGTTCCCCTTTCCGCGCTGGCGGGGCGAGCCCCTGGCGGGCAAGGCGCTGCTGATCTTCGCCGAGCAGGGCGTGGGCGACGAAATCATGTTCGCATCGTGCTTTCACGAGGTCCTCTCGCAGGCCCGCCGCTGCGTGATCGCGTGCCGGCCGAAGCTCGAGCAGCTCTTCAGCCGGTCGTTCCCGGAGGCGACCGTGATCGCCGGCGAAGACCGCGGCGTGCCAGGGTGGCTGGAGCAGGTGGGCGCGATCGACTTTCAGGTTGCGGCGGGGAGCCTCCCGCCGCTCTTCCGGCGATCCGGCGATGCGTTTCCAGCACGCTCCTTCCTTCGCGCCGATCCGCACAAGGTCGACCGTTGGCGGGCCGAGCTGGACCGTCTCGGGCCGGAACTGAAGGTCGGCGTCTCATGGCGCGGGGGGTCGGTCCGAACGCGGACCGTCGCCCGCAGCATCCCGCTGCACGACTGGTCGCCGATCCTGGGCGTGCCTGGCTGTCGCTTCGTGAGCCTGCAATACGGCGAGGTCACCGAGGACCTGCGCGAGGCCAATGACCTTTGCGGGGTTCCGATTGCCCACTGGCCCGAGGCGATCGCGGATTACGACGACACCGCTGCGCTGGTGTGTGCGGTCGACGTCGTGATCACCGTGTGCACCGCCCTAGTCCATCTTTCGGGCGCGCTCGGCCGGCGCGCGTGGGTACTGGTGCCGTCGGTGCCCGAATGGCGCTACGGCCTCGAGGGCACGCGGATGCCGTGGTACCGCAGCGTCGAGCTTGTCCGCCAGGAGGCCGGGGAGGGCTGGCAATCGGTCCTGGAGAGGCTACGCGCCCAGCTAGAGGCGCTCGTCTCGACCGGGCGCGGGCGGGCACTCGGATGACGCTTTTCGTCACCCACGCCGTATGGTGCAATACGGTAAGTATATGAGATTGTTAATATTTAATGACTGTTGTGGCAAATTCCAGAGTGGCACGCAAGATGCTTAATAGGGGGTGGCGCTATGCCGCACATCTTTACGGAGAGGGATACGATGAAGACGATTCAGAAGGGTTTCACCCTGATCGAACTGATGATCGTGGTCGCGATCATCGGGATTCTGGCGGCGGTCGCGCTGCCTGCCTATCAGGACTACACGGTCCGCGCCCGGACCTCGGAGCTGATCCTCGCGGCGAGCGCTGCGCGGACCTCGGTCACCGAAGGCGCGCAGCAGGCCAACAGCCTTGGCGGCTCGGGCTCCGGCCTGACGATCGGCATCGGCGGCAAGATCAGCGCTACGAGCGTTGGCGCTGCCGGGCTGATCACCATCATCGGCGCTGACGCGCTCATGGGGACGGCGGGTATTTCCGTCACCTTGACGCCTTCGTGGAACGGCACGGCGAACACCGTGATCTGGTCCTGCGAAGTCGCGCCGGCGAAGTACAACCCGTCGAGCTGCCGTACCGACTGATCGTATCTGGCATCGACAAAGGCTGCCCTCGTGGCAGCCTTTTTTCTGCCGCGCGCTGGCGATACGCGCCCCGCCGCGCCGGGTGGATGCCGCCTGCTAAGATCGTCGTGTGCGCTCTCGATTTCCGACCGCGCTCACCGGACAGCTCGGAAGCGCCAGCGAAGCAGACTCCGCCGGTGGGCAGCGGCGCGCAGCGTGACTCCTGAGCCCGACCCGCGATGCTGAGAGGCCTGGTGAGATCGATCGGCGCGGGACGCGCCGTCGCGCTGAGCGAGCGGGCGGTCCGGTTGCTGCAGCAGCGGGACTTCGTCGGCGCCGAGCGGCTGCTCCGCCGCGCGATCGAGGTGAATCCAGCTTACGCGCCGGCCTACCACCGCCTCGGCATGGCGCTCTGCGACCAGCGACGGCTCGACGAGGGCGCCGCGCTGTTCCGGCGCGCGCTCGAGTTGGACCCCAACGACCTCCTGGCGCGCATCAATCTCGCGAACGTCCTCGTCGTCGGCAACCGTCCCGAAGAAGCGGCCGCGCACTATGCCGAGGTGCTGCGGCGCGATCCCGAGGACGCGAAGGCCCGCGCGGGGCGGCTCAAGCCGCTGCTCGACCTGTGCGACTGGGACGCGGCGGAGCGCGAGGTCGGATTCCTGGTCGACCGGTGGCGGCGCGACCCGGGCGATCCCGCCCTGGCACGGCTGACGCCGTTCGCCTCGTTGCTCGTGCCCTTTCCTCCGGAGATGCGGCTCGACATCGCGCGGCGCTACTCCGCGGGGATCGTGGACAAGGTGGCCGAGGAGCCGCGGCCCCGGCGGCCAGCGCGCGGCGAGCGCGCGAAGCTCCGGCTCGGCTACGCGTCCGGGACCTTCCACAACCACCCGGGCGCGCACCTGGCGGCCGGGCTGTTCGAGTTGCACGATCGGAGCCGCTTCGAGGTGTTCGCCTACTCGTTCGGGATCGACGACGGCAGCGAATATCGCCGCCGCCTGGCGGCGGCGTTCGACCGGTTCGTCGACGTGCGCGCCGAGCCGTACCGGGCGACGGCGCAGCGGATCGCGGACGACCAGATCGACATCCTCGTCGACCTGCGGGGTCACACCGACGGTAGCCGCCCGGAGGTCTTCGCGCTGCGCCCGGCCGCCATCCAGGTCTGCTTCCTCGGCTATCCGGGAACGACGGGCGCGCCGTTCATCGATTACCTCGTCGCCGATCCGGTCGTCGCGCCGCGGGCCGACTGGCAGTGGTTCTCGGAGAAGGTCGCGTGGATGCCGGCGAGCTACCAGGTGAACGACGCCAGCCAGCGGGTCGCCGACGCCGCGCCGTCCCGCGCCGAGTTCGGCCTCCCCGAAAAGGGCTTCGTGTTCTGCGCTTTCAACAAGCACTGCAAGATCGAGCGCGAGGTATTCGTGCTGTGGATGAGGCTTCTCGCGGCGGTTCCGGGCAGTGCGCTCTGGCTCCTCGGCGGCGCCGGCGAGGCGCAGTTGCGGCAGGCGGCGGCGCGCGCCGGGGTCGATCCGCAGCGGGTGGTTTTCGCGCGCAAACTGCCCAAGCCGGCTCACCTGGCCCGCCACCGCCTCGCCGACCTGTTCGTGGACACCTATTGCTACAACGCCCACACGACCGCGAGCGACGCGCTCTGGGCCGGCCTGCCGGTGCTCACCTGCCCGGGGCCGACATTCGCCGGTCGCGTCGGGGCGAGCCTGCTGCACGCCGTCGGCCTCCCCGAGCTGATCGTGAACGACCGGTTGACGTACGAGGCGCACGCGGTCGATTTGGCGCGACATCCCGAGCGGCTCGCCGAGTTGCGGGCGAAGCTGGCGGTTAACCGCCTGCGGGCGCCGCTGTTCGACACCGCGGGTTTTGCCCGCGCGCTGGAGTCCGCGTACCAAACGATGTGGCAGCGGCATGCCTCCGGCGCGCCGCCCGCGCCATTCAGCGTCGCTTGACTACCGGCGCGGCGGGACGACCGGCGCCTGCAACGCCAGGCGCACGGACTCGATCACCGGCCCCCAAGCGTGGGGCTTCTGCGCTCGGAACATCCGGACATCCGGGTACCAGGGGCTTTCGACGCCGGCGATCTCCCATCGCCAGCAGACGTTGTGCGGGGCGAGGAGCCAGAGCGGCTTGCCGAGCGCCGCCGCGGCGTGGGCCACCGACGTGTCGACGGAAACCACGAGGTCGAGGGCGTCGATAAGGGCTGCGGTGTCGGCGTAATTCTCCACCTCGCTCATCCAGTCGACCATCGGGAACGGCCGCGGCGACGACGCATCCAGCTCCGCCTGAAGGTTGAACCAGGTCGCACCGGGGGCGGCGCCGCGCAGCGGCGCGAGGATCTCGTGCGCGAGCGACCGGCTCTCGTCGCCGGATCGCTGCGTGTTCCCCGCCCACGCGAGGCCGACCTTCAGGCCCGGATAGGCGGCGAGTCGCGCGCGCCAGGCGTGGGCGAGCGACGACTCGACGCGCAGATAACCCGAACGGCGCTCCGGGGCCGTGGCGCGGAGCGCATGCGGCAGGCTGAGCAGGTGGATATGGGCATCGACGTCCGCGATCTCCCCGGCGGTGTCGGCGGTCACGCGGATCGCGTCCGACTGGAAGCTGGAGCGAAACAGCCGCTCGAGCTTCGGCCGGCAAAGAAAATGCACGCGGGCGCCGCTGCCGGCCAATTCGGGGACAAACCGCGCGAACAGTATCGCGTCGCCCAAGCCCTGTTCCGACACGACGAGGATCGTGCGCCCCGACGCCTCTGCGCCGTCCCAGCGCGCGAGCCCGCGCACCCCCCTCGTGAACCCGGTTTTGCGCAGGCGCCACTCGTACTCGGTCCAACCCTGGTCGAGCTTGCCCTGCTGCAGCAGTGCGTGCGCGAGCCGCAGATGGAGCCGGACCGCGTCCGGCTCGCCAGCGAGCAGCTCCCGTTCGACCGCCTCGGCAGCGTCAAATCGGCGCGCATTGAAGAGCGCCCGGCTCAGGCTCTCGCGAGCCGCCGTCAACCCTGGCGCAAGGTCCAGCGCCTGGCGCAGGGCGTCGGCCGCGTCGTCGAAGTCGCCGCGCTCGATCAGCGCCGTACCGAGGGCGTGCAGAAGCTGCGGCGACTGCGCGTGGCGCGCGAGGGCGGCGCGGTAGAGACCGATCGCCTCCTCCGGCCGACCCGAACGCTGCGCAATCTCGGCGAGCGCCGCGCGCGCGGCGTCGAGCGTCGGATCCAGCACCAGGGCCCGCTCAAGCGCCGTCCGCGCCGCGGCGAGATCGCCTCGGACAAGCGCCACCCGCCCGATCACGAGGTGCGCGACCGCGGCCGTCGCGTCAGTGCGCAGCGCGCGGCGCGCCGCGGCCTCGGCGCCCGCCAGGTCGCCGGACTTCAAGCG
>JBOIFD010000086.1:0-8643 GCA_050741515.1 Burkholderiales bacterium
ATCATCGGCCTCCTTCTGGGCGGAATCCTGAAGGGCCAGGAGATGATTACCCAGGCCCGGATCAAGAACGCGATCAATGACTTCAACGGCATTACCGCGGCGTACGCTTCGTACCAGGACCGCTATCGGGCGATTCCCGGCGATGACGCCCGCGCTGCGACCCGGTGGGCCGCGACCGTGTCGGGCAACGGCGACGGAATCCTGGCAGGTGCGTACAACGCAGCCGGATCCAACCCCCCCGTTGCCGCCGAGGAGTCCAACCTGTTCTGGTGGCACCTTCGGCTCTCCGGCTTCATCCCCGGTCCCACTGCCGGGCCGGGCGTGGGGGGAACGCCAACGAACGCGTTTGGCGGGAAGATCGGGGCGCAGAATGCAGTGATCACACCAGGACCGCCTCCGACTACCGCCCTGGGCTTGAGCGGGCTGATCGTCTGTTCCGCGAGCGTTCCGGATAAGGTAGCCATCGCGGTCGATACCCAGCTGGACGATCAGGCCTCGAACGGCGGCACCCTCCGCGGGATGCTTGGCGACTCGACCACGCCGTTGGTAGCAGCGCCGGCTGCGACCTATCAAGAAACGGGCGCCAATACTTACATCATCTGCAAGGGCGTGTAGCGCGCTAGACGAACGGACGGTGAGAAAGCCCGCCGGATTTCGGCGGGCTTTTTTTGTTCCTGTGGATCTCCGAGAACCAAGGCGCGCAGTACATCCGCCAATTGTCGCCGTTCCGTCACGCTGAGACGGCAACTCGTTGGGCGGCGTCGCGGATCCGACGACGCGCACCGCGCACCACGGCGCGTGAAGAATTCGTGAACTAGCCAACATCCCCGCGCATGGACTGATGGCCCGTGCGTGCGGCACGCGGTACTTTTCCCGCGCCTCGGGGGCGTCGGCGTTGCCGGCAGGGGTCCAACAAATCATCACAAGCACCCCGAGGACGCGAGCAGCGCGTCACCCTGAGCAAGGAGGAGATTGGCAATCCCTATCCCGTTCCCCGGCCCGCGGCGGCCAGGCGGGCCCGGCAACGCTCAGCGTGGCTTCACGCTGGCGGAACTCGCGATCGTCCTCGTCGTCATCGGCCTCCTCCTCGGGGTGCTGCTCCTCGGCCAGGGCATCATCGTGCAGTCGCGGATCAAGTTCATCGCGAATCAGTTCGAGGGACTGAGGATCGCGGTGCTCGCCTACGACGATCGCTACCGGGCGATTCCGGGCGACGATCCCAACGCGGCCGGCCGCTGGCCGGCCGGCGCGAAAGCCGGGACCGGAGACGGTCGGATCGGCGGCTCGTATCAGGCACCGCCTCCCCCGGGCGATCCGCTCGTGAGCCTGGTGATCGACCCGGCGACCGGCGACGGCGAGTCGCTGAACTTCTGGTGGCACCTGCGGCTCGCGGAGCTCATCATTGCACCGCCCACGCCGATCACGCCCGTCGCACAGCCGCTGAATCACTACTCCGGCGTGATCGGGGTGCAGTGGGCGCCGCTCGGCTTCCCGCGCCTCGCGGTCTGCGCCGCCAATCTTCCCGGCGAGGTCGCGATCGGCGTGGAGAACGTGCTCGACGACGGCGACCCCCGCCGCGGGCTGATCCGCGCCGCGAAGCAGAGCGCGGACAACCAGCCGATCGCCGCCGCCGACGCCACGATCACGGCGTTCACGACCGCCGACACCGACGCGTACATCCTCTGCCGGCGGCTCGACTGACCGGGCGCGCGGTCGCGCCTCAGCCCTGCAGCAGCCGCCCCTCCGCCGCGTCGAGCGCGTCGGGCCGGCCGAGCAGCACCACCACGTCGCCGGCCTCGAAGCGCGTCTCCGGCCCGGGCTCGTCGGCCCGGATGCCGCGTCGCCGGACCGCGGTGACCTCACCCCCCAGGCGGTCGAGATCGAGCTCCGCGAGCGTCCGGCCCACGGCGTACGCTCCGGGCTCGAGGCTGACGGTATGCAGCCGCGGCTGGTTCGCCTCGTCGAGATCGGCCGCGTCGTCGGACGCCCCGCGATAGAAGCCGCGCAGCAGCCGGTAGCGCCGCTCGCGAACGCTGCGGATGTGGCCGACCACGCGCCTCACGGGGACACCGAGCATGAGCAGCGCATGCGACGCCAGCATCAGGCTCGATTCGAACGTGTCCGGCACCACCTCCGCGGCACCCGCCGCCTCGAGCTGCTCGAGGCCGCCGTCGTCCCGCGTGCGCACGATCACCGGCAGCGCCGGGTTGATCTCGCGGGCGTGGCCGAGCACCTTGAGCGCCGACGGAACGTCGATGTAGGTCACCACCAGCGCCGCGGCGCGGATCACGCCGGCCGCGATCAGCGTTTCGCGGCGGGACGCATCGCCGAAGACCACCGTGTCGCCGGCCGCCGCCGCCTCCCGCACCCGCTCCGGATCGAGGTCGAGCGCCACGTAGCCCATGCCCTCCTGCTCGAGGAAGCGGGCAATGCTCTGGCCGGTACGGCCGTACCCGCAGAGCACGACGTGGCGTTCCGTGGCGATGCTCCGCACCGCGACCTGATGGAGCTGGAGCGAGCGCAGCATCCACTCCGAGCCCGAGAAACGCAGCACGATGCGGTCGCTGTGGTGGATGAGGAACGGCCCCGCGAGCATCGACAGGAGCATGCCGGCGATCGCGGCCTGGACGAGCGTCGGGTCGAAGAGCGACAGCTCGGCCCCGCGCGCGACCAGCACCAGGCCGAACTCCCCGGCCTGCGCGAGCGCGAGCCCGCTGCGCAGCGCCGTGCCCGGCGTCGCGCCGAACCGCCGCGACAGGCCGGCGATGAGCGCGAGCTTGGCGCCGAGCGGGACGAGAAACATGCCGAGCACCCACCAGGGGTGCTCGGTCACGACCCGCAGGTCGAGCTGGGCGCCCACGGTGATGAAGAACAGCCCGAGCAGCACGTCGCGGAACGGCTTGATGTCCTCCTCGACCTGGTGGCGATACCGGGTCTCCGAGATCAGCATCCCCGCGACGAACGCACCCAGCGCGAGCGAGAGCCCGGCGAGCTCCGTGAGATACGCGAGCCCGAGGGTGATGAACAGCACGTTGATGATGAAGAGCTCGGGCGAGCGCCGCTGCGCCACGATGTGAAACCACGGGCGCATCAGCTTCTGTCCGAGCCAGAGCACGACCGCGAGAATGACGGCCGCCTTGACCGTCGCGAGCGCGAGCGCGAACGCGAGCTCGCCCTCGGGTCTGGCCAGCGCCGGCACGATCACCAGCAGCGGCACGACTGCAAGGTCCTGGGCGAGCAGCACGCCGATCGCCTCGCGCCCGTGCGGCGTCTCGGTCTGCAGCCGCTCCGCGAGCATCCGCACGACGATTGCCGTCGAGGACATGGCGAGCGCGGCGCCGAGCGCGAACGCGGCCGGCCACGCGGCGCCGACGGCGGCGAGCAGGCCCGTGAACAGCGCCGTCGTCAGCACGACCTGCAGGCCCCCGAGGCCGAGCACGAGTCGCCGCATCTGCATGAGCCGCGGGAGGCTGAACTCGAGGCCGAGGGTGAACATCAGGAACACCACGCCGAACTCGCCGAGATAGGCGGTGCGGCGATCCTCCGGGATCCAGCCGAGCGCGTGCGGCCCGATCGCGACGCCGACGATCAGGTAGCCGAGGAGCGGGGGCAGGTTGAGGGTGCGGAACACCACCACGACCAGCACCGCGCTCGCGAGCAGAACGAGGACGAGCTCGAGCGCGTGGCTCACGGGGGGCCGAAGTCGGTGGCGTTCACGGACGATAGCTTCTATACTTTTCCGGATGATAGCGACAGCGTCGAAGACCGGCCAACCGGTCGTGTCGGACAGTGCGCTCGCGCTCGCGCGCGAGGTGCTCGAGATCGAGGCCGCGGCCGTCGCGGCGCTCGCGTCGCGGCTCGACGAGCGCTTCCTCGCGGCACTGCGCATGATCCTCGACTGCCGCGGGCGCGTCGTCGTCACCGGGGTCGGCAAGTCGGGGCAGGTCGGCCGCAAGATCGCCTCGACGATGGCCAGCACCGGCACGCCGGCGTTCTTCGTGCATCCCGGCGAGGCGATCCACGGCGACCTCGGCATGATCGCCCATGACGATGTCGTGATCGCGATCTCCTACTCCGGCGAGAGCGACGAGCTCGCGACGATCCTGCCGCTGGTCAAGCGCCTCGGGGCGCGCCTGATCGCGCTCACCGGCAACGCGGCCTCGACGCTCGCCAGCCTCGCCGACGTCGTGCTCGACGCCGGCGTCGAGAAGGAGGCGTGCCCGCTGAACCTCGCGCCGACCGCGAGCACGACGGCGGCGCTCGCTCTGGGCGACGCGCTCGCGATCGCGGCGCTCGACGCCCGCGGTTTCGGCCACGAGGACTTCGCCCGCTCGCACCCGGGCGGCGTGCTCGGTCGGCGCCTGCTCACCCACGTGCGCGACGTGATGCGCACCGGCGACGACGTCCCGGCGGTCGCCGAAGGCGCGGCGCTCGCCGAGGCGGTGCTGGAGATCTCGCGCAAGCGCATGGGGATGACGGCGGTCGTCGACTCGACGCGACGCATCGTCGGCATCTTCACCGACGGCGACCTGCGGCGCAGCCTCGAGCACGGCACCGACGTCCACGCGACGCGGGTGGATGCGGCGATGACGCGCAACCCGCGCAGCATCCATCCGGAGGCGCTCGCGGCCGAGGCGGTCGAGCTGATGGAGAAGTTCAAGACGACGCAGCTCCCGGTGGTGGACGGCGACGGGCGGCTGGTGGGCGCGCTCAACATCCACGACCTCTTCCGGGCCAAGGTGCTGTGAGCCCGCCGGGCCGCCCCAAGGGCGAACCCCGAGCGCGGAGCGCGGGGGACGTCCTGTGACCGAGGCGACCGAGCGCGCCCGGCAGGTCCGGCTCATGGCGTTCGACGTCGACGGGGTGCTGACCGACGGGGTGCTGTATCTCACCGACGGCGGCGAGGAGGTCAAGGGCTTTCACACGCTCGACGGGCTCGGGATGAAGCTCCTGCAGTCGACCGGCGTCGCGGTCGCGCTCATCACCGCGCGGCAATCCCGGCTCGTGGCCAGACGCGCGGCGGAGCTCGGCATCCCGCACCTATTCCAGGGGGCCGATGACAAGCTCGCGGTGCTCGAGGGCCTGCGCGCGCGCCTCGGGATTGCGCTGACCGCGTGCGGGTACATGGGCGACGACCTCCCGGACCTGCCGCTCCTCACGCGCTGCGGCCTGGCAGCGACGGTGCCCGAGGCGCCGGAGGCCGTCCGGGCCCGCGTGCACTACGTCAGCCGCCGGCCTGCCGGCCGCGGCGCCGCGCGCGAGATCTGCGAGCTCATCCTCTCGGCACAGGGTGCGCTCGACGCGGCGATCGGGAGGCATCTCGCGTGAGAGCGCGCGCGAACACCCTCTTCACGCTCGGGCTCGCAGCCGGGCTCGCCATGCTCACGCTCTGGCTCGAGCGCGCGGTGAACGCGCCCGCCGGCAGCCGCCCCGACCCGTCGCTCCACGAGCCCGACTTCATCGTCGAGCGCTTCACGGCGACCACCCTCGACAAGTCCGGCCGTCCCGAGTCGCGACTGATCGGGAAGCGGATGGTGCACTACCCGGACGACGAGACGACCGAGCTCGAGGAGCCGCGCCTGCTGCAGCTCCCGGGCGATGGGCCGCCGGTCCGCATCACCGCCGAGCGCGGCACCGTGACGAAGGACGGCGAGGAGGTCCGCCTGTACGGCAACGTCGTCGTGATCCGCGAGGCCACCGGCGCACGGGCCGAGCTGCGCATGGAGACCGCGTACCTCCAGGTGTTCCCGAAGGAGGAGCTCGCCCTCACGCCCGAGTCGGTCGTGATCACCGAGGGGCGCTCACGCCTCGCCGGGGTCGGCATGGAGTACAACAACAAGACTCGCCAGTTCACGCTTAAGGCGCGCGTGACCGGCACCCTGGACCGGCCCGAACGCGGATGAGCCTGCTCGCGCGCGCCCTCGCCCTCGCCCTCGCCGCCGCGCTGGCGGCGGCTGCGCACGCCGAGCGCGCCGACCGCGACAAGCCGGTCAACATCGAGGCCGATCGGATGCTGGCGGACGACGCAAAGCAGACGGTGGAGTTTGACGGGCGGGTGGTGATGACCCAGGGCACGTTCACGCTGCGCGCGGACCGGATCACGGTCCGCCAGGACAAGGACGGCTTCCAGTTCGGCGTCGCCGTCGGCAACCCGGCGACCTTTCGCGAGAAGCGCGACGGCGCCGACGAGTGGATCGAGGGTCAGGCGAAGCGGATCGAGTACGACGGCCGGGCCCAGCGGGTGGAGCTCTTCGACCAGGCGCGCGTCGCCCGCGACAAGGACGAAGTGCGCGGGAACTACATCTCGTACGACCAGCGCGGCGAGGTGTACCGCGTGCAGGGCGCGAAGGACGCCCAGGCGCAGCCGGCGCGCGAGGAGCGCGTGCGCGCGGTGATCCAGCCGAAAAAACGCGACGAGGGAGCGGCGCGCCGCGACGCGCCGCTCGAGCTCAAGGGCGCGCCCGGCCTCGACACCCCCCGGCAATGAACGAGCCGCTCCTTCGCCGGACGCTCGCCGGGTCGCGCGCCGGCGCCGGGACGAGCCGGCTGCGCACCGCGGCGCTGAACAAGCGCTACAAGAAGCGCACCGTCGTGCGCGACGTCTCGCTCGACGTCGCGAGCGGCGAGGTCGTGGGGCTGCTCGGGCCGAACGGCGCCGGCAAGACCACCTGTTTCTACATGATCGTCGGGCTGGTCGCCGCGGACGGCGGCCGCATCTTCATCGACGAGCGCGACATCACGCGGCTGCCGATCCACCGCCGCGCCCGGCTGGGGCTCTCGTACCTGCCGCAGGAGGCCTCGGTGTTCCGCCGCCTGACCGTGCAGGAGAACGTGCGTGCGGTGCTCGAGCTGATGCGCCTCTCGGAAGACGAGATCGCGACGCGGCTGGAGGAGCTGCTCGATGAGCTCCACGTCGCGCATCTGCGCGATGCGACCGCCCTGTCGCTCTCGGGCGGCGAGCGGCGGCGGGTCGAGATCGCCCGGGCGCTCGCGACCCGTCCCGCGTTCATCCTCCTCGACGAGCCGTTTGCCGGGGTCGATCCGATCGCCGTCCTCGACATCCAGCGCATCATCCGCTTTCTCAAGGAGCGCGGGATCGGGGTCCTGATCACCGACCATAACGTCCGGGAAACCCTGGGAATTTGCGACCAAGCGTACATAATTAACGAAGGCTCGGTGCTCGCCGCCGGCAAGCCGGAAGAGATTGTTTATAATGAAAACGTTAGACGTGTTTATCTAGGCGAGCACTTCCGCCTCTGACGCGCCCCCCGGTGCGCGAGGGCGAGGACCGGGCGGGATCGCCTGGCAAACGAACCGGGACGCGCCCGAGTCCACCACCCCTCATCGCCCCGCATGAAGCAAACCCTGCAGCTCAAGCTCACTCAGCACCTCACGCTGACGCCGCAGCTGCAGCAATCGATCCGGCTCCTGCAGCTCTCGACGATGGAGCTCAACCAGGAGCTCGAGCGCTTCCTCGCGGAGAACCCGCTGCTCGAGCGCGACGAAGGCGAGGAGGACGGCGCCCCGGCAGGGCGGCTGAACGGCACCGCTACGGTGTCGACCGTCTCGGCCGACACGGCGTCGCCGGACGCGGCGCCGTCACCAGCGGATGACCTCCGTCCCGCGGCCGACGACTGGTACCTCGAAGCCGGCGGCTCGAGCGCGGCGCGCGACGATTCCGACGAAGCCGAGTATCCGCAGCAGCTCGCCGCCGAGTCCCCGAGCCTGCGCGATCACCTGCTCCAGCAGCTCTCACTCATGGCGTTGCCGGACCGCGACCGCAGCCTGGTCGCGCTCCTGGTCGACGCGCTCGACGACGACGGCTATCTCACGCAACCGCTCGAGGAGATCGCGGCCATGCTGCCCGCGGAGCTCGCCGTCGACCCCGACGAGCTCGCGATCGCGCTCAAGCATCTCCAGAACCTCGACCCGACGGGCGTGGGCGCCCGCTCGCCCGCCGAGTGCCTCGAGCTGCAGCTCGTCGCGGCTCCCGAGTCGACGCCGGCGCTCCCGACCGCGCTCCGGATCGTGCGCGAGCACCTGCCGCTGCTGGCGGCGCGCGATTTCGCGAAGCTCAAGAAGCTGGTCGGTTGCGACGAGGCGGTGCTCCGGACGGCGCACCGGCTCATCCAGAGCCTGAACCCGCGGCCGGGCGCAGCGTACTCGGCCGTCGAGACGCGCTACGTCGTGGCCGACGTGGTGGTGCGCAAGGTGAAGGGCGTGTGGACCGCCAGTCTCAACCCCGACGCGATGCCGAAGCTCCGCATCAACCGGGTCTACGCCGACATCCTGCAGTCGAACCGCGGCCACGGGGGACAGCTCACCTCGCAGCTGCAGGAGGCGCGCTGGCTCATCAAGAACGTCCAGCAGCGCTTCGACACCATCCAGCGGGTGTCGCAATCGATCGTCGACCGCCAGCGGCATTTCTTCGATCACGGCGAGGTTGCGATGCGGCCGCTCGTGCTCCGCGAGATCGCCGACGCGCTGGGGCTGCACGAGTCGACGGTGTCGCGCGTCACCACGCAGAAGTTCATGGCGACGCCGCGGGGGATCTTCGAGCTCAAGTACTTCTTCGGCAGCCACGTCGCGACCGAGACCGGCGGCGCGTGCTCGGCCACGGCGATCCGCGCGCTCATCAAGCAG
>JBOIFD010000087.1:0-3695 GCA_050741515.1 Burkholderiales bacterium
CGCGAGTGGCTCAGGACGTGAGCCTGCGCCGTCGGCTTCGTGGTCGCGGGTCGGCAGCGCGCCCGAGCCGCCGGCGCGCCGGCGCCGGTACTGGATATCCATCATCCTGGCGTTTTATACAGCAAACGATGGGGTCTGGGAAGGGGCTGGCGCGACCGATGGCGCATCGGGCGAGCCACCGGGAGCGACAGCGTCGTCCGGACAGCCGTCAGGAAAGGGCCGACGCGTGACCGGGACGAACGCGCGGGTGCCCACCGAACGGATCGGCAGCGCGATCCGCATCGTTCGCGGGCCCAAGGCGTTGCCCGATGCCGGTCTCGCGATGCCCTACGGTGTGGCCACCCGGGTGCTCGTGCAGGCGGTCAAGCGGCGTGGCGGCGCCGAAGACAAGAAGGCCCGCTCGGCGCGGGCCTTCCGATCAGGACTGCTAGCTCGTGCGCTAGGTCCGCCGGCGCCGCATCATCCCCAATGCCGCAAGCGCCGCTCCGGCGAGCAGCAGGGTGCCGGGCTCGGGGACGCCGTTCCCGCCGCCCGTGTCGTAGAGGCTGATGTGCGAGAGCGCGCTCGGGTTTCCCCCGTTGTTGCCCACAAGGGGCGTGAACCAGGTCCCGGTGGTCACCGGGTCCCCGCTATCGTCGGTGAACAGGTTGAAGGACGGCCCGCCCTTCGCGACCCAAAACGTGACGTCCGGGTCATCTAGACCTGGGGTATAGGTCCAGATCCCCGTCGCGCCTACATCAGGGAAGGAGAAGAAAAACTCGGTCCCGTCGATCGAAGGAAACAACCCCAAGTTGAGCTCGACCAGGCCCGGCACGCCGTTATTGAAGTTGAACTTGATGATGATGGGGGACTGGTCGGGGTCGATCGCCGAGGGGATCTTGCAGTTCTCGAAGCCCTGCCCGAACTCTCCCGAGCAGTCGTTGCCGCTGAAGGTGTCGTTGACCTGGACCGTGATCGCGCCTGCAGGCAGTGCGCTCGCCAGCGCCAGCGCCGCTCCCCCGAGCAGTGCAGCCACTCGCCCCCAAATCCGTGCTTCCATCCGTCCGCTCCTCCGGCTACCGTCGTGTATCCGGTGGGGGATCTGGAAGCAATAACCGCGCCGCTCGGGTTCCACCGCGGTCCTCGTCCCGCAGGTGGCTCGTAGCGCATTGATTCGAGTGACTTCTTGCGGGACGCACCGCCGCCGCATCGGGACCGAGCGCCGGTCGTGCCTCGAGCCCTCGAGACTGACTGTAAAGTCGGGCGACGATCGTGCCCAGGAGTGGCTCGTTACCTCAGGCCGTACCCCGCTGGCTACGACCCGGAGACGATCACCAGGTTGTTCATCACCGACCTGACGCCCGCAACGCCGGCCGCCACCCGGGCCGCCCGCTCGCGATCACCAGCGGTCGGCGCAGTACCGAAGAGCGTGACGGCGCCCTCGGCGCCGACCACGTCGATCCCGAGCATCCCGACGGCGGGGTCGCGACGCAGGGCCGCGACCACCCTGGCGCCGAGCGTCGCGTTCTCATCCAGCTTCGGGGCTGCGGGCGCGTGCGACTCGGCAACGACCGGTAACTGGGCGGCGCTCTGTGCCATCGGCTGATCGCCGCCCTTCCCGGCCTTCGCGACCGGGGCCTCGTCGCCGCACGCGGCGAGCCCCGCGGCGACCAGGGTTCCCGACGCAATCCAGATCACCAGCCGAATGCTCATCTCTATCTCCATGGGGATTGATCCGAGGACATTTCATTCCTCGCCCATGGCTTCGGGATGGCCCAATTCTGGAGAAAAGTCGCACGCGAGATTGCAGCCCGCGGGCAGGAAGCCGCGCCGATCAAGACGGCAGATCGCCGGCCGCTCAGGCGGCGTGGAAGTTCGCGAGCCGGACCGGGATCCGGCGCGGTCCGAAGGCCTTCTTGAACTCCTCGAACGCGCCGGCGATCGCCGTGCCGCACTCGCGGCACGCGCCGCCCGGGGTCACGCGGTAGTTGAGGATGCGGTGCCAGTCCCGCACGATCACCGCATTACGACAGCCCGGGCAGAAGGTCGTGCCGCCCTCGGTGTCGTGCACGTTGCCGGTATAGACATAGCGCAAGCCCTCCCGCAACGCGATCGCGCGCGCCCGCGTAAGCGTGGCGGCAGGCGTGTGCACGATGTCGGTCATCTTGTAGTCGGGATGAAAGGCGGTGAAGTGCAGCGGCACGTCGGGTCCGAGCTCCTTCATGATCCACTTGCACTCGGCCTCGATCTCCTCGGACGAGTCGTTCTTGCCCGGGATCAGCAGCGTCGTGATCTCGTACCAGACGTCGGTCTCGTGCTCGAGGTACACCAGCGTGTCGAGCACCGGCTGCAGGTGCGCCCCGCACAGCCTGAAGTAGAACTCGTCGGTGAACCCCTTCAGGTCGACGTTCGCCGCGTCCATCTTGGCGTAGAACTCCTCGCGCGCGCCCGGCGAGATGTAGCCCGCGGTCACCGCCACCGTCTTGATCCCGCGCGCGTGACACGCGTCGGCGACGTCCATCGCGTACTCGGCGAAGATCACCGGGTCGTTGTAGGTGAACGCGACCGACTTGCACCCCAGTTCCTCGGCCGCCCGCGCGATCGTCTCGGGGGAAGCCTCGTCGGCGAGCGTGTCCATCTCGCGCGACTTCGAGATGTCCCAGTTCTGGCAGAACTTGCACGCGAGGTTGCAGCCCGCGGTGCCGAACGACAGGATCGAGCTGCCCGGGTAGTAGTGGTTGAGGGGTTTCTTCTCGACCGGGTCCACGCAGAACCCCGACGACCGGCCGTAGGTCGTCAGGATCATCCGGTCGCCCTCGCGCATGCGGACGAAACAGGCGCCGCGCTGGCCCTCGTGCAGCCGGCAGTCGCGCGGGCACAGGTCGCACTGGATCCGGCCGTCGTCGAGCTTGTGCCACCAGCGGCCGAGGTACTTGCTCTCGACAATTCCGCCCATCAATGCACCTTCAGCTCCGACTCGCGCCACTTCATCGCCTGGTACCGCCAGATCTGGCAGCGCGTCAGGCGCGTGTCGGCGGGGATGCCGGCCTTCTGCATGAGGCTCGCGAAGAACTGCCGCGGCTCCGGCAGGTCGGCCCACACCTGCGGCAGGTAGGTGCCGCGGTTCCCGCCGCACGCGATGATCACGCCGTCCACACCGGGCCGGAGCTGCGCGAAGAGATCGCGCTCCTCGGCGAACGGCACCGCCGTGGGGGTCGAGAGCAGCGACACCTCCATCTCGATCGCGCGCAGCTCCGCCGGGGTCAACGGCGAGAACCTGCGGTCCGAAAGTGCGGCCGCGGCGGCGTTCGCGACCACGTCCTCGCCGAGCGTCCGGGTCGGGTGCAGACTGCCGATACAGCCCCGCAGCTTGCCCTCCTGCGTCAGGGTCACGAAGGTCGCGCGGCGCTCCCGCAACCAGGGCGCCTCGGGGATCGGGACCGCGGGCCCCGCGCCGAGCGCGTTGACGACGCTCCCGCGCGCGAGGCCGAGGAGCGTCCGGCCGTGCTCCGCGTCGTAGGCCCGCCGCGGCTCCCAGAACGCGAACGAGGCGTAGCCGACCACCCGATCGCGGCCGCCGGCCGTGTCCCCGGAGTTGCGGACGTCGAGCAGCTCGGGCTGCAGGCCGCGCTGCTTCGCCGCGGTGAGGAAACCCGCCACCGGCGTTGCGCCGCACGCCTGCGCGTGATCGATGTCGACCCGGAAGTCGGCGATCG
>JBOIFD010000088.1:0-4230 GCA_050741515.1 Burkholderiales bacterium
CATGCGGCTCACGTCGGCCGACCGCTCGTTGCTCGCGGTGCCGGCGAGCCACGTCACCGGACTGGTGGCGATCATCCTCGCCATGTTCGCGGTCGGCGGCTGCGTGATCATGTTGCGCGAGTTCAAGGCCCGGGTCTTCCTCGAGCTCGCGGCGCGCGAGCGGGTGACGCATACTCTGGTCGTGCCGGCGATCTACAACCTGTGCCTGCGCGAGCCCGACTTCGGCCGATTCGACCTCTCGGCGTGGCGTGTTGGCGGCTTCGGGGGTGCGCCGATGCCCGAAGGGACGATCCGGGCGCTCGCGGAGCGGCTGCCCGGATTGACACAGATGAATGCCTACGGGGCAACCGAGACGACCTCCCCGACCACGATCATGCCGATGGGGCGGCAGACGGAGAATCTCGACAGCGTCGGAGCGGTCGTCCCGTGCGGCGAAGTGCGCGTCATGGACGACTCGGGCCGCGAGGTTGCACCCGGCGAGTCGGGCGAGCTGTGGATCACGGGGCCGATGGTCGTGCCCGGGTACTGGGAAAATCCGGAAGCGACGGCACGGGAGTTCGCCGGCGGCTACTGGAAGTCGGGCGACATCGGCTCGATCGACACGCAGGGGTTCGTGCGCGTGTTCGACCGTAAGAAGGACATGATCAACCGCGGCGGCTACAAGGTCTACAGTGCGGAGGTCGAGAGCGTGCTGAGCCTGCACCCGCTGGTCGTCGAGTCAGCGCTGATCGCGGTGCCGGACCCGGTGCTCGGCGAGAGGACCCGTGCGATCGTCGTCGCCCGCGACGCGGGCTGCGACGCCGACGCGCTTCGGGCACACTGCGCCCAGCATCTCGCTGATTACAAGGTGCCCGACCTCTTCGTTTTCCGGTCCGAACCGCTGCCCCGCAACGCGAACGGGAAGCTCTTGAAGCGCGCGCTGCTGGAGTGACGACCATGCTCGCGGCGAGCCAGCAAATCCGGTTCTGCACCACGCCCGACGGGGTGCGCCTCGCCTATGCGACCGTTGGCAAGGGGCCGCCGCTCGTGCGCGCAGCGCACTGGCTGACGCACCTCGAGTTCGACCTGGAGAGCCCGGTCTGGCGTCCGTGGCTGGAGGAGCTTTCGCACCAGAACACCTTGGTCTACTACGACCAGCGCGGCTGCGGGCTATCCGACCGCGACGTCGCGGACATCTCGTTCGACGCCTGGGTCGGCGATCTTGGGACGGTGGTCGCCGCGGCCGGGCTCGCGCGCTTCGCGCTTCTCGGCAGCTCTCAGGGCGCTTCGGTGGCGATCGCGTACGCGGCAAAGCATCCACAAAGGGTGACCCACCTGGTCCTCTACGGCGGCTACGTTCGCGGACGTCTGAAGCGCGGCGCGCCGGAGCAGGCCGACGAGGTGGCGGTCCAGCGCGAGCTTCTCCGGCTCGGCTGGGGCCGCGACGATCCGGCGTTCCGGCAGTTCTTCACCACCCAGTTCCTGCCGGACGGAACGCCAG
Source organism: Burkholderiales bacterium (assembly GCA_050741515.1). Classification (GTDB taxonomy): domain Bacteria; phylum Pseudomonadota; class Gammaproteobacteria; order Burkholderiales; family SG8-39; genus DATEDA01. The sequence continues at coordinate 1,481 of JBOIFD010000088.1, forward strand.
AGCAGATCGCTTCCTTCAACGCCGTGCAACGTCTCTCGGCCTCGCCCGAGACCGCCGTGCGAATCTTCGACGCGTTCTGCGGCATCGACGTCGCTGCGCTCGCGCCGGCAGTGGGCGCGCCGACGCTCGTCCTGCACGGGCGTGAGGACAAGCGTGTGCCGTTCGACCAGGGACGGCTCACCGCCTCGCTCATCCCCGGTGCGCGGTTCGTGCCGCTCGAGACCCGGAACCACGTGCTCGTGGCGCAAGACCCGATGTGGCCCCGCTTTCTCGCCGAGATCCACGCGTTTCTGGGTCCGCCCGAGCCGCCGACCGCCACCGCCTTCCCGGAGCTCACGGGCCGCGAGCGCGAGGTGCTCGAGCTGATCGCCCGGGGCCTCGCGAACGACGAGATCGCCGAGCGTCTCGGCATCACCTCCAAGACCGTGCGCAACCAGGTCAGCGCCCTGTTCGACAAGCTTGGCGTCTCGAGCCGCGCCCAGGCGATCGTCAAGGCGCGCGAAGCCGGCCTCGGCACGGGCGGCCCGGCCTCCGTCGCCTAGCCTCCGGTCTTCCGGGACACGTGTCCCGTCCGGTGGCCTGAAGCGGTCTTTTCGGCCCGATCCACCGCTCCCCCGACGGGGCAGCTGCCTCATGACGCCCGGGACGCCCGGCCGGTCCAATGCGTCCCATGCCGGACGCCAATGGTGGCCCGGCCAGACAACCGGAGAAGCCGACATGACGCACACCGAGACGAACTGCTACGCGATCCCGCGGGAAACGATCGAGATCTCCAGGCGCCGGGCGCGCCGGCTGCGCAGCCGGGTGGCGTTCCGCCTCGTGGGGCGGATGATGCGGCGCCTCAGCCCGGGAGGTCCCCAGCCCGCCGCCGTCCGTCCGGCGCTGCAACCCGTCTAACCGCCGCACTGCCGAGGAGACGAACATGGACGCATACCGGATCGAAGACGCCGTTGCGCAAGCAAGCATCGGGATGACGCGCGGCAAGCTGATTCGCGTCGACGACGGCTGCGGCGTCGAGCTCGCGGTCGTGTGCGGGTCGGTTTGGATCACGCAGGACCAGGACACGAACGACATCAGCCTCGATGCCGGCGAGTCGTTCCGCATCGACCGCGACGGTGTGACCCTGGTCAGTGCACTGAGACCCAGCCTGGTCACGCTGACCCCACCCCCGGCGCAGGACCGCCGCCTGCAGGTGTCGATGCTGGGCGCGGGCGCCGGCCCGGTCCGGCTGCTCGATGCCGGCGCGCCGCGGAAGTCGACCCGGTTCGACGCCTGGCTGGAGAAGTTCTGGGTCCGCCTGTTCGTCCCTTCGGCGCGCCCGACGACTGGCGCGCTCTAGCGAGCCTCCAACGGCGGGGGGCGGTGTTACCGCTTCGCCTCCCGCCGGTCGAGCGTCCGCCGCGGCGGCTCGCGCAGGCTCGCGAGCTCCTCCGGCGTGGGCCGGGGCAGCGCGCGCCAGTCGCGCAGATCGCGCGCGAGCTCCTCCGCGTCCTGGTAGCGGTCGTCGGGGTGCTTGGCGAGCGCCCGCGCCAGGATCCGCTCGAAGACCGCCGGGACGCGGGTGTTGTACGCGCTCGGCGGCGGATGCGCCTCGTTGAGCACGCTGTAGAGCAGCGCGCCCACGGCCATCCCGCCGAACGGCACGCTGCCGGTGAGCATCTCGTAGAGCACGACCCCGAGCGAGAAGACGTCGGACCGTCCGTCGACCGGTCGCCCGATCACCTGCTCCGGCGCGACGTAGATCGGCGAGCCGAGGATCAGGCCGGTCTGCGTCTTCGTGCCGTCGGGCAGCTTCGCGATGCCGAAGTCCATCAGCTTCACCGGCGCGCCCGAGGTGAGCATGATGTTCGCCGGCTTGACGTCGCGGTGCACGATGAAGAGCTTGTGCGCCGCGGCGAGCCCCGCCGCCACCTGGACGGCGATGCGGCAAGCGCGCTCCGGGGCGAGCGCCCCCTCGGCGTCGAGGATCGAGCGCAACGTACGGCCCTCGACGTACTCCATCGCGATGAACGGCGTGCCGTCGGCCTCCCCGACGTCGTACATCGTGACGACGTTCGGGTGCGCGATGCGGCCCGCCGTGCGCGCCTCCCGGAGAAAGCGGCGCTTGAACTCGGCGAGCTCCTCCTCGCTCAAGCCCACGGTCAGGGTCTTGATCGCGACCGTCCGCCCGATCACGGGATCGAGCGCCTTGTAGACGCAGCCCATGCCGCCCTCCCCGAGCAGCGAGAGGATCTGGTATCGACCGAGCGTTCGAGGAGTCATCGGCGGCCGCCGAGAGAAGTGTAGCAACCCGCGCGCGCCAGCGGGGTCTCAGTCTCCGGCCGGCGCTCCGACCGCGGCCGCGCCGCCCCCGAGCATCGCCCGCCGCACGAGGCCGATGTGCTCGCGGAGGATGTACAGCTGGTTCGCGTAGGCGAGCGGCGTCCGGATCCGGTTCACGCGCGCCTCGAGCCGGTCGAGCTCGGCGAGCCACTCGTCCCGCGACCGCGCGGCCGGATCGCGGCGCCACGCCTCCTCGAGAAACTTGAGCTGGCCGTACCACTTGTAGATGCGCGAGCGCGCGCGCCAGCCGTAGAGCGCCGGGGCGATCCGCATCAGCGGGATCATGAGCGCGACCACCGGGATGAGGAGCACCACGAGCCGGTCGACGAGCGTCGCCGCCCAGAACGGGAGGTACCGCTGCAGGAAGCGCGTGCCCGACCGGTAGAACCGCTCGGCCTCCGTCGAGAGCGGAAAGTCCACCTGCCGCG
>JBOIFD010000089.1:0-3850 GCA_050741515.1 Burkholderiales bacterium
GCTGGAGGAAGGCAGGATCGAGGCCGACATCGTGACCGGCGCGAGCTCCGGCGCGGTGGTTGCGGCGCTCTACGCGAGCGGGTATCGGGCCGGCCGGATCGAGAGGATCGCGCTCGAGGTGGAAGAGAGCGACCTCGTGGACCTGGTGGCGATCGGCAAGGGCTGGGTGAAGGGCGAAGCCCTGCAGGAGTTCGTGAACCGGATGGTCGAAGACCGGCCCATCGAGCGGCTGCCGCGGCGCTTCGCCGTCGTCGCCACCGCGGCGAAGAGCGGGCGCCTCACGGTGTTCAATCACGGCAATACCGGGCTCGCGGTGCGGGCTTCGGCGAGCGTGCCGAACGTGTTCGTCCCGCCGGTCATCAACGGCGAGGAGTATCTCGACGGCGGCCTCCTGAGCCCGGTCCCGGTCAAGCTCGCGCGCGCCATGGGCGCCGACGTCGTGATCGCGGTGGACGTCTCGTGGTTCGCGCAGGCGCGCAACGCGACCGGCGCGGGCATGTCGCAGTACGGGCGCAGCGGCCGCTACGCGCTGCTGACCGACGAGCTCGAGGCCGCCGACGTCGTCGTCACGCCGCGCACCGTGCGCACCCGCATGCTCGACTTCGACAAGAAGGCCGAGAACATCCTCGCGGGCGAGACGGCGACGCGCGAGGCGGTCGCGGCGATCCGGCAGCGGATCGCGGAAGTCGCGGCGGTCAAGCTCGCCCGCCGGAAGTAATCCCCCGCCGGCGCTGATCGGCACGTCAGTCTTCGGTCGGCCCCGGCTTCATGGCGTCGGCGGGAGCGTTGCAGTCGGGCCGTCCCCCGCAGGGGCGCGCGTGTGACCGGTTGTAACAAACTTGGATCGGCCGGCTTCGCTACACTGGCGAAAAGGAGGCCTGCGATGACGCGTCAGCTGCTCGCTGTTCTGGTTCTCGCCATTCCCCTCGCGATTCCCCTCGCCACCGCCGGCGACGAGCCCGACGCCTGCGCCACTCTCGACGAGCTCTCCGCCGCCATCCACACGGCGCGACTGACCGCCTGGGGCTCCTACAAGGCGGCCGTCGAGGCGCGGCAGGTCGCCGGGCCGGCGGTTGACGACCTCACCCTGACCGAGTTCCAGGCCGGCCGCGTGGTCGACCGGATTCTGGAAGCCCGCGAGATCCTCACGCGCCTCCAGCGCACCCTCGCCTGCTCGCCACTGGCGTAGCGCGCCACAGCGGCGTCCGGGGCACTCGCCACTCCTACCCGTTCAACGCCACGGGCAAGGCCGCGCGCCCACTCGGCGAGCGGCATCTTCCTCCCCGCGCCCCGCGTTGTAGTTAAATAGCGCTCGCGCCGCCGCGACGCCGCGAGCGCGAGGAGGACGACCGGATGGGCAGGTACCGCGACGACCCGAGGCTCATCGCCGGCCTGGTGCAGGACGACCAGGTCCACCGGGACGTCTACATCGACCAGGAGGTCTTCGAGCTGGAGATGGAGCGCCTCTGGTCGCGCACCTGGATCTACGTCGGCCACGCGAGCCAGGTACCCCGGCCGGGCGACTACATCACCGCCGACATCGCGACGCAGCCCGTGATCCTCGTGCGCCACACTGACGGCTCGCTGAAGGTGCTGATGAACCGCTGCGCGCACAAGGGGACGCGGGTGGTGACTGACCCCGCGGGCAGCGTCGGGCGTGCGTTCCGCTGCCCGTACCATTCCTGGGCCTACCGGACCGACGGCACGCTGATCGGGACGCCGCTGCCCCGCGGCTACGACGGCACCCGCATGCAGGAGTCCTGCGCCGCGAAGGGGCTCGCCCCCGTGGCCGCGACCGCGGAGTACCGGGGCTTCGTGTTCGCACGCCTGTCGGCGAGCGGGCCGTCGTTCGAGGACTACTTCGGCGACTCGCTCTCGTCGATGGACAACATGGCGGACCGCTCGCCCGAAGGCGAGCTCGAGATCGCGGGCGGCTGCCTGCGCTACCTGCACAACTGCAACTGGAAGATGTTCATCGAGAACCTGAACGACACCATGCACCCGATGGTGGTGCACGAGTCGTCGGCGGGGACCGCGAAGCGGCTCTGGGAGGGGAAGCCGGCGACCGAGCCCAAGCCGATGGCCGTCGAGCAGTTCGTGCCGTTCGTCTCCGACTACAAGTTCTTCGACGACATGGGCGTGCGGGTGTTCGCCAACGGCCACAGCTATACCGGGGTGAACTTCTCGATCCACTCCAGCTACGCGGCGATTCCCGGGTACGAAGAGCTGATGACGAAGGCCTACGGCGAGGCGCGCGCGCGGGAGATTCTGAGCATCTCGCGCCACAACACGGTGTACTACCCCAGCCTCACCATCAAAGGCGCGATCCAGTCGATCCGCGTCGCGCGCCCGCTCGGGCCGGACCGCACGCTGATCGAGTCCTGGACCTTCCGGCTCAAGGGGGCGCCGCCCGAGCTCCTGCAGCGGACCCTGATGTACACGCGGCTCATCAACTCGCCGATGTCGGTGGTCGGCCACGACGACCTCCATTCCTATCGCTGCATCCAGGAAGGCCTGCGCGCCTCCGGCAACGACTGGGTCAGCCTGCATCGCGACTTCCGTCCCGACGAGATCGACGCCGCCGACCTCACCACCAACGGCACGAGCGAGATCTCGGTGCGCAACCAGTTCCGCGCCTGGGCGCGCTACATGGCCGCCGCGGGATGAGCGCCCCCCCGACCCGCGAGGAGATCGTCGACTTCGTCTACCGCGAGGCGCGCCTGCTCGACGAGAAGCGCTTCGACGAGTGGTACGAGCTCTTCACCGACGACGCCTACTACTGGATCCCATCCACGCCGGGCCAGGCCGACGGGGTGAACCACGTGTCGCTGATGTACGAGGACAAGCTGCTGCTCAAGCTCCGTGTCGAGCGCCTGAAGAATCCCAAGTCGTACTCGCAGCATCCGGAGAGCCGGCCCCACCATGTGCTGCAGCGCCCGGAGATCGAGTCCGAGGACCCGGCGGCGCGCCAATGGGTGACGCGCACGCCGTTCGTCTACCTGGAGACGCGCGGCGACGACCAGCAAGTCTACGGCGGGATCGCGCTGCACACGCTCGTGCTCGTCGACGGCCGCCTGCGCATCCGGCAGAAGCGCATCAACCTGGTCAACTGCGACGCGGCACTGCCCTCGGTGCAGATGTTCCTCTGAGACTGTGGCCGTGGATCCTCCGACCGCCCTGCTCACCGGCGGCACCGCCGGGATCGGCGCCGCGATTCTCCGGCGCCTCCTCGACGCCGGCTACGAGGTGATCTCGCTGGATCGCGATCCGCCGGCGGAGTTGCACCCGCGGCTGCACAGCGTGACGGTGGACCTCTCAGACCCGGAGGCGACCCGGCAGGTCGCGGAAGACTGCGCTCGCAGCCGTCCCGCGACGGTGGTGATCCACAACGCCGGCGCGGTGCTGGAGCGCCCGCTGGAAGAGGTCCGGCCGTCGGACGTGGACACGCTGGTGGCGCTACATCTCGCCGCGCCGATCGCGCTGGTCCAGGCGAACCTCCCGGCGATGAAGGCGGCGCGCTTCGGGCGGATCGTGCTGGTCTCCTCGCGCGCCGTGCTCGGCCTCGCGAACCGCACCGTTTACTCCGCGACCAAGGCGTCCCTGCTCGGGATGTCGCGGACCTGGGCACTCGAGCTCGGTCCGCACGGCATCACCTCGAACGTCGTCGCCCCGGGTCCGATCGCCGACACCGCGGTGTTCCACGACCTGATTCCGAGGGGAAGCCCGAAGCTGCCGCGCATCATCGAGTCGATCCCGGTCCGGCGGCTCGGCCAGCCCGACGACGTGGCGCGGGCAGTGATGTTCTTCGTCGATCCGGCGGCGTCCTTCGTCACCGGGCAGACGCTGTTCG
>JBOIFD010000090.1:0-7618 GCA_050741515.1 Burkholderiales bacterium
CGGTTCCGCAGCCACCTCGACCGGATTCACGACAACTAGACAAAGGGGGCTTCCATGATCGCGACGCGCACCCCGCTGCCTCGACGGCAGCGCACGCTCACCGCCATCGCGCTGTGCGCCGGCGTGCTGAGCTCGGGCCAGGCGACGGCCGGCGGGATCATGCTGTACGAGCTCGGCACGGCCGACGTAGGACTCGCCTCCGCGGGCTACAGCGCGCGCGCGCAGGACGCCTCGACGGTGCTCACCAATCCCGCGGGCATGACGCGTCTCGAGGGGACGCAGCTGCTGCTCGGAGCCCAGCTCCTCTACGGCGATCTCAAGTTCTCGATCGGCCCCGGCACCTCGTCCCAGCTCGGCACGGGCGACGGCGGCAACCCCGTGGGCTGGTTCCCCGGGGGCGGGGCGTTCTTCAGTTACAGCCTCTCGCCCGAGCTCAAGCTCGGCTTCGCCATGACCGGCAACTTCGGTCTGGCCGAGAAGTACGACAGCGGCTGGGTGGGCCGCTACTACGTGCAGGAGACGACGCTGCTCGGCGTATCGCTGCTGCCCTCGGTCGCCTACAAGGTCAACGACAAGCTCTCGCTGGGGGCGAGCCTGAACATCATGTACGGCAAGCTGGAGAACCAGGTCGCGATCAACAACGCCCTCCCCGCGTTCGCCGACGGCCAGCTCAAGCTGGACGACAGCACCTGGGGGTGGGGCGTCAACCTCGGCCTGCTCTACGAGCTCGACCCCCGCACCCGGTTCGGGCTCACGTACAACTCGCAGGTCGACCTCGACTTCGAGGCGCCGGTGCAGTTCTCGGGGCTCGCCCCGGGTCTCAACGCGCTGCTCGGCGCCCGCGGGCTGCTGAACGCCAACCTCGACCTCGGGATCAAGGTGCCGCAGGGGGTGATGGGGAGCGTCTTCCACCAGGCGAACGAGCGCTGGGCGGTGCTCGGGAGCCTCGGCTGGCAGCAGTGGTCGAAGTTCGGCAAGGTCGAGGTCGGCGTCGCCGACACCGGCAATCCGACCAGCCTCACGACGAGCCTCAACTACAAGGACACCTGGCACGTCGCGGTGGGCGCGCAGCACCGGTTGAGCGACCCGTGGACGCTCAACTTCGGCATCGCCTACGACTCCGGGTTCCAGGACAGCTCGAACGTCTCGCCGGCGCTGCCTGCAAACGCGGCGTGGCGCTTCGGCGTGGGCGGCCAGAACCAGGTGAGCAAGACGTTCAGCTGGGGGATCGCGGGCGAGTACGCGTACGGCGGCACGCTCGACGTCAACAAGCAGAGTGCGGTGGGCGTCGCGGCCGGCGGGCGCGGCAACCTCGTCGGCTCGTTCAACAACACCGGCATCTTCTTCATCGCCGCCACCTTCAACTGGAAGCTCTAGACGCGTTACCGTAACCAGCACCAAGGAGAGTCCGTGATCAAGACGCTGCCCGTTCTCGCCGTGACCCTGGTGGCGCTCGCCGCGCCGCAGACGATCCCGGCGCAGCAAGCCAAGCTCTGGTCCGATGCGTCCAAGACGGTCCAGCTCGTCGACGCCCGCAAGGCCAATGCCGCCCTGATGCGCCAGTACAGCTGGACCAGCCGCACCGAGCTGACCGAGGACGGCAAGGTGAAGGACATCCGGATCGATCTGCTCAACTACGGCCCCGGCGGCCAGCTCCAGCGGAGCCTCCTGAACGACCAGGGCGCGCCCCTGCCCTTCGGGTTCCTGCGCCGGGCGATCGCCGAGAAGGAGCGCAAGAAAGTGGAGGCCTACATGACCGGGCTGCGGAGCCTCCTCGAGCAGTACACGCTGCCCACGCCGGGGAAGGTGCTCGACTTCATGACCCAGGCGCAGATGAGCGGGCCGGACCCGAGCGGCGCGATCCAGATGACCGGCAACAACGTGGTCGTCCCCGGGGACACGTTCACCGTGTGGACCGACGCGAACAGCCGGCAGACGCGCCGGATCCAGGTGGCGACGACGTACCAGGGCGACGTGGTGAACGTCACGGCCACGTTCAAGACGCTGACGAGCAAGCTGAACTACGTCGCCTACGCGGAGGCAACCGTGCCCGCGAAGCAGATGAACGTGCAGGTGTCGAACTTCGACTACAACCGGAACTGAGGCGCGGCGCCGGCCCGTGCGGCGGAAGTGCCGCAGTCTTGATGTAGAGATGTCGCTCGTTTAAGGTGTCGAACTGCCGGATTCGGGGCAGCGGTGAACAACAGGGGGTTGCATGAAGTTTGAGCTTCGTCACGTCGCGGCGCCGCTGGCCGCCGCCGGACTCTTGACCCTGGCGGTTGCACCCGTCTTTGCCCAGAAACCTAACCCGCTGAGGAACGCCTACTTCGGCGAGACGCACGTCCACACGAGCTGGTCGTTCGACGCCTACATCTTCGGCAACACCCTCACCGGGCCGGGCGACGCGTATGCCTACGCGACCGGTGCAACCATCAAGCACCCGGCAGGCTATCCGATCAAGATCACGCGCCCGCTCGACTTCATGGGCGTGACCGACCACTCGGAATACGTCGGCACGGTGCGGCTCGCCAACGAGCCGGGCTCGGCGATCTCCAAGCTGCCGATCGCGGAGAAGCTGAAGGTCCGCGACCGGGCCGACATCCAGCGCGTCTACCTCTTCCTCGGCACCAGCATGATCGAGAACAAGCCGATCAAGGAGCTCCTGTCGCCCGAGGTGGCGGGCAGCGTCTGGAAGGAGAACGTCGCGATCGCCGACAAGCACAACAAGCCGGGCAAGTTCACCGCGTTCTGCTCCTACGAGTGGACCTCGACGCCCGACAACCGGAACATGCACCGGAACATCTTCTTCCGGGATTGCGCGAAGGTGCCGGCGCTGCCGTTCAGCTCGATCGACTCGCAGGCGCCCGAGGACCTCTGGAACTGGATGGACCAGCAGCGGAAGAACGGCATCGAGCTGCTCGCGATCGCGCACAACGCGAATCTGTCCGACGGCATCATGTTCCCGACCGAGGTCGACTTCAAAGGCCGGCCGATCGACCGGGCGTGGGCCGAAGCGCGCATGCGGAACGAACGCCTGCAGGAGATCAAGCAGATCAAGGGCCAGTCCGAGACCCATCCGCTGCTCTCGCCGAACGACGAGTTCGCGAACTTCGAGGTGCTGAACTACCTGCTCGGCGACCCGAAAGGGCGAACGCCGACCGTGGTCGGCAGCTATCTGCGCCAGGCGCTGAAGGACGGCCTCGCGATGGGCAACGCGATCGGCGAGAACCCGTACAAGTTCGGCTTCGTCGGCGGCTCCGACTCGCACAACACCGGCGTCCCGTACCGCCAGAAGAACTTCTTCGGTGCCCACGGCCTGAACGACGGCGGGCTGAAGGAGCGCATGGCCGGCCATGTCTTCGCGGGGCTCGACGTCCGGCTCGAGAACCCCGCCGGCCTCACCGGCGTGTGGGCCGAGGAGAACACCCGCGGCGCGCTCTTCGACGCCATGCGGCGCAAGGAGACCTTCGGCACCAGCGGCGTGAAGATCCGGGTGCGCCTCTTCGGCGGCTGGGGCCGGTTCGAGGAGCTGCGGCTCCTCGGCCGCTGGGAAGCCAACAAGGAGTGGACGAAAATCGGCTACGCCTCCGGCGTGCCGATGGGCAGCGACCTGCCGCCGCGCCAGACCCGGGGCGCGCCGAGCTTCGTCGTCTGGGCGGTGAAGGACCCCGACAGCGGCAATCTCGAGCGGATCCAGGTCGTGAAGGGCTGGGCGAAGAACGGCCAGACGTTCGAGAAGATCTACGACGTGGTCTGGTCCGGGAAGCGCAAGCCCGACCCGGCGACCGGCAAGGTGCCGCCGGTGGGCAGCACGGTCAACATCCAGCAGGCGACCTACACCAATACCATCGGCGCGACGGAGCTGAAGACGGTCTGGACCGACCCGGACTTCGATCCGAGCGTCGATGCTTTCTACTATGCCCGCGTGCTGGAGATTCCGACCCCGCGCTGGACGACGATTCAGGCGAAGGAGCTCGGCATCGCGCCGCCAACCCAAGGGACGTCGATGGGCGCGCCGCAGCCGATCGCCGCCACCGTCCAGGAGCGCGCCTGGTCCTCGCCGATCTGGTACGCGCCCACGGCCGAAGAGCGGAGGACCGCCAAGCCCGGGCTCACGGTTGCCGAGCTGAGGAAGCAGAGCGCCGTCCAGCTGAACGACGCGCAGCTGAAAGAGCTGCTCGCCGGCAAGGTGCTGACGGTTCGCAACACGGTCACCGGGCAGCGCGCGGAGGTGCTCTACGCCTCGACCGGGCGTCGCCTGATCGTCAGCATGGACGGCAAGCAACCCGAGCCGGGCGATCTCGGGGCGGTCCTCCACACCGGTGACGGCGCGGGACCGGCCTACGAGATCCGCAACGGCCGCATCGTCACGACGATCGGCAACGCACCGTTCGAGGCGGCCGTCTACAAGGCCGGCGACAGGTACTACGGCGCGCGCTCGAACGAGCACGGCTTCGCCAACTACGAGATCGAGTCGGTCAGGCCGGCGGCGCAGTAGCGCGGAGCGGTTCGTTGTCCAGGCGGGAGGCAGACGCCGCGGGGCCGGAGGAGCGCGGTCCGCCCCGCAGCAAGCGGTGGCTCCGCGAGCCGCTGCTGCATTTCGTGCTCGCGGGGCTCGCGCTGTTCCTCGTCTATCGGGCGCTGAATCCGGCGCCCGGGACGGACGCGCCCAACCGGATCGAGCTCACCGAGGATGATCTCCAGCAGCTCACCCTGGCATGGCGCGCCCAAGGGCGCCCGCCGCCCACGCCCGAGCAGATCCGCAGCCTCGTCGACCTCAAGGTGCGCGAGGAAATCCTGTTTCGCGAAGCGCTCGCGCTCGGCCTCGACCGGAACGACACGATCGTCAAGCGGCGGCTCGCGCAGAAGATGGAATTCCTCGCCGAAGACCTGTCGGGGCTGAGCGAACCGACGCCCGAGGAGCTCAGCGCCTGGTTCCGGCAGAACGCACCGCGGTTCGCGCATCCGGCCCGGGCGTCGTTCCGGCTCCTCTACTTCTCGCCCGACAAGCGCGGCGGGCGGGCGCGCGACGACGCGGCGCGGGCGCTCGGCAAGCTCGCCGGCCAGGGTTCCGACTCGCCCGGGGCGACGAAGCTCGCCGATCCGTTCATGTTCCAGGACTACTACGGCGATCGGTCGCCGGACCAGGTCGCCAACGCCCTCGGCAAGAAGTTCGCGGAGTCGCTGTTCGGGCTCAAGCCCGGCGCCTGGCAGGGACCGGTGGAGTCGGGCTTCGGCTGGCATCTCGTCTACGTGGACTCGCTCACGCCGGGCCGGGTGCCGGAGTTCGAGGAGGTCGAGCCCGAGGTGAAGGCCGAATGGACCGCCGAGCAGCGCGCCGAGACGAAGCGCAAGGCGTACGAGGCGATGCGCGCGCGCTACGAGGTGGTGCTGCCGGGCAGCTTGCGGAAGGCGCCGTGAGCGGGATCGCGAGGGTGCTGGTGCTGCTGGTCGCGGGCGTCGGCGCGCTCGCGCCCGGTGCCGCGCCGGCGCACGAATCGCGTCCCGCGTACCTCGAGATCACCGAGACGGCGCCCGGCCGCTACGACGTCCTGTGGCGCACGCCCGTCCTCTCGGGAATGCGCCTGCCGGTGGCCCTGAAGCTCCCCGATAACGCGCGCAACGCCACCGCGCCCACCGTGCGCGAGTTCCCGGACTCGATCGTGGAGCGGCGGCTCGTGGAGGCGGACGGCGGCCTCGCGGGCAAGCGCGTGGAGTTCGTCGGCCTGCAGGGCACGATCACCGATGTTCTCGCGCGCGTGCAGCTTCGCGACGGCGCGTACTCGACGACCCTCGTGCATCCCTCGAAGCCGTGGCTCGAGATCGCCGCGTCGCAGGGCGCGTTCGCCGTCTTCGCCACCTACGTCAAGCACGGCGTCGAGCACATCCTGCTCGGCTACGATCACCTGCTGTTCGTGCTCGCGCTCATGCTCATCGTGCGCAGCACCCGGGTGCTGGTGTGGACGGTCACGGCGTTCACGGTCGCGCACTCGCTCACGCTCGCGCTCGCGACGCTCGGCGTCGTCCAGGTGCCGGGACCGCCGGTCGAGGCGACGATCGCGCTCAGCATCCTGCTGCTCGCCGGCGAGATCCTCCGCGTGCGGCGCGGACAGCCGAGCCTGACGGCGAAGTGGCCGTGGGTGGTCGCGTTCTCGTTCGGCCTGTTGCATGGGTTCGGCTTCGCCGGCGCGCTGACGGCGGTCGGGCTGCCGAGGAACGACGTGCCGCTCGCGCTGTTCGCGTTCAACGTGGGCGTCGAGGTCGGCCAGTTGCTGTTCATCGCCGTGGTGCTCGGATTGCTGGCGCTGGCGAAGCGGCTGCCGCTGCCGCGTCAGCTCACGCAGCATGCGCTGCCGGTCGCGACCTATGTCATCGGCACGCTCGCGGCGTTCTGGTTCGTGGAGCGCATCGCCGGATTCGCGACGTAGCGGCCGGAAGAGGACGTCGATGAGACGGTGGCTGCCCGGTGCGTTCGCGCTTCTCGTGAGCCAGAGCGCCGCGGCGGGCGCAGGCGCTTCGGCGACAGCGTCGGCTTCCTCACCGTGTCCTCGGTCACGGCCAACGTTTCCAGCGGTGGTGGTCCGGGTTGCCCCGGCACGTCGTTTGTATTACCATCTCTCTCCAAGTAATACCGGGAGACCGAGATGGCCGTACACGTCACCTCCAAGGGGCAGGTCACCATCCCCAAGCGTGTCCGCGAGCTGCTCAATATCCAGCCTGGTAGCGCGGTCGAATTCCACCTGGATCCCGATGGCAGGGTCACCTTGCGGGGGGTCGGACGCCCGCGCAGAGTCAAGAGCCGCTTCGCAAGGCTTCGCGGCAAGGCGACCGTACGCATGCGGACGGAGGAGATCATGGCCCTGACCCGCGGGGAGGTCTGATCTTGGTCCTGGTAGACACCAGCGTCATCCTCGACGTCGTGCAGGACGACCCGGTATGGGCGGAATGGTCGCAGGGTCAGCTCGACGCTTGGGCGGCTCGCGACGCACTCGGCATCAACGCCGTGATCTACGCGGAGCTGTCGATCGCCTACGCACGCATCGAGGAGCTGGAGGACACCGTCGACACCGCTGAGCTGCGCCTGCTGGAGATCCCGCGCGAAGCACTGTTCCTCGCCGGCAAGGCGTTCCTGGCGTATCGAAAGCAGCGCGGCACGAGGACGGGCGTCTTGCCCGATTTCTTCATCGGCGCGCATGCGGCAGTCATGGAGTTGCCGCTTCTCACACGTGAGACGGCGCGCTACCGAACCTACTTTCCCGGCGTTACGCTGATCGCGCCGGAGGTCTAGACTCTGGCGCCGTTCGCGCTCCTGGTCGCCGGAGCCCATACCCTCCCGTAACATCGCCTACGCCGAAGCGACCGTGCCCGCGAAGCGGATGACCCTCTAGGGCGCGGGCGCACGTCGGCCGAGGAAGGGGTCGAGCAGCTCGATCGGCGCCTTGAACGTGGCGCCCATCAGGTTGACGAGGCTCTGGCCGACCGCCTCCGGTCCGAGCGGCACCACGGTCGGGTCGCGCCAGTCTCCGGTCACGCTCACCGGAATACCCACGAGGCGGGTGTTGAACATGGCGCCCAGGATCGGGATGCGCCGCGCCACCGCATTGATGTTCGCGAACGG
>JBOIFD010000091.1:0-18860 GCA_050741515.1 Burkholderiales bacterium
TCATCCCCCGCGAGAACGTCGAGCGCGGGCTCCCGCTCGCGACCTGGTTCTGCGAGGGCCGGGCCGGCCTCCTCGACCGCGTCGTGGCGATCCGGAAGACCATGATGTACGCGCCGCGCTACGTCCGGCGGCTCGTGACCGGCGTGCGGATCGTCGGCTGGGAGGGCGGGACGCTCGCCGTCCGCGCGAACTATCTCGCGCTCGAGACGCTGCTCGACGAGCCGACGCGGATCTTCAACTGCGGCGAGTACCGCGACCGGCTGGCGGTGGTCGGCGGGGAGCTGCGCTTCCGCGAGAAGCTGTGCGTCTTCGACAGCCTGCTCGTGCCGAACAGCGTGATCTTCCCGCTATGAGCGAGTGGACCGAGGTGGCGAAGGTCGACGAGGTGCCCGAGGACGGCACGTTCCGGACGTTCCTCGGCGCAGACCCGGTGTGCCTCTACAACACCGGCGGCAAGATCTACGCCACGCACGACACCTGCACGCACGGCCAGGCGAGCCTCGCCGACGGCTTCATCGACGGCGACAAGATCGAGTGCCCGCTGCACCAGGGGCTGTTCGAGATCGCCACCGGAAAGGCGGTCGGCGCGCCGGTCACGGTGGACATCAAGGTCTACCCGGTCAGGATCGAGAACGGCGCCGTGCTCGTGCGCGAGCCGGAGTGAACGGGTCCACATGAAGATCTGCCGATTCGACGACGACCGGCTGGGCGTGGTCAAGGGCGACGAGGTGCTGGACGTCACGCCCGCGCTCGAGGTCATCCCTGCCCAACGCTGGCCGCTGGCGCCGGGCGACCCGCTGATCGTGCATCTCGACCGGGTGGTCGAGCGCATCCGCGCGCTCGAGGCCGGCGCGCCGCGCCGCAAGGTGGCGGAGGTGAAGCTCCGCGCGCCGGTCGCGAATCCGACCAAGATCGTGAACGCGCCGATCAACTACCAGGCGCACATCGCGGAGGCGGCCAAGGACAAGGGCATCGCGCACGGCCGCGACATGACCAAGACGATCGCCGACTGGGGCCTCTTCCTCAAGGCGACGAGCGCGCTGATCGGTCCGAGCGAGGACATCCGGCTGCGCTTCCCCGACCGCCGCAACGATCACGAGGTCGAGCTCGCGGTCGTGATCGGCAAGCGGTGCAACCACGTGAAGAAGGAGGACGCCCTGCAGTACGTCGCCGGCTACGCGATCGGGCTCGACATGACGATCCGCGGCCCCGAGCTGCAGTGCTTCCGCAAGTCGCCGGACACGTACGCGGTGTGCGGGCCGTGGCTGGTGACCAAGGACGAGATCCCCGACCCGAACGGGCTGAACCTCCTGCTGTGGGTGAACGGCGAGCTGCGGCAGAGCTCGAACACGCGGCGGCTCGTCTACAACGTCCACCGCCTCATCGAGTACGCGACGAGCTTCTACACGCTCCATCCCGGGGACCTGCTCTTCACCGGCACGCCCGAGGGCGTCGGCCCGGTGAAGCCCGGGGACCTGATCACGGCCGAGATCGAGCGCGTCGGCCGGTTCGACATCCGCGTCGCGGACGCGTACGACAGCTAGGGCGCACCCCGGCTACCCGGGAACCTCGATCCCCCGATAGAGCCAGTCCGCCTCCCACGGATCGTCCGGATCGCGCTTCGCGAGCAGCTCGTTTCGCAGCAGGCGCGCGCCGCCGCCGGCGTGGATGTACGCGCCGAAGAAGCGCGCCGAGAGCACCACCCGGGCGGTGCGGTTCATCCGCTGCCCCTGGTAGGCGAGGAACGCGCCGTTGAAGTCGTCGCCGTGACGGGCGACCTCGGCGGCGAGCACCACCGCGTCCTCGATCGCCATGCACGCGCCCTGCGCCAGGTATTGCAGCGTCGGGTGCGCCGCATCCCCGAGCAGGGTGACGTTGCCCCTGGTCCAGTTGGTCACCGGCTCGCGGTCGTGCAGCACCCAGTTCCGCTCGCGCGAGATGTAGCGGAGCATCTCGCGCACGCGCGGTGCGCACTGGGCGAAGATCTCCTCCAGCTCCGCGGGATCGCCGGGGTTCGCCGCGCCGCGCTTGAAGCGGCCGCTCTCGATCGTCGCCACGTTGTTCATCACCGTGCCGCCGCGGAGGCGATACTGCACGAGGTGCAGGTTGTGGCCGATGTAGATCACCATCGAGTCGAGGTGGCTGCGGTCGATGATCTCCCCGGTGGGCACCAGGCCGCGGTAGACGAAGTGACCGGCGAGCCGCGGCGCGCCGTCGCCGACCACCGCGGTCCTGGTCGGGGACCAGAGGCCGTCGGCGCCGATGAGCGCGACGCCCGCGTACTCCGCGCCGTCCTCGCAGGTGACCTGGACGCGGTTGCCGTCCTGCGCGAAGCTTGCGAGCCCCTTCGACGCTTCGAGCGCGATCTCGCCGCTTTCGCGGCAGGCCTCCAGGATGGAGCCGTGGAGGTCGCGGCGGTGGACGACGAAGTACGGGTGCTTGAACCGCGCCCGGAACTTCGCGCCGAGGTTGATGCGCGAGAGCTCGTTGCCGGTGAGCCCGTCGGCGAGCACCAGCGCGTCGGGATAGACGACGTGCGGCGCCATCCGCTCGAAGACGCCCAGCCGGTCGAGGATCGGATAGACGTTCGGCCCCATCTGGATGCCGTAGCCGATCTCCCCGAACTCGGCCGCCTTCTCGAGCACCCGCACGCGGCGCCCCGTGCGCGCCAGGGCGAGCGCGGCGGCGAGGCCGCCGATGCCGCCGCCGGCGATCAGGATCTCGGGTTGCGCCATGTCGCGGTCCTCGTCGCCGCCACCCGGCCCGACTACATCTTCAGCGCTGCCGGCAGCCAGGCCACGATCCCCGGCGCCGCGATCAACAGCGCCACCAGCACGAAATCGGCGGCGATGAACGGCAGTGTACCGCGGTAGATCCGCGTGACCGGGATGTCCGGGTTCTGCGCCTGGATCACGAACACGGTCAGCCCGGTGGGCGGGCTCACCAGGCCGATCGTCGCCATCACGGTGACGAAGATGCCGAACCAGACGCCGTCGTAGCCGAGGCCGGTGACGAGCGGCAGCACCACCGGGACGGTGATGAGGATCGTGCTCACTTCCTCGAGGAACGTCCCGAGCAGGAAGTAGAGCGCCATCACCGCGATCATGATCATCGCCGGCGACAGGCCCCACGCCTGCACCGAACTCGCGAGCGCGGCCGGGAACTGCGTGAGCACGATGAAGCGCGAGAAGATGAACGCGCCGATCACGATGAAGAACAGCATCGCGGTCGTGTACACCGTCTCGACCAGGGCGTCGACGAGGCCGCGCCAGTCCATGGCCCGGGTGGCGAACGCGATCACGATCGCCGCGAATGCGCTCACCCCCGCCGCCTCGGTGGGCGAGAACCACCCGAGATAGATGCCCACCACCGCGAGGAAGAACAGCACGACGAGCTTCCACAGGCCGCGCGCGGCGCGCAGCCGCTCGGGCAGGGGCATCGACGGCGCCCGCGGCATCAGGTTCGGGCGCACGCGCGCGATGATCGAGACCGTGACGACGTACAGCGCCGCGAGGATCAGGCCCGGGATCAGCGCCGCCGCGAACAGCCTGGCGAGCGACTCCTCGGCGACGATCGAGTAGATCGCGAGCATCACCGAGGGCGGGATGAGGATGCCGAGCGTTCCGGCGGCGGCGACCGCGCCGCCGGCGAGCCCCGCGTCGTAGCCGTAGCGGCGCATCTCCGGGATCGAGACGCGCGAGAAGGTGGCGGCGGTCGCGATCGAGGAGCCGCAGATCGCGCCGAACGCCGCGCAGGCGCCGATCGTGGCGTTGGCGAGCGCGCCGCGAAAGCCGGAGAAGATCGCGTTCGCCGCGTCGAAGAGCTCGCGCGACATCGCCGCGCGCGAGGCGACCGCCCCCATCAGGATGAAGAGCGGCACGACCGATAGCGAATAGGCGCGCGCGAGATCGAACGGCACGTTGCCGATCATCGAGAGCGCGTTCGGCCAGCCGTCGGCGGCGGCGTAGCCGAGGAAGCCGACGGTGGCGAGCGCGAGCCCGATCGGCAGGCGCGCGAAGATCGCCGCGAGGAGCGCGACGACGCCGAGAACGCCGAGCGCCCCGACGCTCATTCGCGCCCCCGCTTCTCGCCGTTGCCGCGCGTCACCGCCAGCGCCGCCGCGGCGACGGCCGCGCCGGCGATGCCGACGAGCAGCGGGATCCAGTACAGGACGAGCGGCAGCGACAGATCCGAGGTGACGTCGCCGAACGCGACCGCGTTCCGGGCGAAGATCCAGCACTGCCAGGCGATGACCCCGAGCATCACCGCCGCGACGGCGAGCGCGAGCCGCTTCAGCCAGGGCACCGCGCGCGGGAGCCGGCTGTCGACGATGTCGACCAGGATGTGCCCGTCGCGCAGGAAGACCGCCGGCAGCGCGAGGAAGAAGGTGCCCGTGAGGAGCAGCTCGACGAGCTCGAGGGTGCCGCGGATCGGCGTGCCGAGGGTCCAGCGCAAGGCCACGTCGGCGACGGTGAGCAGCATCATCGCGGCGAGAAACGCGCTCGCCACCCAGGCGCACAGATTCGCGACCGCTTTCACAGTCCGTACGCGACCAGGCGCCCTATCGGGCGGCCGGTCGCGGGGAATTCGTGCGGAGCACTCCCCCGTTCCGTGCGCAGCACTACCTCAATTCCAGAAGCTCTTGGAGGTCTTCGCGTGCTTGTCGGAGAGCGCCCGCATCTGCTCGTACACCGCGCGCGCCGGGAGCTTCTTGTCCTCGAGCTCCTTGACCCTGCTGAACGTGACCTGGCTTCCGATCCGCCGGAACTTCGCGTTCTCCTCGGGCGAGAGCCTGATCACCTCGGCGCCGCCGGCGACGAGCAGCTTCTTGCCGGGCGCGTCGAGCGCGTCCCACGCCTCGCCGACCTCCTTCTCCACGCCGGTCATGGACTCGTCGACGAGCTTCTGCAGGTCGGGCGGCAGCTTGGCGTAGAACTGCGGGTTCATCCCCACGCCGAAGCTCGACACGTAGGAGTACATCTCGGTGGAGTACCTGAGGATGCCGCCCAGCTTGAAGGCGATGCCGGCCCCGCCGTAGTCGATGAAGACGCCGTCGATGCCGCCCTTCTGCAGCTGCTCGCTGATCTCGCTCGGCTGCACGCCGACCGGCGTGCCGCCGAGCGCGCCGACGAAGTCGCGGATGGTGGGCGAGGCGAAGCGGATCCGCATGCCGCGCATGTCGTCGGTCGTCCGGATCGGCTTCTTGGTGCTGTGCACGTTGCCCGGCTGATGGGTGAGGAGCAGCAGCACCTTGACGCCGCGATGCTCGGCGTCGAGGTGCTTCGCGCGCAGCTCCTTGTCGTTCAGCACCTTGGTGCCGATCTCCGCGCTGCCGACGAGGTAGGGCAGCTGGACCAGCTCGGTGAGCGGGAACCGCCCCGGCGTCGCGCCGTGCAGGAACCAGCTCACGTCGGCCTGGCCGGTGCGCGCGAAGTCGTAGTGCTGCGGCGTCGGGCCCATCTGCGCGCCGGGAAAGCGCTTCACGGCGATCCGGCCGTTCGAGCGCTTTTCGAGGCCGTCCGACCACTTGATCAGCCACTTCGACATGGCGTGCTGGTCGCCGACGAAGTAGGCGAGCTTCATCTCGTACTTCTGCTGCGCGTGCGCCGCGGTCGCCATCGCGGCCGCGGCGGCGAGCCCGAGCCAGGCGCGAGCCAGAAAGCGTGCCATCTTTTCCCTCCTCCGTGAGACTCGTGCCCGATTATGCCCGCGTCGCGGGCGCTCTTCACGCGGCCGCGGGCGAGTCCTCGCGGAGCGGCATCGCGGCCAGCCATCTCTCGACCTCTTTCGGGTCGGCGAACAGCGTCGCGAGCTCCGCGCGCGCCTCCTCCGGCGTCTGCAGCACCGAGCCGACGACGCCGAGCTCGGCGGGCGCGCGGCTCGTGGCGAACTCGAGCCGGATGCCGTTCGGATCGAAGAGGTACGCCGACCAGAACCGGCCGCCGAGCGACACCGGGCCGATCACGTTCACGCCGTGCGCGCGCACGCGCTCGATCAGCGCGTCGAACCGGTCGGCGGGGACGTGGAACGCGAGGTGCTGCATGCCGCCGGGCAGATCGCGGTTCTGCCGCGCCAGGCCCTGCGGGTACTCGAAGAACGCGAGCAGCGAGTCGCCGCCCATGTCGAAGAAGTAGTGCCGCAGGTCCGCGTAGGGCGGCTGGCCGCGGTCGCGCTCGTACGGGACGCGGCGCACGTGCACGAGCTGCATCCCGAGCACGCGGGTGTAGAAGTCCATGGTCGTCGGCAGGTCCTCGGTGACGAGCGCGAGGTGGTCGACGCCGCGCATCGGGACGGGCGCGAGCGGTTTCGGCTGCTTCATGACGGGCTCTCCAGCTGCCTGAGGAACGGACCGATCGCCGCGAGGAAGCCGTCCGGATTGTCGCCGGCGATGTCGTGGCCGCCCGGGACCTCGACCAGGCGCAGGCGCACGTTCGCCCCCTTCACCTTGTCCGCGGTCTCCGGCGCGAACATGTCGGACTGCGCGCCGCGCATCACGAGCGCCGGGCACGCGAGCTCGCCCAGCACCTGCCACATGTCGACGCCGAGCTTCGGCCGCTCGCCGGTCTCCTTCACGCGCCGGAACTGGTCGCGGAAGTGCAGGTCGCGCTTGAGCTGGACCCCGCCCGGCACCGCGCGCAGGTACGCCTCGAACCGGGCGCGCTTCGCCTTCCCCGCGGGCGATTCCGGCGCAACGCCGAAGTGGCGCATCACCGCGTCCACGCCCGGAAAGACATCCGGCAGCGCCGCGACGGTGTCGGTGACCCGCTTCGCGCCCTGCGGCGCGTTCTCCGGCGAATAGTCGACCAGCACCAGGCCGGCCGCGCGCGCGGGATTCCTGGCCGCGCAATACGCGGCGTTGCGGCCGCCCATCGAGTGCCCGACGAGCACCGCGCTTCGCCAGCCGAGGTGATCGGCGAGCGCGACGATGTCGCCGGCCATCGTCGGCACGCCGTAGTCGCGGGCGGGGCTCCAGGTCGAGTCGCCGAAGCCGCGCATGTCCATCGCCACGACCTCGCGGTCGGCGGCGAGCACGCCCGCGACGTCGATCCAGTCGTAGGAGAAGTAGGACAGCCCGTGGGTGATGAGCACCGGCGTGCGCCCCGGCTTCCCGAAGCGGCGGTAGGCGAGGGTGACGTCGCCCGATGGGCAGGTGCCGGTCTGATGCGGCGTCGGCATGCGGGTCGCGTCCGGTCGGCGGGGAAGGGCAATCTACGTCCGGCGCGCGCGCCTGTCTACCGCCCTGCCCCCCGGTGAAGGGGGGTGGCCGGCGTAAGCGCGCCGCGGGGTTTACCTCCCGCGCCGTTTGACGCAGCGCGCCATTTCCCTCTAGAATCGCGCGGTTTTGCGGGCGGCGGGGAGGCGCGTCTCGTGCGCGGGCAGCTACGCCGGGTCATCGGCCTCCAAGTCGCGGTGAGCGTAGTGATCGCCTTGCTGTGCCTCGTGCTCTACGGCGCAAATGCCGCGGCGTCGGCGTTCCTCGGTGGTGCGATCGGCTTCCTCGGCAGCCTGGCCTACGCCCGGCGAATCGCCGCCCGGGAGACGAGCGATCCCAAGGTCCTGCTCCGGGCGCACTTCATCGGGGAGGTGCAGAAGCTCGCGCTGACCGTGATCCTGTTCGCGGCGGTGCTCATCCTCTACAAGGGGGTGGCCACGCTGCCGCTGTTGCTGACGTTCATCGCGACCCTGGCGGTGTACTGGGTCGCGCTGCTGATAGTGTTCTAGAACTGGCTGGTAACTGAACCTCGGCAGGAAAGCCGTCATATAGAAGAACGAGGGGCGTTCCCTTCGATTTGGATAGGTTCCCGAGCACGCCATGGCCGCGGACAACGCCGGACCCACCGCCAACGAGTACATCTCCCACCATCTCGTCAACCTCCACGTCGGCCAGGGCTTCTGGACGCTCCATCTCGACACGCTGATCATGTCGGGGCTCGTCGGCCTCGCGGTGTTCGGGCTGATGGCCTACGTGGGGCGCCGCGCGACCCCGGGGGTGCCGGGCAAGCTCCAGGCGTTCGTGGAGATCGTCCTGGGGATGGTGGACCAGCAGGTCCGCGACACCTTCCACGGCCAGAGCGCGATCGTCACCCCGCTCGCGATCACGGTGTTCATCTGGGTGTTCTGCATGAACGCCCTCGACCTTATCCCGGTGGACTTCATCCCCTGGATCATGCACAACGTCTTCGGCGTCGCGCACTGGAAGGCGGTGCCGACCACCGATCCGAACGCGACCTTCGCGATGTCGCTCACGGTGTTCGCGCTGATCCTGGTCTTCAACGTCAGGTTCAAGGGCGTCGGCGGCTTCATCCGCGAGATCTTCACCGCGCCTTTTCACGTCGACAACGTCGCGCTCCAGATCGTCCTCGCCCCGGTCAACCTGGTGCTGCGCTTCGTCGAGGAGCTGGCGAAGCCGGTCTCGCTCGCGCTGCGGCTGTTCGGCAACATGTTCGCCGGCGAGGTGCTGTTCATCCTGATGGTGCTGCTCGCCGGCGCGTGGACCTGGTCGAGCGTCGGGACGAGCGCGGTGTCGATGCTCGGCCACGTCATCCTCTCGCTCGGCTGGGGGATCTTCCACATCCTGATCATCACCCTGCAGGCGTTCATCTTCATGATGCTCACCATCGTCTACATGTCGCTGGCGAGCGAGTCGCACTAAAAGTTCTCGAAAACCGTCCGCCAAGGAGAATCAATGGAACTCGCAAGCTTTTTCGGCATGACGCAGATCGCCGCGGGGCTGCTGATCGGCATGGGGGCGCTCGGCACCGCCATCGGCTTCGGCATCCTCGGCGGCCGCTTCCTCGAGGGCGCGGCGCGCCAGCCGGAGATGATCCCGACGCTGCAGGTCAAGATGTTCATCGTCGCCGGCCTGCTCGACGCGTTCACCGCGATCGCGACCGCGATCGCGGTGCTGCTGCTCTACGCCAATCCGCTGGTCTCGCAGCTCAAGGGCTGACATTGCGAACATTGCGCGTCCGTCACCGTCTCTCCCACGGGAGCGAGCCGTGAACATCAACGCAACGCTCATCGGCCAGATCCTCTGGTTCCTGCTCTTCATCTGGTTCGTGATGAAGGTGGTGTGGCCGTACTTCCAGCGCATCATCGCCGAGCGGCAGAAGACGATCGCCGACGGGCTGGCCGCGGCCGAGCGCGGCCGCACCGAGCTCGCCGAGGCGGCGAAGCGGGCGGAGGCCGCGCTCGCCGAGGCGCGGAACCGCGCGCAGGAGCTCATCGCGAGCGCCGAGAAGCGCGCGGTGCAGATGGTCGACGAGGCGAAGAGCACGGCGAAATCCGAGGGCGACCGCCTGATCGCCGGGGCCAAGGCCGAGATCGCGCAGGAGGTCGCGCGCGCCAGGGAGACGCTGCGCGAACGGGTCGCGGAGCTCGCCGTCGCGGGCGCCGAGAAGATCCTGCGCCGCGAGGTCGACGCCAAGGCCCATGCCCAGATGCTCGCCGGCCTGAAAGCCGAGCTGAAGTAGCGCCAATGGCCGAGCTCGCGACGATTGCTCGCCCGTACGCCGAAGCCGCCTTCGAGGTGGCCGACCGCGAGGGCAAGCTCGCGGCCTGGGCCGGTGCGCTCGCCCGCCTCGCGGGGGTGGCCGCGGACCCGGAGGTCCTGCGGCTCGTCGGCGACCCTCTGGTGACGCCCGATGCCCTCTACGGCGTGATCGCCGGCGCGGCCGGCGAGCTGCCGGTCGAGGTCCAGAATTTTCTGCGCGTCCTGATCGCGAACGGGCGCGTCGCGGTGCTGCCGGAGGTGCACAGCCACTTCGAGGCGCTCAAGAACGGGCGCGAGGGCATCGTCGACGCCGGGATCGAGAGCGCTTTCCCGCTCGACGCCGCGCAGACGGCCGCGCTCGTCGTCGGGCTCGAAGCGCGCTTCAAGCGCAAGGTCCGGCCGCACGTGTCGGTCGACAAGGAGCTCATCGGCGGCGTCAAGGTCGCGGTCGGCGACGAGGTGATCGACGGCTCGGTGCGCGGCAAGCTCGCCGCCATGGCCGCCGCGCTCGCGAAGGTCTAAAACACCGGAACCACGGAACCACAGGAGTCTCCCGATGCAACAGAGCCTCAGCCCGGCCGAGATCTCGGACCTCATCAAGAGCAAGATCAAGAGCCTCGAGCTCGCCGCCGACGTCCGCACCCAGGGCACGATCGTGTCGGTGACCGACGGGATCTGCCGCATCCACGGGCTCTCCAGCGTCATGCAGGGGGAGATGCTCGAGTTCCCCAGGAACACCTTCGGCCTCGCGCTCAACCTCGAGCGCGACTCGGTCGGCGCGGTGGTCATGGGCGCGTACGAGCACATCTCGGAGGGCGACACGGTCAAGTGCACCGGCAAGATCCTCTCGGTGCCGGTCGGCCCGGAGCTGATCGGCCGGGTGGTGAACGCGCTCGGCGAGCCGATCGACGGCAAGGGCCCGATCAACGCCAAGGCGACCGACGTCATCGAGAAGGTGGCGCCGGGCGTGATCTGGCGGCAGTCGGTGTCGCAGCCGGTGCAGACCGGCCTCAAGGCGATCGACTCGATGGTGCCGATCGGCCGCGGGCAGCGCGAGCTCATCATCGGCGACCGGCAGACCGGCAAGACCGCGGTCGCGATCGACACCATCATCAACCAGAAGGGCAAAGACCTGTTCTGTGTCTACGTCGCGATCGGGCAGAAGGCCTCCACGATCGCGAACGTCGTGCGCAAGCTCGAGGAGCACGGCGCGATGGCCTATACCATCGTCGTCGCCGCCTCGGCGTCCGAGTCCGCGGCGATGCAATACATCGCGCCCTATTCCGGCTGCACGATGGGCGAGTACTTCCGCGACCGCGGCCAGGACGCGCTCATCATCTACGACGACCTGACCAAGCAGGCGTGGGCGTACCGCCAGATCTCGCTGCTGCTGCGCCGCCCGCCCGGGCGCGAGGCGTATCCGGGCGACGTCTTCTACCTGCACTCGCGGCTGCTCGAGCGCGGCGCGCGCGTGAACCCGGAGTACGTCGATCGGGCCACCAAGGGAAGCGTCAAGGGCAAGACCGGCTCGCTCACCGCGCTGCCGATCATCGAGACCCAGGCGGGCGACGTCACCGCGTTCGTGCCGACCAACGTCATCTCGATCACCGACGGCCAGATCTTCCTCGAGACCGACCTCTTCAACGCCGGCATCCGGCCGGCGATCAACGCCGGGATCTCGGTGTCGCGCGTCGGCGGCGCGGCGCAGACCAAGGTCATCAAGAAGCTCGGCGGCGGCGTGCGGCTCTCGCTCGCCCAGTACCGCGAGCTCGCGGCGTTCGCGCAGTTCGCCTCCGACCTCGACGAGGCCACGCGCAAGCAGCTCGAGCGCGGGCGCATGGTCACCGAGCTCATGAAGCAGCCGCAGTACGCGCCGCTGTCGGTCGCCGACCAGGCGCTGACGCTGTTCGCGGTGAACCGCGGGTATCTCGACGACGTCGAGGTGAAGAAGGCGCTCGCCTTCGAGACCGCGCTGCGGGCGTTCGTGCAGCAGAAGCACAAGGCGCTGATGGACCGGGTCGCGAGCACCACGGACCTGACCGCCGACGACGAGAAGGCGCTCGCCGCGGCGATCGAGGACTTCAAGAAGTCCGGGGCGTACTAGGCCGGAGCCGCGCCGTGGCGGGGACCAAGGAAATCCGCAACAAGATCAAGAGCGTGCAGAGCACGCGCAAGATCACCAAGGCGATGGAGATGGTCGCCGCGTCGAAGATGAAGAAGGCCCAGGACCGGATGCGCCAGACGCGGCCGTACGTGAGCCGCATCTGGCAGATCGCCGGCCATCTGTCCAAGGCGAACCCGGAGTACAAGCACCCGTTCATCGTCAAGCGCGAGGCGGTCAAGAACGTCGGGCTGATCGTCGTGACGACCGACAAGGGGCTGTGCGGCGGCCTGAACACGAACGTCCTGCGCGTGGCGCTGAACCGGATCCGGGAGTGGCAGGGCGAGGGCAAGGGCACGCAAATCACCGCGATCGGCTCGAAGGGGCTCGGCTTCATGCAGCGGCTCGGCGCGAACGTCGCGTCCCACGTCGTCCAGCTCGGCGACCGCCCGCATCTCGACAAGCTGGTCGGCCCGGTGAAGGTGCAGCTCGACGCCTACCGCGACGGGCGGATCGACCAGCTCTTCCTGCTGACGACCCGGTTCATCAACACGATGAAGCAGGAGCCGTTCGCGGTCCAGCTGCTGCCGCTCCACTTCGCGCAGGGCCCGGCCGGCACCATCGTCGACACCGCGATGAGCGAGGGCCTCTCGTGGGACTACATCTACGAGCCCGACGCGAAGGAGGTGCTCGACGGCCTCCTCACGCGCTACATGGAGGCCCTGGTCTACCAGGCGGCGGTCGAGAACATGGCCTCGGAGCAGTCGGCGCGCATGGTGGCGATGAAAGCCGCCTCCGACAACGCGGCCGACATCATCGACGAGCTGACGCTGGTGCTGAACAAGACGCGCCAGGCGGCGATCACCACCGAGCTCGCCGAGATCGTCGGCGGCGCGGCGGCGGTCTAGCGGCCGGTTTCACGATTTCGGAGTCTCGAGGGACTGATATGGCACAAGCACAAGGCACCATCGTCCAGTGCATCGGCGCGGTGACGGACATCGAGTTTCCGCGCGAGCACATGCCGCGCATCTACGACGCGCTCGTGCTCGAGGATTCGGGCGACACCGGCTTCGCCGAGAAAGGCCTCACGTTCGAGGTCGAGCAGCAGCTCGGCGACGGCGTGGTGCGCTGCATCGCGCTCGGCTCCTCCGACGGGCTGCGCCGCGGCATGACGGTGGCGAACACCGGCGGCCCGATCTCGGTGCCGGTCGGCGAGGCGACGCTCGGGCGCATCATGGACGTCCTCGGCCGGCCGATCGACGAGGCCGGGCCGATCAAGACCGAGGAGCGCCGCTCGATCCACCAGCTCGCGCCCAAGTTCGACGAGCTTTCGGCCTCGGTCGAGCTGCTCGAGACCGGCATCAAGGTGATCGACCTGATCTGCCCGTTCGCGAAGGGCGGCAAGATCGGGCTGTTCGGCGGCGCCGGGGTCGGCAAGACCGTGAACATGATGGAGCTCATCAACAACATCGCCAAGCAGCACGCCGGCCTGTCGGTGTTCGCGGGCGTGGGGGAGCGCACCCGCGAGGGCAACGACTTCTATCACGAGATGAAGGACTCGAAGGTGCTCGACAAGGTGGCGATGGTGTTCGGGCAGATGAACGAGCCGCCCGGCAACCGCCTGCGCGTGGGGCTCACCGGCCTCACGATGGCGGAGCGCTTCCGCGACGAGGGCCGCGACATCCTGCTCTTCATCGACAACATCTACCGCTTCACGCTCGCCGGGGTGGAAGTCTCGGCGCTGCTCGGCCGGATGCCTTCCGCGGTCGGCTACCAGCCGACCCTCGCCGAGGAGATGGGCCGGCTGCAGGAGCGCATCGTCTCGACCAAGGTCGGCTCGATCACCTCGGTCCAGGCGATCTACGTGCCGGCCGACGACCTGACCGACCCGTCGCCGGCGACCACCTTCGCCCACCTCGACGCGACCGTGGTGCTCTCGCGCGACATCGCGTCGCTCGGCATCTACCCGGCGGTCGACCCGCTCGATTCGACGTCGCGCCAGGTCGACCCCAACACCATCGGCGAGGAGCACTATGCGACGACGCGCGCGGTGCAGGCGATCCTCCAGCGCTACAAGGAGCTGCGCGACATCATCGCGATCCTCGGCATGGACGAGCTCTCGCCCGAGGACAAGCTCGCGGTGGCGCGCGCCCGGAAGATCCAGCGGTTCCTGTCGCAGCCGTTCCACGTCGCCGAGGTGTTCACCGGCTCGCCGGGCAAGTTCGTGCCGCTGAAGGAGACGATCAAAGGCTTCAAGATGATCGTGAACGGCGAGTGCGACGCGCTCCCCGAGCAGGCGTTCTACATGGTCGGCCCGATCGAGGAAGCGGTCGAGAAAGCGAAGCAGCTGCAATAAGGGCAACGTAAAGACCGTCAAAGGCGAATTCTCCGACCCGCGTACCGCGGGTCGCCCGGCGAAAAGCAAATGGCCAACACAATTCATGTCGACGTGGTGAGCGCCGAGGAGTCGATCTACTCCGGCGAGGCCGAGTTCGTGGTGCTGCCGGGCGTGATGGGCGAGCTCGGCATCTACCCGAAGCACACGCCGCTGCTCACGCAGATCAAGGCCGGCGCGGTGCGCATCAAGGTTCCGGGCCAGGAAGAGGAGACGCTGGTGTTCGTGCAGGGCGGATTCCTCGAGGTGCAGCCCAACGTCGTGACGGTGCTCGCCGACACGGCGATCCGCGCGCACGACCTCGACGAGGTCAAGGCGCTCGAGGCGAAGCAGCGCGCGGAAGACGCGATGCGGAACAAGCTCTCGGCCGAAGAGATCGCGAAGGCGCAGGCCGAGCTCGCCGCGGCCGCGGCGCAGATCCAGGCGATCCAGCGGCTGCGGCGGAAGAAGTAGTCTCACCGTCAGGACGCCGGGGAAGGCGGCTTCGGCCGCCTTTTTCTTGTCGGCGGAGACCCTCCTGCCGAGCCGAGGATCGGCCGTCGGTGTGCCTTACAGCGGGCGGCCCGTCGAACGAGGCGCCGCCTCCAACCGGTTGAATGCAAAGACCAAGCAGGCATGGGTACGGTTCCTGCGTCCGACGCTCACGATGCGCGTAGCGCCCAGATGCGGCGGAGGCGAGCCATGACGTTGCGGAACGTGGTTGGGGTGGCTGGGGCCATGATCGGACTGCTGCTGCCGCTGGCCGCGCCCGCGCAGGTCACCGGCCCGGCGGGAGAAAGCCAGCCCCACGCGACGGTCCAGCCGTCGCTGGCCATCAATTACGTCGTCCGGACCGACGGCGTCTTCTTCAACCTCGGGGACATCGGTCTGTTCGGCGGCCATTTCACTCCCCAGGGCTGGCTGCCCGCCGATGGCCGGTCGCTCCAGATCAGCCAGCACGAGTCGCTGTTCAACGTCATCGGGACGACGTATGGCGGCGACGGGCAAACGACCTTTCACTTGCCCGATTTGCGTGGGCGAGTGCCGATCGGGACGGGGACTGGCCCGGGGCTCACGACGCGGAGCCTCGGCGAGACGACCGGGTCGGAGTCGGTCACGCTCGGAACGGCGCAACTGCCTCCGCATAGCCACACGCTGCCAGCGCCGCTCGGGGCGACGAGCGCGACGGGCGGCGGCCAGCCGTACAACAACATGCAACCGTCGCTGGCCTTGAATTACGCCCTCGTATTGCAGGGCGTCTTCCCCCCGTCCTCTGGCCCTGTCGGCCCCGGCCCCGGATCCATTCTTGGATTCGTCGAGCTGACCTCCCGGGCGATCCTGCCCAATGGCCTTGCGGCTGCCCAGGGGCAACTGCTGGCGATCAACCAGAACCAGGCATTGTTCTCCCTGCTGGGAACGACCTACGGTGGGGACGGCCGGACGACGTTCGCCCTTCCCGATCTGCGGGGGAGCGCCGCGGCCGGCGATGGCGCCGGGCTCGGGCTCACGCCCCTAGTCCTCGGCGAAATTGGCGGATCCGAGTCGCTGTTCCTGACCCAATCGGAGCTGCCGGCCCACGACCACCCGCTGCCGCCGTCGAGCGACTTCACGGGGATCACCGGCGAGGGGAATCCCCAGCAGTTCAACATGCAGCCGTATCTCGGGCTGAACTATCTCATCGCGCTGCAAGGCATCTTTCCCTCCCGGTACGAACCGGGAATGGAGGACGGACTGGGTGGTCCCCTTGCCGACGACGTCCTCATCGGCGAGATCGCGCTGTTTGCGGGCAACTTCGCGCCTGCCGGTTGGGCGTTCGCCGACGGCCAATTGCTCCCGATCTCCCAGAACACGGCGCTGTTCTCGCTCTTGGGGACGACCTACGGAGGCGACGGCCAGACCACGTTTGCGCTGCCGGACTTTCGTGGACGCCTCGGGCTCGGAGCGGGAGACGGGCCTGGTCTGTCGCCTTGGTTGCTCGGCCAGATGGATGGCGCCGAATCGCTCACGCTGACCGTGGCCCAGATGCCGAGTCACACCCATGCGTACAACACGCCGCCGGTGACGGTTCCCGAGCCGGGCACTATGGCCCTCCTCAGCGTCGCCCTCGCCGGTCTCGGCTTCGCGCGCCGCCGACCGCGCAGCTAGCTCCCTTCGAAGCCTCGGTCGCGCGCGGCTTCGCTCGGCGGTCCGTGCGTCGGCGCCCGTGGCAAAATCGGCCGGCTGCAGGCGATTCAGCCGCTGCGGCGACATGATCTGAAGGGGGAACCCATGAGCGCAGAAAAACGCCTGAAAGAACTCGGCATCGACCTCGGCAAGGTGTCCGCCCCGGTCGCCAACTACGTCAACGCGGTGAAGACGGGCAACCTGCTGTTTCTCGCCGGCAAGGGCCCGCGCGCCGACGCGAACGGCGTGCGCCCGAACGGCAAGGTCGGCCGCGAGTACACCGTCGAGCAGGCCTATCAGCACGCGCGCACGGTCGGCATGGATCTCCTCGCCGTGATGAAGTCGGAGCTCGGGAGCCTCGACCGCGTGAAGCGCGTGGTGAAGGTGCTCGGGATGGTCAACGCGGTGCCCGAGTTCCAGGACCACCCGAAGGTGATCAACGGGTGCTCGGACCTCTTCGTCCAGGTGCTCGGCGACCGCGGCAAGCACGCCCGCTCGGCGGTCGGCATGGGCTCGCTCCCGATGGGCATTCCGGTCGAGATCGAGTGCATCGTCGAGATCGGCGCGGCGCCGAAGCGCCCGGCCGCGAAGAAGAAGCGCCGCCGGTAGCCCGACCCGGGCCGGTTCCGGCCCGCCGTCGATGCCGCTACACTGCCCGTTCCGCGGCCGGAGCGCGGCCCCCCTTGTCGAACCTCGAGACGTGGTTCTGGAGCATCCTGCTGATCGGAGCGCTGCCGGCGCTCGCGGTTGCCGGCGCACTCTTCGTCCGCCGCGCCGTCGGCCCGGAAGTCCTCGAGCGCCACAACGAAGTGGCGGGGTTCATCTACGCGGTCATCGGCGTGGTCTACGCCGTGCTCCTCGGCTTCACCGCGATCATCGTCTGGGAGCAGTTCCGGCACGCTCAGGAGCGGGTCGAGCGCGAGGCGAACGAGCTGGCGGACCTGTACCGCGACGCCCAGGTCTTTCCGCCCGAGGTCCGCAAGACGATGGAGGCGCGGGTGCGCGCCTATGCCCGGGTCGTGGTGGAGAAGGAATGGCCGGCCATGGCCCAGCGCGATTCGAGTCCCGAAGCCTGGGAGGCGTACAACCAGCTCTGGCGGACCTACCACGAGTTCCGGCCGCGGGACGATCATCAGCGGATCTGGTACACGGAGTCGCTGCAGCGGCTGAACGCCCTGGGCGACCATCGCCGGGACCGCCTGCTCAGCATGGGATCCGGGGTGCCCGGCGTCATCTGGGCGGTGCTGCTCGCCGCCGGCGCCGTCACGATCGGCTTCAGCTTTTTCTTCGGGACCCGGAGTGCGTGGTCCCAGGGGCTGATGGTCGCCGGCCTGTCGTTCACGATCGGGGTCGTGCTGCTCTCGATCCTCGCGCTCGAGCGCCCGTTCGCCGGGATGACCCGTATCCAGCCCGAGGCGTTTCGACAACTCGAGGAGATCCTCGAAGTCTGGAGCCGGCCCGGAGCCGGTCGCAGCCGGTAGCGTCGGCGACGTGCGCGGCGCAGCCGCGAGTGCCGCGATGAGCGCCCTCACCTACGGCAAGTACCTCAAGCTCAAGCAGCTCCTCGCCTGCCAGGAGCTCGAGAGCGCGAAGGCCGGCACGCCCGCGCACGACGAGCTGCTGTTCATCGTCACCCACCAGACCTACGAGCTCTGGTTCAAGGAGGTCCTCCACGAGCTCGACGCCGCCCGGCGGATCATGGGCGCCGAGTTCGTGAACGAGCGCGACCTCGGCCGCGCGCTCCACTACCTCGAGCGGGTGATCAAGATCCAGGACGTGCTCGTCGACCAGATCGACGTCCTGGAGACGATGACCCCGCTCGACTTTCTCGACTTCCGGAACCTGCTCACGCCCTCGTCCGGTTTCCAGAGCGCGCAGTTCAGGCACATCGAGAACCTGCTGGGCTTGAGGCGCACGCAGCGGCTGCGCTACAACGAGGCCGACTACGAGGCCTCCCTCGACGCGGCCGACCGCCGCGCCGTCGGCGCGGCGGAGCGCGAGCCGAGCCTCTTCGAAGTGATCGAAGCGTGGCTCGCGCGCATGCCGTTCGTCCAGTTCCGCGAGTTCGACTTCTGGCGCGAGTACCGCGCCAACGTCACCCGCATGCTCGACGAGGATCGGGAGACGATCGCGCGCCGGGCGCAGCTCCCCGCGGCCGCGCGTCAGGCCCAGCTCGAGGAGCTCGACCGCACCCGCGCCACGTTCGACTCCGTGTTCGACCCGGAGAAGCACGAGGCGCTGCGGGCCGCGGGCGAGCGGCGGCTCTCGTATCCCGCCTTTCTCGCCGGGCTGATGATCATGCTCTACCGGGACGAGCCGATCCTGCAGGGCCCGTTCCGCCTGCTGACCGCGCTGGTGGACATCGACGAGGGCCTCGCGCTCTGGCGCTACCGGCACGCGCTGATGGTCCACCGCATGATCGGCGCCAAGATCGGCACCGGCGGCTCGAGCGGCCAGGACTATCTGCGGCGCACGATCGAGGCGCACCGCGTCTTCCTCGACTTCTTCAACCTCTCGACGTACCTCATCCCGCGCTCGTTGCTCCCGGCCCTGCCCGCCGCGTTGCGCGAGCAGCTCGGCTTTCGCTGGAATGCTTAGAGAGCACTACCGGACCTTCTTCGAGTCGATCGGGGACGCGCTCCACGTCACCGCGCACAGCCACCACCCGTGGCCGGACGTGACGCGCGCCGCGCACCTCGCGTACTGGGAGGATTCGGCGCGGCTCACCA
>JBOIFD010000092.1:0-4036 GCA_050741515.1 Burkholderiales bacterium
CCGCAGAGCCCGCCGTTGAACGAGGTGACGAACGTCGATTTCGCGGGCTGGCGGAACCGCACCGCGGATGCCCTCGTCGTGGGCGGCGTGTACCCGGCGCCGGGCGGGCGCCACGAGGTGCGCTTTCGCCTCTATGACGTCCCGAAGCAGGTCTCGCTCGGCGGTCTCGCCTACACCATCGCACCGGCGCAGGCGCGCGCCACCGCGCACCGCATCGCCGACTTCATCTACGAGAAGCTGACCGGCGACCGGGGCGTGTTCTCGACGCGCATCGCCTACGTGGTGAAAGCGGGCGCGCGCTTCCAGCTGCAGATCGCCGACGCCGACGGGGCCAACCCGCAGACGGCGATCACGTCCAACGAGCCGATCATCTCGCCGACCTGGTCGCCCGACGGCACCCGGCTCGCGTACGTGTCGTTCGAGGCGAAGAAGCCGGTGGTCTACGTGCATTCGCTGGCGACCGGCCGGCGCCAGGCCGCGGCGAGCTTCCGCGGCTCGAACAGCGCGCCGGCGTGGTCGCCCGACAGCCGGCAGCTCGCCGTCGCGCTGTCGCGGGAGGGGGGCACCCAGCTCTTCCTCGTGAACGCCGACGGCTCGAGCCTCCGGCGGATCATGAGCTCCCCGTCGATCGACACCGAGCCCCGGTTCTCCCCCGACGGCCAGTGGATCTACTTCACGTCGGACCGGGGCGGCAGCCCGCAGATCTACCGGGTCGCGACGGGCGGGGGCCGGGCCGAGCGGGTGACCTTCAGCGGGGACTACAATGTCACTCCCCGATTGAGCCCCGACGGCAAGACCCTCGTGTTCGTGACCCGCGATGGCGGGCGCTTCTACGTCGCCGCGATGGATCTCGCGACGCGGCAGATCCAGGTATTGACCGACGGCGGGCGCGACGAGTCGCCGAGCTTCGCGCCGAACGGGAAGATGATCCTGTACGCGGCCGACGCGGGCGGGCGCGGCGTGCTCGCCGCCACGTCGAGCGACGGGCGCGTGAAGCAGCGCCTGTCCGTGCCGGCTGCCGATGTACGCGAGCCCGCGTGGGGCCCGTTCCCAGCGAATTAAAAGGAGGCCTTTAACTCAGGAGGTCGTTATGAGGAAAATCCTGCTTGCCGCAACGCTGACCCTCGTGCTCGCCGGATGCCAGAGCACACCCGAGGCCGAGAAGCCCGCCGGGGTCGAGGACCGGACGCCGGGCGCGACGAGACCTGCGCCCTCGGCGACGACGCAGCCGGTGAGACCGGGGTCGATGAGCGGGAACCCGCTCAAGGACCCGTCCAGCATCCTGTCGAAGCGCACCATCTACTTCGACTTCGACCGCGACGACATCAAGGTCGAGTTCGTGCCGGTCGTGGAGGCGCACGGCAAGTACCTGCGCGACAACCGCGGCGCGAAGATGCTGATCCAGGGCAGTGCCGACGAGCGCGGCAGCCGCGAGTACAACCTCGCGCTCGGGCAGCGCCGCTCCGAGGCGATCAAGAAGCGCCTGATGGTGCTCGGGGTCACCGAGACGCAGATCGAGTCGGTGAGCCTCGGCGAGGAGAAGCCCGCCTGCGTCGATCACGACGAGGGTTGCTGGTACAAGAATCGCCGCGGCGACATGCTGTACGGCGGTGAGTTTTGAGCGGGACGGGAGACTTACCGGGTGTGCGGGGGGCGGTGATGAAGGTTCGCGCCATCGTGGCGGTGGCCGCCCTCGCGGCGGCCCTCCCCGCGCGCGCCGGCTTGTTCGACGACGAGGAGGCGCGCCGGCAGATCGCCGACGTGCGCCGCCAGGTCGAGGCGCAGGCGAAGACCCTCGAGCGCATCGAGTCGGAGGTCACCGACAAGAAGGCGCTGCTCGAGCTCGTGAACCAGCTCGAGGCGCTCAAGCAGGAGATCGCGGGCCTGCGCGGGCAGATCGAGGTGGTGGCGAACCGGGTCGAGGGGCTCGACAAGCGCCAGAAGGATCTCTACGTCGACCTCGATTCCCGGCTCCGGAAGTTCGAGACGGCGAAGCTCGAGCAGGACAAGGTCGCGCTGGCGGCGCAGGCCGAGCAGCAGGCCTACGAGGCGGGCCTCGCGCAGTTCAAGGCGAACAACTACGGCGCCGCGATCCAGAGCCTGCAGTCGTTCCTGACCGCGTACCCCCAGAGCCAGCTCGCGCCTTCGGCGCAGTACTGGATCGGCAACGCCCACTACGCGCTTCGCGAGTACCGGAACGCGATCGCCGCGCAGCAGAAGCTGATCTCGATCTGGCCCGACAGCGCCAAGGCGCCCGACGCGCTGCTGAACATCGCCTCGAGCCAGGCCGAGATGGGCGACGCGAAAGGCTCGCGCGGCACCCTCCAGACGCTGGTCTCGAAGTACCCGAACAGCCCCGCGGCCGAGCAGGCGAAGCAGCGGCTCGCCAAGAAGTAGGTCGCGGAGACCGCCTCTCCGCTCGCCGGGTCGCCTTCAGACCCATGCCAGAGGTCAATCCCGCCAGCCTGCAGCCGGTCGT
This sequence comes from Burkholderiales bacterium, assembly GCA_050741515.1. Classification (GTDB taxonomy): domain Bacteria; phylum Pseudomonadota; class Gammaproteobacteria; order Burkholderiales; family SG8-39; genus DATEDA01. The sequence goes on from JBOIFD010000092.1 coordinate 2,480, forward strand.
CGCGTGGGGGGCGTTCGTCCTCGCGTTCGTCTTCGGCTTCGTCGGCAACAAGACCGACTTCTGCACCATGGGCGCGGTGTCGGACGTCGTCAACATGGGCGACTGGAACCGCATGCGCATGTGGCTGCTGGCGATCGCGGTCGCGATCTTCGGCGCGAACGCGCTCGAGCTCGCGGGCCTGCTCAAGCTCTCGAACTCGATCTATCCGGCGGCGAACTTCACCTGGCTCTCGTACCTCGTCGGCGGGCTGCTCTTCGGGATCGGCATGACGCTCGGGTCGGGCTGCGGCTCGAAGACGCTGATCCGGGTCGGCGGCGGCAACCTCAAGTCGGTGGTGGTGCTCGTGTTCATGGCGATCGCGGCGTACATGACGCTGCGGGGGCTCTTTGGCACGGTCCGCGTCGGCGTGCTCGAAACGGTTTCGGTCCAGCTCGCGACCGGCCAGGATCTGCCGTCGCTCCTCGCGAAGTGGCTCGGCGCCGAGCGTCGCGCGATGGAGATCTCGGTCGCGCTGCTGGTTGGCGGAGCGCTCGCCGTTTTCGCGCTCGCGCGGCGCGAGTTCCGGCAGTTCGACTATCTCCTCGGCGGGATCGTCGTCGGGCTGGTGATCGTCGGCGGGTGGTACGTGAGCGGGGGGCTCGGGTACGTCGCCGAGCACCCGGAGACGCTGCAGGAGGCGTGGGTCGCGACCAACACCGGGCGGATGGAGTCCCTGTCGTTCGTCGCGCCGCAGGCGTTTCTGCTCGAGCTCCTCATGTTCTGGACCGACAAGTCGAAGGTCGTGACGTTCGGGATTGCGTCCGCGCTCGGCGTGATCGCGGGCTCGCTTGCCTACGCGCTCGTTTCTAAGCGTTTCCGGCTGGAGTCGTTTCGCGACGCGCCGGACATGCTTCGCCACATCGTCGGCGGCATCCTGATGGGCTTCGGCGGCGTGGTGGCGCTCGGCTGCACGATCGGGCAAGGGATCACGGGCTTCTCCACGCTCGCCGCAGGCTCGATCCTGACCTTCTTCGCGATCATCGCCGGGGCCGCTGCAACCATGAAGTTCCAGTACTGGCGCATGCTGCGCGCCGGATAAGCGCCTGAAAGCTAACGCGGTTTGACCTCCGCGCGCACGGCTCGTAGAATCCCGCCTCTTCCCCGGGGCGTTAGCTCAGTTGGTAGAGCAGCGGACTTTTAATCCGTTGGTCGCAGGTTCGAATCCTGCACGCCCTACCAGATCAATCAGGCACTTGCGGCTCTGCGGGTGCCTGCCTGTCCGGCGACCGTAGTGAAATCGTAGCGTTTCCACCGCGATTTCCCTCGATCCGCGCCGCGGCCACGGCGAGATGCTCGGTGGCGAACTTCGCGTAGCGGTCGACCATCACGCGCGACTTCCACCCGCCCAGGTCCTTCAGCTCATCGCAGCTCGTACCGGCCTGGCGATGCCACGAGGCCCACGTGTGCCGCAGGTCGTGGAAGCGGAAATCCTCGATGCCAGCCTTCCGCACCGCTGTGTGCCACGCATTGTTGGTGAGCTCCCACGCGATCGGCTGTCCCCGATAGGTGAAGCAGAAC
>JBOIFD010000093.1:0-10024 GCA_050741515.1 Burkholderiales bacterium
CCGCCGCCTGGTGCGTGACCTGCCAGGTCAACAAGCGGCTCGTGCTCGCAGCCGAGGACGTGCAGGCTGCGTTCCGGGCGCGGGGGGTCGAGCTCGTGCGCGCCGACTGGACGCGCCGGGACGCCGAGATCACCCGCGCGCTCGCGGCGCTGGGACGCAACGGCGTGCCCGTGTACGTGCTCTACAAGCCGGGTCGGCCGCCCCGCTTGCTGCCGGAAGTGCTCACCCGCGAGCGCGTGCTCGCCGCGCTCGACGGCTGATATCCTTACGCAACGCCAAGGAGCCAACGATGAACCGACTCGCCCTCGCCCTCACCCTCGCCGTCGCCGCGGCGGCGCTGCCGGCGCTCGCCGCCACCGTCGGCCAGCCGGCCCCCGACTTCAGCGCCCCGGATCTCCAGGGCAAGACGGTGAAGCTCTCCGACTTCAAGGGCAAGTTCGTGGTGCTCGAGTGGACGAACCCCGAGTGCCCGTACGTCCGGCGGCACTACGACAGCGGCAGCATGCCGTCCCTGCAGAAAGAGCTCGGGTCGAAGGACGTGGTGTGGCTCGCGATCAACTCCTCGAGCCCGTCGAGCGGCGAGTTCACGCCGCCCGCGGACATGGCGAAGTGGCTCGCGGCAAAAGGCGCCGCGCCGAAAGCGACGCTCATCGACAAGGACGGCAAGGTCGGCCGCCTCTACCGCGCGCGCACGACGCCGCACATGTACGTGATCGATCCGCGCGGCCAGCTCATCTACGCCGGCGCGATCGACGACAAGCGCTGGGCGAGCGCCGCCGACACCAGGAACGCGAACAACCACGTGCGCGCCGCGCTCGGCGAAGCGATGGCCGGCAAGGCGGTCAGCGTGGCGAGCACGTCGCCTTACGGCTGCTCGGTGAAGTACTGACCGCGGTTTCGGCAGCGCGCCGCCGCGGCGTCGGCGCAAGACCGCTCCCGCGATCACTTGAAAACCGATACGACGAGCAGGTCCGGGAGCCAGGTCGCGAGCGCGGGAAAGAAGATCACCAGCAGCAGCACGAGCATGTCGCTGAGGAACAACGGCACCGAGCCCCTGACGACCTCCATCAGGGGGATCTTCGCGGTACCGCTCACCGCGAAAAGATTCAGCCCGACCGGCGGCGTGACCACGCTCATCTCGACGGCGAGCGTGAGCATGATGCCGAGATGGATCGGGTCGATCTTGAGCACGTAGGCCACCGGGAATACCACCGGCACGGTCAGCAGCACCATCGCCACGCCGTCGACGAACATGCCCAGAATCAGCAGGACGCCCATGAACGCGAAGATGAAGCCGAGCGGCGTCAGCCCCCAGCCGACCACCATCTCGGTGATCCGCTGCGGCCAGTACAGGTTGGCCAGCAGGAACTGGAACACGCCCACGCTGCCGACCAGGAACAGGATCACGGCGGTCAGGTTCAGCGAGCGGGCGGCAGTGGGCAGCAGCTCGCGCAGGAACTGCCGTCCGCCCTTGGCGAACCCGTACACCAGCGCGTAGCCGCAGGCGGCGGCCGCGGCCTCGGTCGGGGTGAACAATCCGCCGTAGAGTCCGCCGAGGATTACTACCGGCATGCCGAGCGCCGGAGACGCGCCCTTGAACTCGGGCCACACGCGACGGCGATCGAACCTGCTGCGCGGCAGCTTGAGAATCGAAGCAATCACGATGACGCTCAGGGCATTGCCGAGGGCCAGCAGCAGCCCCGGGACGACGCCGGCGAAAAACAGCGCCACGATCGACGTTTCGGTGACGATGCCGTACAGGATCAGGATGATGCTCGGCGGAATCAGCATCGCGATGCCGCCGGCCGTGGCGACCAGGCCCCCCGCGAGCCACGGCGGGTAGCCGCGCCTGGTCATCTCGGGGATGGCGATGACGCTCATGGCGGCCGCCATCGCGACGCTCGAGCCCGAGATCGCCCCGAACATCACACAGGACAGCACGGTCGCGACCCCGAAGCCGCCGGGCATCCAGCCGACCAGCGCGTCGGCGAAGCGGAACAGCTGCCCCACCAGCCCGGTGCGCTCCATGAGGAACCCCGCGAAGATGAACAGCGGGATCGCCATCAGCGAGTAGCGCCCGATGAAGCTGAAGAACTGGCGGAAGATGACCGTGGGCTCGAGCAGCGGATCGACGAAGATGTAGGCCGCGGCGGCAGCGCTGAGCGCGATGCCGATCGGCACGCTCAGCACGAGCAGCACGAGAACGACGATCCCGACGAGATGCATCCGCTCCCCTCCCCTTTGGCGGATCAGCGCTTCAGTGCAGTGCCGCGTCCGCTTCCGGCGGCTCCTCGAGCACCTTGCGGCCGCGCAGCGCCTGGACGGACCGGTAGATCTGGAACAGCATCGTCACCGCCATGAAGGCAAAGCCGGCGAGCAGCGCCGCCAGGAACGGCCACATCGGAAACGCGAGGCTTTCGGTGCGGCTTTCGTAGTGCCGGCTTTCCCGCACCTCCGGAATCCCCCACCACACCACGGCGAGCAGGAAGAGGCAAGCGAACGTCAGGGCGACGAGCCTGACGACCTCGGCCGCGCGGCGCGCGCGCGGCCCGAGCACCTCCAGCGCCTCCGGCAACACCGTCACGCTGAGGTGCGCCTCGCGCCGCTGCGCGATGCTGAAGTAGAGAAAGACCCCGCTCAGGATGAAGAAGGTGACGGCGTCCTGCTGCCACTCGTAGGACCAGCCGAACACGTAGCGCCGCACGACCTCGAGCAGCGCGAGCAGCGTGCAGCCGATGAGCAGCAGCGCGGCGGCGTGCGCCAGGAACCGGTCCTGGAACGCACGCCAGACGCGGTACGCCCTTTCCACGCGCCGGGGCCGGAAAGCTCGCGGCGCGCTACCTGATGACGATCTTCGGCGCGTGCTTCGAGCAGTCGATCTTCTCGATCCAGGACGAGCCGGGCGGGTTCTGCTGCGACAGGGTCCGGCCCTCCTTCACGAACAGGTCGATCCACTTGTTCGCCGCCTCCGGCGTCTTGCTCTTCACGTACCTGGTGGGCGCGTCACCCATCGCACCGGTCATCGCGGCGACCTCCTGCGGGCTCATCCAGTAGACGCCGGGCTTCGACGGGTCCTTGGTCCCGTACTTCTCGTAGGTCATCTTGTCGACGCACCAGTTGAGCTCCTTCTGCAACTGGATCGTCTCGGCGATGACCTTCTGCAGCGCCGCCTGGGTCGCCGGGCTCTGGCGGTCCCACCAGCGCCGGCTCGCGCTGACCATGTAGTAGTCGCCCACGAAGGCGCCGGCGCCGCCCATGGTGTAGTACGGCGCCTGTTGCTTCACGCTCAGCCAGCCGCCGATGCTGGTCATCAGCCCGTCGATGACGCCCGACTCCAGCGCGGTCGGCACCTCGCCGAACCCCATGACGACCGGATTCGCCTTCCACGACTCGAGCGAGGCATTCTCGACCGGACCCATGCTGCGGACCTTGCGGCCGACGAAGTCGTCGGGCTTCACGTAGCGCTTCTTGCCGCCGACGCCCATGCCGAAGCTCATGTGGCCGGCCCCGAACACCTTGATCGCCTGGTTCTTTGCCAGCCGGTCGACCAGCATCTGGAAGGTCTCCATCTTCTCGAGGCTGTCGACCGCGCCGACCGTGGTCAGCACGCCCGGCCCGACCACCGTCATCATCCACGCGTCGACCGACGCCGCCTTGCCGATCTGCATCCAGGTCATCTCCAGGTTGCCCTGGCGCATCGCCTCGAAGGCCTCCGGGATCGTGTAGAGCGCGCCGGCGTAGTAAAGGCGCGCCTCGCTGCCGGGGATCACCTCCGGCAGGCGCTCGGCGAAGTGCTTCATCGCGAGGCCCGCCGGGTGCGGCGGCGGCGGGAAGTCGGCCGCGAAGCGCAGCACGACCTTGTTCGGCTTGTCCTGTGCGTATGCCGGGCCCTCGATCGCGCCCCAGGTCACCGCCAGGGCCGCCACGAACATCGCCGCAGTCGTCTTCACGCCAGGTCGTGGCGTCCATTTACGATCCATATAGGCCTCCTCCATCCGCATCGAGCTGATAACTGATCATTGTGGAAATGCCGGCTTGAGCGACCGGGTCGAAGGTGTCTCGAGACTGAAAGTCACCGTATATCAACGGCTAGCCATCGTCAAGCAGCGGTTCGAGTGCGGCGCTGCGGCCGCGCGTCTTGATCCCGACGCCCGTACGTCGCCGGCGCTGCGCCCCGGTCGGAGCTCAACACGGCCGCTCGCCCGCCAGCGTGACGCGATGCATGATGCGCCTGAACCCGTGATAGTCGTTGACCGGGTTGTGCTGGGTGCAGCGATTGTCCCAGAAGGCGAGCGAACCGGGCGCCCAGCGAAACCGGCAGGTGAACTCCGGCCTGACCTGGTGCGCGAAGAGATGCTCGAGCAGCGGCCGGCTCTCCTCCTCCGTCCAGCCCTTGAAGGCGGTCGTGTGGCCGACGTTCACGTACAGCCCCTTGCGCCCGGTCTCCGGATGCGTGCGTACGACCGGATGCTCGCCGACCAGCACCTTCGGCGCGGCGCCGGCGTCGCGCAGGCGGTCCTCGCGGGTCTTCGAGGCATCGGCCTTCGTCGAGCTGTTGATCCCGATCAGGCCGGCGAGGGTTCTCTTCAGACCCTCGGACAGGGCGTCGTAGACCAGGTACTGGTTCGCGAAGAGCGTGTCGCCGCCATAGGGCGGGAGCTCCAGGGCGTAGAGCATGCTCCCCATCGGCGGCCGCTCGAGATACGCGGTGTCGGAATGCCATACGCCCCCGAAGTTCACCCGCTCCTGCTCCAGCTTGATCACGGGAGTGATCAGCGGACAGTCGGGCAGTCCCTGCAGCTGCGGATACTCGATCGGCTCGCCGAATTGCCGGGCGAAGGCGAGCTGCTCGCGCGGGGCGAGCGACTGGTCCCGGAAGAAGATCACCAGATGATCGAGGAAGGCGCGGCGGATCTCCGCAACGACCTCGTCCTCGAGGGGCCGTCCGATGTCGACCCCATGGATCTCGGCGCCGAGCGCGCCGGCGATCGGAAGCACTTCGATGTGGCGATAGCCGCGCCGCTCCGGGCTGTCCGTCGTTTCGTCCGCCACGCGTTCGCAAGCCTCGATCCGGGGTGGTGCCGATTCTACGACGCGACCAGCCGCCGGTACACCGGCGCGAGCGGCCCCGGCAGCACGTACATCGGGGGCGCCTCCGTCAGCGCGCGGCTTGCGCGAACGACCGGCGCAGCCCCTGCGCGCAGCGGTAGAGCGCGTGATGCGCGGCGGCGATGACGCCGCCCATCGTCACGAAGCCGTGGACCATGCCCTCGAAGCACTCGTAGGTCACCGGCACGCCGGCCGCCCGCAGGCGTTCGGCGTACGCGCGCCCCTCGTCGCGCAACGGATCGAAGCCGCAGGTGACGACGTACGCGGGCGGCAGGCGGGAGTGATCGCGCGCCCGCAGGGGCGACGCGCGCCAGTCCGCGACGTCGCCCGGCGAGCGCAGGTAGTTTCCCCGCGACCACAGGATCGCGTCGCGCGTCAGGACGTAGCCGTCGGCGAACTCGCGGTGCGACGGCGTGTCGGCCGCCATGTCGGTGGCGGGATAGATCAGCACCTGCATGGCGAGCCTCGGCCCGCCTTCGTCGCGGGCCGCGAGCGCGACCACCGCCGCGAGGTTGCCGCCCGCCGAGTCGCCGCCGACCGCGATCCGGGCCGGGTCCAGCGCAAGCGCTACCGCCTCGCGCACGACCCAGCGCGTCGCCGCGACTGCGTCTTCGACCGCCGCCGGGAACTTGTGCTCGGGCGCGAGCCGGTAGTCGACCGACGCGACCGCGCAGCGCGCGAGGTTCGCGAGCTCCCGGCAGACGACGTCGTGGGTGTCGAGGTCGCCGAAGGTCCAGCCGCCGCCGTGGAAGTACACGAGCGCCGGCAGCCGTTCGTCCGCGCTCGAGCCGTGCGGCCGGTAGCAGCGGATCGGGATCGCGCCCGCGGGTCCGGCCGCGCGCCGGGATTCGACGTGCGCGACCTCCGGTGGTGCGGCACCCAGCCGGCCGCGCGTCTCGCGGTAGAGCTCGCGAACGGCGGCGGGGCCGAGCTGCGGATACGGCGGCAGGTTCGCGCGGGCGATGCGCTCGAGGACGGCGCGCGCCTGCGGATCGAGCGGCACTCGCGCGCTACCGCCGATCGGTCAGCACCGCCACGACCTCGACCTCGACCAGCAGGTCCGGGTGCACGAGGCCGGTCACGCCGACCATCGTACTCGCCGGCCGGTGGTCCTCGGGCAGGAACCGGGCGCGGATCTCGCGCATCACCCCCGCCTTCTCCGGGGTGAGGTCGACGACGAACGTGGTCATCTTGACCACGTCGTTGAGGCCGGCGTCGGCGGCCGCGAGCGCGGCCTTGAGGTTCTCGTAGACCTGCACGCCTTGAGCGCGGAGGTCCCCCTTGCCGACGATCCGGCCGGTGCTGTCGTACGCGACCTGGCCCGAGACATGGACCGTGCGGCCCGCGGCGCTCACCGCGACGTGCGAGTAGCCGGTGGGGCTCGAGAGCTCGAGGGGGTTGATGAAACGCCGCTCCACTGTCCCTCCTAGGCCGTCGCCACGGCGCCCTTCCGCTTCACGGTGAGCCAGAGGGCGGCGACGCCGATCGCCGCCACGAACGGGATCGCGGCGTAGTTCAGCGTCTGCCAGCCGTTGCGCTCGAGGATCATCCCGGACGCGAACGACGAACTCGCCATCGTAACGAAGATCAGGAGATCGTTCAGGCCCTGCACCTTCGCCTTCTCCGCCGGGTGGTAGGTCTCGGTGAGCAGCGCCGTCGCGGCGATGAACATGAAGTTCCAGCCGACCCCGAGCAGCACCAGCGCCCACCAGAAGTGGGCCACTTCGACCCCCGCGAGCGCAATGCCGACGCAGACGAGATTGAGCACCACGCCCCACAGCATGACGTTGACGACGCCGAAGCGGCGGATCAGGTCGCCGGTGACGAAGGACGGCGCGAACATCCCGACGACGTGGGCCGAGATCACCGTCGCCGCAGCGCCGTACGGATGCCCGCACACGCCCATCGCGAGGGGAGTCGCGGTCATCAGCAGGTTCATCACGCCGTAGCCGAACGCCGCGGCGAGCACCGCCACGACGAACCCCGGCTGCGCGACGATCTTGGCGAGCGGCCGGCCGCGCTCGGTCGATTCCGCCGCCGTCGGCTCGGGAATGTCGAGGAACCGCAGCAGCACCAGCACCAGCACGATGAAACCGATCAGCGACAGGTACGCGGCGAGGTAGGTCGTCGGCAGCCACTCGACGGTGAACCGGCTGGTCGCGGGGCCGACGATCCCGCCGACGAGCCCGCCGGCGAGCACGTACGAGATCGCCCGTGCCTTGAAGTCCGGCGTCGCCGCATCGGCGGCGGCGAAGCGGTAGTACTGGCCGAAAGCGTTGTAGGCGCCGAACACCGTCGTGCCGAGGCACAGCAGCCAGAAGCTGCCGATCGCGAGCGCGGCCGAGCAGATCCCGGCGCCGACGATGCCGATCAGGGCGCCGACGGTGAACCCGCCGCGGCGGCCGATGCGCTTCATCAGCAGCGACGCGAAGTAGGTGGTGAGCGCGGCGCCGGCCACCCAGCCGGTGACCGGCAGCGTCGCGAGCGACTTGTCCGCGGCGAGCGCGTAGCCGGCCAGCCCGTTCACCGCGATCAGGATGGCGTTGTTGGTGAAGAGGAGCGCCTGGCAGGCGGCGAGAACCGCGACGTTCTTCCGCTGCTTGGCGACGAGCGAGTGCGAGGTCATGGCGGCGGGGCGCCGGAGGCGCGCGCGCCCGGAACCGCCCGAGGAGAAACAGGCGCGCAGTATAGGGCAATCCCCGGCGCCGGAGGCGCGGCGCTACCGGTTGAAGATCAGGCTCCAGAGGAACAGCACGACGAGCGCGCCGACGACCGCGGCGACGAAGCCCATCGGCTCGCCGACCTTGTAGTAGCCGAGCAGCTGTCCGGCGTAGCCCGCGACGAGCGCCCCCCCGACGCCGAGCACCGTAGTACCGAAGATGCCCGTGATCTGCCGGCCCGGCAGGATCGCGCGCGCCGCGAGGCCGACCAGGAAGCCGACCACGATCGTCAGGGCGAGGCTGACCATGAGGACGCTCCGCGTGAATTCCCCGCGGGTCCGGTCGGCAGGCCGGGCCCGCGTCCGGGACTGTTCAATCCGTCGGGATGCGGATCTTCTGGCCGGGGTAGATCAGATTCGCGTCCTTGATCACCTCCCGGTTGGCGTCGAAGATCCGCGGGTACTTGTTCGCGTCGCCGTAGTACCGCTTCGCGATCTTCGACAGGGTGTCGCCCTTGACGATGATGTAGTACTCGACCTTCTCCTTGGGCGGCGGCACCTTCAGCCCCGAGATGCTGACCTCCACGACGCCCTGGACGTTGCCGGCGATCAGCACCGCCTTCTGCATCGCCTCGGCCGACGGGCACTCGCCGGCGAGCGTGCACTTTCCGTCGGAGTACGCGACCTGCAGGCCGACGATGCCGAGCCCGGCCCCCTCGATCTCCTGGCGGATCTTGGCCGCGGCGTCCTCCGGCTTCGCCTGCGGCGGGAACAGCTTCTTGCCGATGTCCTTCACGAAGTCGAACAGGCCCATGGGGATCTCCTTTGCGTCGTGTCGGTCGGGTCGGAAAGGGAGGCGCGGGTGGGGAGAAGCCGCGCCCGAACATGGTAGCACGGCGACTTTTCAGCTGTCGGAGCGGTGACATCGCTCGCCGGCGACGCGCGACGCCCTGGCGCAGCTAGAATCGCCGGTCCTCGTGGAGGTCCGGTGCGTCGCGCGCTTGTCACGATCGCGTTGCTCGCGCTCCTCGCCGTCCGGCCGGCCGGCGCGGGCGAGGAGCCGGTCTCCGTCATGCACGGCTTCATCGACCAGTCGAGCATGACGCTGTGGCTCCAGGCCGAGCGCGCAACGCGCGTGGTGGTCGAGCTTCATCCGGAAGATGCCCCCGCGCCGCGCCGCCGCTTCGAGGGCGCGACCCGCGCCGAGGACGACTTCGCGCTCCACGTGCGGCTCGCCGGCCTCGAGCCGGGCACGCGCTACCGGTACCGCGTCCTCGTCGACGGCAAGGTGTCCGTGGACGCCGGCGCGTTCACGACCCAGCCGCTGTGGCAGTTCCGGAGCGGCCCGCCGGAGTTCGCGGTCGCGATCGGGTCGTGCGCGTACCTCAACGACCGGTTCTCCCGTCCGGGGCCGCCGTGGGGCGCCGACTACGGCATCTTCGACGCGATCGCGGCGAAGGCGCCGGAGCTCATGCTCTGGCTGGGGGACAACGTGTACTTCCGCGCGCCGGAATGGACGTCGCTCGAGGGAATGAGCGGCCGCTATCGCGCGTACCGCGAGGCGCCGGCGCTGCGGAAGCTCTTGCGCTCGACCGCCCACCTCGCGATCTGGGACGACCACGATTTCGGGCCGGACAACAGCGACGGCTCGTCGCCGATGAAGGGCGCGGCGCTCGAGGCGTTCAAGCGCTACTGGGCAAACCCGTCTTACGGACTGCCCGGCGTGCCCGGGATCTTCGGGCTCGTGACGTGGGGCGACGTCGACTTCTTCCTGCTCGACAACCGCTTCCACCGCCATCCGAACCGCTACCCGCAGACCCGGGACAAGGCGATGTTCGGGGGTGCGCAGCTCGAGTGGCTCAAGCAGGCGCTGGTCGCGTCGCGCGCGACGTTCAAGGTGGTCGTCGCCGGCGGCCAGTTCTGGAACGCCCGCAACCGGTACGAGTCGTTCTTCGGCTACCCGGCGGAACAGCGCGCGCTCGCCGAATGGCTGGTCGAGCAGCGGATCGACGGCGTGCTGTTCCTCTCCGGCGACCGCCACTTCGCCGAGCTGCTGCGGCGCGAGCGGCCGGGAACCTACCCGCTCTACGAGTTCACCTCTTCGCCGCTCACCGCGCGCCCATTCGGCAACCTGCCGGCGGAGGAGCGCGCCAACCCGGACGCGGTCCCGGAGACGATCGTCACCGAGCGCAACTTCGGCATGCTGCGGTTCGCGGGCGCGCGCGGCGACCGCAGCGTCACGCTCGAGGCCTACGC
>JBOIFD010000094.1:0-6333 GCA_050741515.1 Burkholderiales bacterium
GCCGCGCCCTCGGGTAGCGGTCGCGCAGCGCACTCGGCCGGGTCGCGCCGAAGCCGACGTCGGCGATCGCGCGCGGCTCGAGCCGGACGTACTCGAGCCGCGCCGCCATCCGCTGCTCCACCTCGCCCCCGACCGGCTCCGCGGCCGGCGCCCGGACGGCGCGCGCGAACCAGCGGCGCGCCGCTCGCCGGTCGAGCCAGCCGCTCATTCAAGCGGCTCGATCCCGAGCTTCGCGAGCAGGGCCCGGTCCGCCGCCGTCTCCGGATTGCCGGTGGTGAGCAGCCGCTCACCGTAGAAGATCGAGTTCGCGCCGGCGAGGAAGCAGAGCGCCTGCACCGCCTCGGGCATCTCGCGCCGCCCCGCGGACAGGCGCACGACGCTCGTCGGCATCGTGATCCGCGCCACCGCGATCGTCCGCACGAACTCGGTCCAGTCGAGCGGCGCGGTGCCGGCGAGCGGCGTGCCCTCGACCTGCACCAGCTCGTTGATCGGCACCGACTCCGGCGGGGGGTCGAGGCTCGCGAGCGTCGCGATCAGCCCCGCGCGCACCGCGCGCGGCTCGCCCATGCCGACGATCCCGCCGCAGCACACCCGGATGCCGGCGCGGCGCACCTTCGCGAGCGTGTCGAGCCGATCCGCATAGCCGCGGGTCGTGATGATCTCGCCGTAGAACCGGGGCGAGGTGTCGAGATTGTGGTTGTAGTAATCGAGCCCCGCCGCGGCGAGCGCTTCGGCTTGCCCCTCGCGGAGCATGCCCAGGGTGGCGCAGGTCTCCAGCCCGAGGCCTTTCACCGCGCGCACCATCTCCGCGACCTGCTCGAGGTCCTTCTGCTTCGGGCCGCGCCACGCGGCGCCCATGCAGAAGCGGGTCGCGCCCGCGGCCTTCGCGGCCGCGGCCGCCTCGACCACCGCCGCGAGGCCGAGGAGCGGCTCGTTCGCGACGCCGGTGCTGTAGCGCGCCGCCTGCGGACAGTAGGCGCAGTCCTCGGGGCAGCCGCCGGTCTTGATGGAGAGCAGCGTCGCGAGCTGGACGCGGTTGGGGTCGAAGCGCTCGCGGTGCACGGCGGCGGCGCGAAAGACGAGGTCGTTGAACGGCAGGTCGAACAGCCGCTCCACCTCGACCGCCGACCACCGGCCGGGCCCGCGCGCCGCCGGCGACCGCACCTCGTTGACCGTTACGTCCGTCACGACTTAGTCTCCCGGCACTTGGCGGCGAGTGTCTGGCGGCCGCCGTTCCCTGTCAACCCGTGCCCCGGCGCTGGTTCAACATCGGCTCGATCGTTAGGCGCTCGCTCCTCGGGCAGGACTGTCTGCTCTGCGGCGGGGCGAGCGCCGCTGCGCTCCTTTGCGACGGCTGCACCGCCGACCTGCCGTGGCTCGGCGAGGCCTGCCCGCAATGCGCCGGCCCGAGCACCGGCGCCGCGCTCTGCGGTGCGTGCCTCGCGCGCCCGCCGCAGTTCGACGTCACGCTGGCCGTCTGGCAGTACGAGTTTCCCGTGGATCGCCTCGTGCGCGCGCTCAAGTACGGCAAGCGTCTCGCGCTCGCCGAGCTGTTCGGGGAAACCCTGGCGCGGCAGGTTGCCGGGCGCCGGGTCGACGCCGTCGTACCGATGCCGCTCGCGCCGCGCCGGCTCGCCGAGCGCGGCTTCAACCAGGCGCTGGAGATCGCGCGCTGGGCGGCACGCCGCGCCGGGGCCCCGCTCGTGCCGTCGTGCGTCGCGCGCGTCCGCGACACGGTCCCGCAGACCGACCTGCCGCACGACGCGCGTGCGGCCAACGTGCGCGGCGCGTTCGCCTGTACCGCTCCGCTCGCCGGCCAGACGCTGGCCGTCGTCGACGACGTGATGACCACCGGCGCCACCGTAGCGGAGCTCGCGCGGACGCTCAAGCGCGCCGGCGCGGCGCGCGTGGAGAACTGGATGGTCGCCCGCACCTGGCCGCGCTCGTGAACCGGGTCGCGCGGCGGGGGTCGGAGCGCCATGAACGCGCGTATCATGGTTCGGCCCGCTCCACTCGCGCGCGGCGTTCCGTTCAACCCATCCCTCAAGGAGCAGACCCATGGCCAAGAAGAACCGCAGCGACGGTATCTATCGCGTGATCGACGTCATCGGCTCGAGCGACGAGTCGTGGGAGGATGCCGCGAAACGCGCGGTCCAGACGGCGTCGAAGTCGCTGCGCGACCTGCGGATCGCCGAGGTCACCAAGATGGACCTGAAGGTGGAGAACGGCAAGGTCGTCGCCTACCGGACCCGGGTGCAGCTGTCGTTCAAGTACGAGGCGTAACGCCGGTCCGTGGCCCGCAACGCAGCGGGCTAACTCTCGCTCCGCGGGTCGCGCGCCAGCAGCCGCTCGACCGCGGCCGCCGGCGCCAGGCCTTCGAACAGCACGGCGCAGACCGCGCGCGTGACCGGCATGTCGATCGCGCGGTCGCGCGCCAGGCGATCCACCTCGCGCGCCGTGTAGACACCCTCGGCCACGTGGCCGAGCCGGGCGAGGATCGCATCGAGCGCTTCACCGGTTCCGAGCGCGCGCCCGACGCGACGGTTGCGCGACAAGTCCCCGGTGCAGGTCAGGATCAGATCGCCGGCGCCGGTGAGGCCGGTGAACGTCTCGGGCCGCCCCCCCAGGGCGACGCCGAGGCGAGTGACCTCGGCGAGCCCGCGGGTGATGAGCGCGGCGCGCGCGTTCTGGCCGAGCCCCAGCCCGTCGGCGATGCCGGTGGCGATCGCCATCACGTTCTTCACCGCGCCGCCGACCTCGACGCCCGCGACGTCGTCGGTGTAGTAGACCCGCAGGCGCGGCTGGTGCAGCGCGCGCGCGAGATCGCCGGCGAGCCCGAGGTCCGCGGCGGCGAGCGTGAGCGCGGTCGGCAGCCCGCGCGCCACCTCGAGGGCGAAGCTCGGGCCGGAGAGCGCGCCCGCCGGCGCGTCGGCGCGGAGTGTCTCGGCGACGATCTGATGGGGCAGCTTCGCGCTCGACGGCTCGAAGCCCTTGCATACCCACACCACCGGCACCTGCTTGCCCGCGTCGCGCACCAGCCCGACCGCGGCGCGCAGGCCGGCGGTCGGCGTGGCCACGAGGACGAGGTCGCAGGCGCGGATCGCCGCCAGCGCATCGTCGGCGATACCCACGGCGGCCGGGACCGGCACCTCGCTGAGGTAGCGGCTGCGTCGGTCCGTCGCGAGCGCCGCGCGCTGCGCCGCGTCCCGGGCCCAGAGCGTCACCCCGTGGCGTCCCGCGAGCGCAACGCCGAGCGCGGTGCCCCAAGCTCCCGCGCCGAGGATCGTGATGTTCATGGCGCTGAAGGCGCCGCGCGCTCGCGGCTCGGACTTCAGATGCCCCAGACCTGGGTGATGCGCACGAACCCGGTCGCGCCGTCGGCGTGGCGCACTCGCGCCCAGCCGAACGGGCCGACCTCGATCACCTCGAGCACCACGCCGGCTTGCGCCCGGAACGCGAGCGGGGCGGCGTCCTCGGCGCGCGCCCGCACGTCGGCGACCGTGGCGGTGACGAGCACGGTGCGCCGCTCGGCGAGCACCTTCCGCTCGACCCAGGAGAGCCCGCCGAACGGATCGCGCACCTTGACCCACGCCCCGTCGGTCGAGATCACCTCGACCGGGAGGTTGCGCCCGGCGACGTAGACCTTGGCTGCGCGGACCGACGGCGCGTCGTACATGACCGCCGGCTCGCCGATCGAGCGGAACTCGGCGTGCGCCGCGAGCGGCGCCGCAACCGCGAGGACGACGAGCACGGCGCGCATCAGTGCGCGACCTCGATTCGCGGCCCGGCCTCGCCCGCCTCGGCCTGCTTGCGGGCCGCGTACATCGCCTCGAAGTTGACCGGCGCGAGGTGGATGGGCGGGAAGCCCGCCCGCGCGACCAGGTCGGCGACGGTCTCGCGGGCGTAGGGGAAAAGGATGTTCGCGCACGCGATCCCGAGGACCGCCTCGAGGTCGGACTCGGGAATGTTGCGGATCTGGAAGATCCCGGCCTGCGCGCCCTCGACCAGGAAGCAGGTCTTGTCGCCGGCCTTCGCGGTCACGGTGACGGTGACGACGACCTCGTACAGCCCCTCGGCGATGCGCCCGGCCGTGTTCTGGAGCTGGACCTCGACCTGCGGCTGGGTCTGCTCGAAGAAGATCTGCGGCGCGTTGGGCGCCTCGAGCGAGGCGTCCTTGACGTAGATCTTCTCGATGCTGAAAGCCGGCTGCTGCTCGCTCATTCGATCTCCCGAGACCGTGCCCCCGCACCGCGAGCCGCGCCGGCATGTTGGACGGGCGGAGGCGCCGTCATGGTTGGGCGAGGAGCGCATCGAGCTCGCCGGCCCGCTCGAGCGCGTAGAGCTCGTCGTACCCGCCGACGTACCGGTCGCCGATGTAGATCTGCGGCACCGTCCGCCCGCCGGTCTGCGCCTGCAGGCCGGCGCGGCCCGGCGCGTCGAGCTGGACGCGGATCTCCTCGATCTCGACGACGCCTTTCGAGTTCAGCAGCGCCTTCGCGCGACCGCAGAACGGGCACCAGTCGGTAACGTACATCCGCACCCCGCCGGGCACCTACTTCTTCTCCGTCGGCAGCCCCGCCTGCTGCCAGGCCGCGGTCCCGCCGCTCAGGTTCACGACGTTCGTGAACCCGTGCTGGCGCAGGATACCCGCGGCGTTGCCCGAGCGGTTTCCGGTGGCGCAGGCGCAGATCACGGACTTCGCCTTGTACCGCTCGATCTCCTTGATCCGGGTCTCGAGCTCGCCGACCGGGATGTTGCGCGCGTTCAGGATGTGGCCCTGGGCGAACTCGCCCGGCTCCCGCACGTCGAGCACGAGCGCATCCTTCTGATTGATCAGCATCGTCGCTTCCAGGGTGCTGACCCACGGCCCCCCGGTGCCGCGCCTGACGAGCGGCCACAGGAGCATCGCGCCGCTCACGAGCGCGACCGCGATGAGGAGCAGATTCTGCGGATCCTGGAAGAATTTCATGCGGATCACGATACTATAAGATTGTGACCGGGCGCGGCAAAATCGGGAAGCGTGGATGAGGAAACTCGTGCTGCTCCGGCACGGCGAAAGCGTCTGGAACAGGGAGAACCGCTTCACCGGCTGGACCGACGTCGGACTCACCGCCCAGGGTGAGCGGGAGGCGCGCGAAGCGGGCCGGCTGCTGCGGGAAGCGGGCCTCGGCTTCGACCTCGCCTACACCTCGGTTCTCAAGCGCGCGATCAAGACGCTGTGGCTCGCCCTCGAGGAGCTGGACCTGATGTGGATCCCGGTCGCGACCTCGTGGCGGCTGAACGAACGGCACTACGGCGCGCTGCAGGGTCTGAACAAGGCCGAGATGGCCGCCAGGTTCGGCGAGGCCCAGGTCAACGTCTGGCGCCGGAGCTACGACGTGCCCCCGCCGCCGCTCGCGGCCGACGACCCGCGGACCGCCGCGGGCGACCCGCGCTACCGCGGGATCGCGCCGGGAGACCTGCCGCGCACCGAGTGCCTGAAGGACACCGTCGCGCGGTTCCTGCCGTACTGGAACGAGGCGATCGCGCCGGCCGTGAACGACGGCCGGCGGGTCATCATCGCGGCGCACGGCAACAGCCTGCGCGCGCTGGTGAAGGTCCTCGACGGCGTGAGCGACACCGACATCGTCGGCCTCAACATCCCGACCGGGATCCCGCTCGTGTACGAGCTCGACGACCGGCTGCAGCCGCTCGCGCGCTACTACCTCGGCGACCCCGCGGCGGCCGAGGCCAAGGCGCGCGCCGTCGCCGACCAGGGAAAAGCCCGAGCTTGATCCGCCCGGCGGCGTGCCTGGTCCTCGCGGCGCTGCTCGCCGTCGGCGGCGACGCGCCGGCCCAAAGCCCGAGCGAGGACGAGCTCAAGGCGCTGCGCGGCCGGATCGAGCGCCTCAGGAAGGACCTCGCCGCCGCCGAAGGCGCGCGCGCCGAGGCCGTCGACGAGCTGCGCGCGTCGGAGACGGCGATCTCGGAGGCGAACCGCAGCTTGCGCGAGCTCGCGGCGGAGCGCGACCGGCTGCGCGGCGAGGCGGCGCGGATCGCCGCGGAATCGCGGGCGGTCCGAACGGCGCTCGACGCGCGCCAGTCCCAGCTCTCACGCCTCGTCCACGCGCGCTACGTCCAGCGCGATGGCGGCGTGCTGCAGGCGCTCCTCTCGGGCGGCGATCCGCAGGCGATCTCCCGCCGGCTCGTGTACGAGACCTATGTCTCCCGCGCGCAGGCCGACCTCATCCGCGGCGCCCGCGCGGAGCTGGCGCGGCTCGCGGGACTCGAAGCGGCGGCGCGTGCCAAGGGCGAGGAGCGCAGCGCGGTCGAGGCGCGGGCGCGGGCGGAGCG
>JBOIFD010000095.1:0-4575 GCA_050741515.1 Burkholderiales bacterium
CGCCGTAGGGCAGCAGACTGCCGCCGATGAACGCGACGTCCGCGGCGGCGTAGTACGCCGTCATCTCGCCCATGCTGTCGCCCAGTGCGAAAGCCTGCTCGGCGGGCACCGGCCGCCCCTCGCTCCGGCGTACGAACGCCAGCCCGCGGCTGCGCAGGAGCGCCGCGACCTCGTCGAAGCGCGGCGGATGGCGCGGCACGATCACGGTCAGCGCGCCGGAGAGGGGCGACCGCGCCAGCGCGTCCAGAATCAGCGCTTCCTCGCCCTCGCGCGTGCTCGCCGCGAGCAACACCGGACGCTCGCCGAACAGGCGCCGGAGCTCGCGCCCGCGGGCGATCAGCTCCGGCGCGGCGGCGATGTCGAACTTGAGGTTGCCGGTGATCGCGACGCCGTGCGCGCCGAGCGCGGTGAGCCGCCCGGCGTCCACCTCGGTCTGGGCCGCGACCGCCGCGAGGTCCGCGAGCGCTTCCCGTGCCAGCGGCCCGATCCGACGGTAGCCGTGCGCCGACTTTTCGGAGAGGCGCGCGTTGGCGAGCAGCACGGGGACCCCGGCGCGCCGGCATTCGCGCAGGAGGTTCGGCCAGAGCTCCGTTTCCATCACGACGCCCAGGCGCGGCCGGAAGTGCGCCACGAACCGCCGCACCGCCCACGGCAGGTCGTAGGGCAGGAACGCGAGGGTCGCGAACGCCCCATAGAGGCTCGTCGCCGCCTGGCGCCCGGTCGCGGTCATGTGCGTCACGACCAGGGCGTGATCGGGAAAGCGCGCGCGCAGCGCCGCCACGAGCGGCTGCGCGGCGCGCGTCTCGCCGAGCGACACCCCGTGGATCCAGATGACCGGCGGCGCCGGGCGGGCGTCGTAACGCCCGAAGCGCTCGCCGACGTGCTGCCGATAGCCCGGCTCCCTGCGTCCGCGCCACCACAGCCGCAGCGGGATGTACGGCAGCGCGAGATGCAGCGCGACGTTGTAGAGCGCGCGGAACATCAGGCGAGCGCCGGGGCGACCTCGCCCAGCGCGTCGAGGACTTCCGCGGGCGAAGGCGGCCGGCCGGCGCCGCCGCGGATCGCGATCCGGCCGGGACCGAGCGGCCCCGTCCTCGCCGGCTCGGAGCTGCAGTAGATCCCGACGACGGGGACCCCGAGCGCCACCGCCAGGTGCATGAGCCCGGTGTCGAGCCCGACCACGGCCACCGCGTCCCCGATCAGGCCGGCCGCCTCGTCCATCGACAGCTGCGGCGGAACCACCGCCTGCGGCAGCGCCTCGCCGAGGCGCTTGGCCCGCCGCCGCTCGTCCAGGTTGCCCCAGGGGAGCACGCAGGCGAGCCGCCGCGACGCGAGCGCGCGGCCGACCTCGAGCCACGCTTCTTCCCGCCAGAGCTTCTCCGGCCGCGCCGTCGAATGCAGGAGCACGCAGTACGGCTCGCTCGGCGCGAACACCGGTGCGGGCGGCGGGACGATGCCGTAGTCGATCCCGCCCTGGAGCCGGTAGTCGAGGGCGCGCGCGAGCAGCGTGCGATAGCGATGCACGGCGTGGTCCTCGGGCGGGATCTCGTGCGTGAACCGGTAGAGCCGCGCCGCGAGCCGCTCGCGCGCCGTCGCCGGGCCGTAGCCGTGCACCGGACCGTGCGCAAGCCGCGCGACGACGGCGCTCTTGACGAGCCCCTGCGCGTCGACGATCGCGTCGTACGGGTGCTCGCGGAGCTGCGCGCGGAAGGCGGAGAACTCGCCCCGGACGCCCCGGCTCAGGAGGTCGTGCCGCCAGCGGCGCAGCGCGAACGGGATCGCGCGGCTCACGCCGGGGTGCATGCGCACCAGCGGGGCGTACGCCTCCTCCACGACCCAATCGAGCGCCGCGTCCGGCATCGCCCGCCGCAGATCGGTCGCCGCCGGGAACGTGTGGAGGACGTCCCCGAGCGAGGAGAGGCGCACGAGGAGGATTCTGGTCATTTTGCGCGCGCCGGGGGCACCGCGTTGGGGTTAGAATTCTCGCGTTGGAAACTCCTGAATTATAAGGAAAACCCGGTGACGATCCTGGTGACCGGCGGCGCCGGGTTCATCGGCTCGAACTTCGTGCTCGAGTGGCTCGCGCACGCCGGCGAGCCGGCCGTCAACCTCGACAAGCTCACCTACGCCGGGAACCTCGCGAACCTCGCCGCGCTGGAGCGCGATGCCCGGCACGTTTTCGTCCGCGGCGACATCGGCGACCGGGCGCTCGTTCAAGGGCTGCTCGCGCAGCATCGCCCGCGGGCGATCCTCAACTTCGCCGCCGAAAGCCACGTCGACCGCTCGATCCACGGGCCGGACGATTTCGTCCGCACCAACCTGCTCGGCACGTTCAACCTGCTGGACGAGGCACGGGCGTTCTGGGGAGGCCTGAAGGGCGCCGAGCGCGAGCGCTTCCGCTTCCTGCACGTGTCGACCGACGAGGTCTACGGCTCCCTCGGCCCGAGCGACCCGGCATTCAGCGAGACGACGCCCTACGCGCCGAACAGCCCGTACTCGGCGTCGAAGGCCGGGTCGGATCATCTGGTTCGCGCGTACCACCACACCTACGGACTGCCCACGCTCACCTCCAACTGCTCCAACAACTACGGCCCGTTCCAGTTCCCGGAGAAGCTCATCCCGCTGATGATCCTCAATGCGACCCAGGGCAAGCCGCTCCCGGTCTACGGCGACGGGAAGAACGTCCGCGACTGGCTCTATGTCCGCGACCACTGCGCGGCGCTGCGGCTCGCGCTCGAGCGCGGCCGGCCGGGCGAGGTGTACAGCATCGGGGGGAACGCCGAGCGCGAGAACATCGCGGTGGTGGACGGGATCTGCGCGATCCTCGACGACCTCCGCCCGCGGCCGACGGGCCGCCACGCCGACCTCATCGCGTTCGTCAAGGACCGCCCGGGGCACGACCGGCGCTACGCGATCGACGCGTCGAAGGTCGCCCGCGAGCTCGGCTGGTCGCCCGCGACGCCGTTCGAGACCGGCCTGCGCGAGACGGTGCGCTGGTATCTCGACCACGGGGAGTGGGTGAGGAACGTTCAAAGCGGCGAATACCGCACCTGGATCGAGAAGCACTACGCCGGGCCGTAGGCGCACTCCGCCGCGGTTGCGCGCCGCGCCCGGCCCGGCTATCATGTGCCTTAGTCAAATAGCTTAGTCCGACAGCTCATGGATACGCGCAAGTCCGTCGTCAACGTCCACGAGGCGAAGACCCACCTCTCCAGGCTGCTCGAGCGCGCGCACCGGGGCGAGACGATCGTGCTCGCCAAGGCCGGCAAGCCCTACGCGAAGCTCGTCCCCCTCGACACCCGAGAGCCGCGGAAGCCCGGCCTTCTCAAGGGCAAGTTCAAGCTCACTGCGGCGTTTTTCGAGCCGCTGCCCGAGGACGAGCTGCGCCGTTGGGAAGGGCGGTGAAGCTGCTGCTCGACACGCACGCGCTCGTTTGGTGGCTCCTGGACGACCCCGCCCTTCCGAAGCGGGTCGCCGGTGCGCTGCGCGCTCCCGGTAACGAGATCCTCGTCAGCAGCGCCTCGGCCTGGGAGATCGCGACCAAGTACCGGCTCGGACGAATGCCGCAAGCCGAGTCGCTCGTGCAGGGCTTTCGGGAGATCCTCGCGGAGCAGCGCTTCGTGGCGTTGCCGGTCAGCGTCGAGCATGCGCTTGCGGCCGGACTGCTCAAGGCTGACCACGCCGACCCGTTCGATCGGATGCTGGTCGCGCAGGCGCGTCTCGAAGGTCTCCGGCTCGTCACCGGAGATCGGGCGCTCAAACCGCTGGTCCCCGCCGTGCTCTGGTAGCCCAAGCCGGGCCCGATGAAAGGCCTCATCCTCGCCGGCGGTGCCGGCACCCGCCTGTACCCGGCGACCCAGGTCGTCTCGAAGCAGCTGCTGCCGGTGTACGACAAGCCGATGATCTACTACCCGCTGAGCACGCTGCTCCTCGGCGGGATCCGCGACATCCTTATCATCTCCACGCCGCAGGACACGCCGCGGTTCACGCAGCTGCTCGGCGACGGGCGGCAGTGGGGCATCAACCTCGCGTACGCCGTCCAGCCGTCGCCCGAGGGCCTGGCGCAGGCGTTCATCATCGGCCGCAACTTCGTCGGGCGGGAGAGCTCGTGCCTGATCCTCGGCGACAACATCTTCTACGGGCACGACCTGTCGACCGACGTCCAGGCCGCGACGAAGCGGGGCCGCGGCGCAACCGTGTTCGCCTACCCGGTCGCGGACCCGGAGCGCTACGGCGTCGTCGAGTTCGACGCCAAGGGTCGCGCCGTGAGCATCGAGGAGAAGCCGCCGCAGCCCAAGTCGCGCTACGCCGTGACCGGGCTCTATTTCTACGACAACAAGGTCCTGGACATCGCGGCCTCGCTCAAGCCGAGCGCGCGCGGCGAGCTCGAGATCACGGACGTCAATCGCAAGTACCTCGAGGCGGGCCAGCTCGAGGTCGTGGTGATGAGCCGCGGCTATGCGTGGCTCGACACCGGCACCCACGAATCGCTGCTCGAGGCGGCCCACTTCATCGAGACCATCGAACGCCGGCAGGGGCTCAAGATCGCGTGCGTGGAGGAGATCGTGTTCCGGA
>JBOIFD010000096.1:0-20268 GCA_050741515.1 Burkholderiales bacterium
GCCGAAGCCGGCGGCGCCTCCGCCCGCCAAGCTGCTCCTCAGCGTTACGCCGTGGGGCAACGTGTACATCGACGGCAAGCACGCCGGGACCGCGCCTCCGCTCTCGGTCATCGAGCTTCCGCCCGGCCGGCACAAGGTCGAGATCCGGAATTCCACGCAGCTGCCGTACCTCGGCTACATCACGCTCCAGGCCGGCGCGAGCCACCGGGTCCAGCACACCTTCGTGGAATGACGCCGAACGGCGCGCCGCAACACGGCTAACATTCGCCGTTCGCCGCTGTTCCGGCGCGCTACGTGGACACCCTCACCCATGCCCTCAGCGGCGCGCTGCTCGCGCGCGCGACCGCGCCCGACCCGGCCAAGGCGCGGATCTCGACCGCGGCGCGCGTCGCTGGCGGATTCCTCGCCGCGGCGTTCCCGGACATCGACTTCGTCCTCGGGTACGTCTCGCCGGTCGCCTACCTGACCGGTCATCGCGGCGTCACGCACTCGATTTTCCTGCTGCCGGTCTGGGCGGTCCTCCTCGCGTGGATTCTGGCGCAGATCGATCGCGGCAAGGCGGTGACCTGGCGCGATTACCTCGGGGTGTGCGCGCTCGGCGTCGGCGTGCACATCGTCGGCGACCTGATCACGTCGTTCGGCACGATGATCTACGCCCCGCTCTCCGATGCGCGGGTCGCGTGGGACACGACGTTCATCATCGACCTCTCGTTCAGCGGGATCATCGTGGCGGGGCTGATCGGCTCGCTGGTGTGGCGCCGGTCGCGCGTGCCTGCCGTGCTGGGGCTCACCGCGCTCGCGAGCTACGTCGGGTTCCAGGCGGTGCTGCATTCGCGTGCGGTGGACTTCGGCGCGGAGTACGCCCGAAGGGCGGGGTTCGGTGCGCCGAAGGTCACGGCGATCCCGCGGCCGGTCTCGCCGTTCAACTGGACGGTGTTCATCACCGAGGGCGACCGGTATCACTACGCTCACGTCAATCTGGCGCGCGAGCAGATGCTGCGTCCCCCCGGCCCGGACGCCGGCTTGTTCGAACGTTACGGCGCGCCCTACGCACCGCTCTCCCAGGCGAAGTGGATCGCGATCGACGTCTACGGCCAAGAAGTGGCCGGGCGCGAGCTGGCGGCGCGGGTGCTCGCCGACCCCCGGCTCGGGTTCTTCCGCTGGTTCGCCGAGTTCCCGGCGTTGTACCGGATCGACCACGGCAACCCCTCGACCTGCGTCTGGTTCCAGGACCTGCGGTTCGTCACCCCGGGGAGCGACCGGAACAGCTTCCGCTACGGCCTGTGCCGGGAAGACGGTTCGGAGGACTGGCACCCGTACCGGCTGCTCGGGGACGGCCGGCGGGAGCCGGCGGGGTAGGGCTCGCAGGACGCTACGTATGGTAAGATGTATGGCATGCAGAAAACCACGGTGTACATCCCCCGCGAGATCAAGCACGCACTCGCGCGTGCCGCCGCCGCCCGCGGGTGCAGCGAAGCGGAGCTGATCCGGGAGGCGCTGCGCGCGGTCACGGCTCGCACCGCCCCGCCGCGTCCCCGTCTGCCCCTGTTCAAGAGCCGCAAGCCGCGGCTGGCCGAGCGGGTCGATGAGGCGCTCGCCGGCTTCGGCGAGTCGTGATCCTGCTCGATACGAGCGGGCTGCTCTCGGCGATCGACGCCAGCCAGCGTTACCACGCGGAGTGTGCGGCGGCACTGTCCAGGGCGTCGCCGCCGCTGCTGCTCTCCCCGTTCGTGCTGGCCGAGCTCGACTATCTGCTGTCGCGTCACGTGGGAAGCGCCGCCCAGACGGCCCTGCTCGATGAAGTCGCCCGGGGTGCGTACCAGCTCGAGCCGTTCGGTTCCGCGGATGTCGCGGCCGCGAAGGATGTGCTCGCGCGGTACCCCAAGCTGCGGATCGGCCTAGCGGATGCGTCGCTGGTCGTCCTCGCGGAGCGGCATCGGACGAGGGACATCCTCACGCTGGACGAGCGCCACTTCCGTGCCGTGCGCGCCGGCGGTCGGAAGCGCTTCAAGCTGCTGCCGCTCGACCGTTAGCGCGTCGTGTCGGGAGTTCACCCGCGCCCCTCCGCGCGGAGGAAATCGAAATCACAGCCGTGCTCGGCCTGGAGCACGCTATCCGCATATAGGCGCGCATAGCCACGCGCCGGCTTCGTCCACGGCTTCAACGCCGCCCGACGGCGAGCAAGCTCGTCATCGCTGACGAGGAGGTCGATCCGGCGCTTCGACACCGACAGCCGCATCCGGTCGCCGCTGCGCACGAGCGCCAGCGGACCCCCAACGGCAGCCTCGGGCGACACGTGGAGCACGACCGTGCCGAACGCCGTTCCGCTCATCCGTGCATCCGACACCCGGAGCATGTCCTTCACGCCGCGCTTCGCGAGCTTGCCGGGGATCGGCAGGTAGCCCGCCTCCGGCATCCCGGCGCCGATCGGCCCGGCGTTCCGCAGCACGAGGACGTCCTCGGGCGACACGTCCAGATTCGGATCGTCGATCCGGTTCGCGAGGTCCTCGAGATCGGTGAACACCACCGCCCGCCCCTCGTGCTCGAAGAGCTTCGAGTCCGCGGCCGCCTGCTTGAGGATCGCCCCGTTCGGCGCGAGGTTCCCGAACAGCGCGACGAGGCCGCCCTTCGGGCTGAACGGCGCGGCGCGGCTGCGGACCACCGCGCGGTCGACCCACGCGTCGCCCGCCGCGAGGCGCTCGCCCAGCGTCTCGCCCGTGACGGTCATGCAGTCGAGGTGGAGCAGGTCCTTCAGCTCCCGCAGCACTGCCCCGAGCCCGCCGGCGGCGAAGAGGTCTTCCATATAGTGCTCGCCGACCGGCTTCAGGTCGACGAGCACCGGGGTCGTCTCGGAGAGCTCGTTGAGGTGCTCGAGGCCGATCTTCACGCCGACCCGGCCGGCCACCGCGGTCAGATGGATGATCGCGTTGGTCGAGCCGCCGATCGCGAGCAGCACCCGCAGCGCGTTCTCGATGGACTTGGCCGTGATGATGTCGGCCGGCCGAAGCTTCGACTGCGCGAGCTGCACGGCCCGCGCGCCGGAGGCCTCCGCTGCCCGCAGCCGATCGGCGTGCACCGCGGGGATCGCCGCGCTGCCCGGGAGGCTCATTCC
This sequence comes from Burkholderiales bacterium, assembly GCA_050741515.1. GTDB lineage: Bacteria > Pseudomonadota > Gammaproteobacteria > Burkholderiales > SG8-39 > DATEDA01. The sequence goes on from JBOIFD010000096.1 coordinate 3,113, forward strand.
GAGCGCTTCGGCGATCGACGCCATCGTGCTCGCCGTGCCCATCACCGCGCAGGTTCCGGCGGTCGTCGCGAGATTCCCCTCGATCCTGGAGATCTGCTCGGCGTCGACCTCGCCCCGGCGGTACGCCGCCCAGAAGCGCCGGCAGTCGGTGCACGCACCGAGGCGCTCGCCGCGGTAGCGCGCGCTCATCATCGGGCCGACGATGAGCTGGATCGCCGGCACGTTCGCGCTCGCCGCGCCCATCAGCTGCGCGGGCACGGTCTTGTCGCAGCCGCCGACGAGCACCACGGCGTCCATCGGCTGGGCGCGGATCATCTCCTCCACGTCCATCGACATGAGGTTGCGGAAGACGAGGCTGGTCGGATTCAGGAACACCTCGCCGAGCGAGATCGTTGGGAACTCGATCGCGAGCCCGCCGGCGGCGATCACGCCGCGCTTCACCGCGTCGACGAGCTCCGGGGTCGTGCGGTGGCAGTTGTTGAACCCCGACGCGCTCGTCGCGATGCCGACGACGGGCCGGGCGAGCATCGCCGTCGAGTAGCCCATCGAGCGCGCGAACGAGCGCCGCAGGTAGCGCGCGAAGTCCCGGTCGCCGTAGTTGGTGAGGCCGCGGTCGAGTCCGATCGGGTCGGTCATGGCGGGAAGGGTAAGGCAAAACCGCCGTCCGATCACGCTCGCCCCCTATAATCGCCGCACCATGATCAAGTACTACTTCGAGGACTTCGCCCCCGGCTGGACGTTCGAGAACGGGCCGCGCACGCTGACCGCGCCGGAGATCGTCGCGTTCGCGCGCGAATGGGATCCCCAGAGGTTCCATACCGACGAGGAGCAGGCCCGGGCCACGCCCTTCGGCGGCCTGATCGCGAGCGGGTGGCACACCGGCGTGGTCGCGATGCGTCTGATGTGCGACGGATATCTGCTCGAGACCTCCTGCGTCGGCTCGCCGGGCATCGACGAGCTGCGGTTTCTGCGGCCGGTACGCCCGGGCGACGCGCTGCGTTTCCGGTCCACAGTGCTCGACACCGCGGCGTCGAAGACGAAACCCAATCGCGGTACGGTCACCTTCCGGTGGGAAGTCCTCAACCAGGCCGGCGACGTCGTGCTGTCGATGACCGGCCGGCAGTTCTTCCTCCGGCGGCCCGATGGTCGTCAGCCATAGGATCCACGTCCTCGGCCGGAAAGAGGACCTCGACGCCGTCCGCCTGCCCGGCAAGGTGGTGATCGTGCTCGACGTGCTGTTCGCAACCTCCACCATCGTCGCCGCGCTCGGGCACGGCGCGCCGAGCGTGATCCCGGCGCTGGACGAGGCCGCGGCACGCGCCGAAGGCGCGCGCCGCGCCCCGGGATCTTATGTGCTGGCCGGCGAGCTTTACGCCGAAACACTCCCCGGCTTCGCGCCGCCGACGCCGCTCGCGCTAATCGCGCACGGCGTCGCAGGGAAGCACGTGATCTACTCGACGACGAACGGCACGGCAGCGCTGCGGGGGGCAGGCGAAGCGGATCACGTCTACGCGGCCGCGCTGCTGAACGGCGGCGCGGTCGTCGACCACGTGCTCGCCCGGCACCCGGACCGCACGCTCCTGCTCCTCTGCTCGGGCTCGGTGGGGAACTTCAATCTCGAGGATTTCTACGGCGCCGGGTATCTGGTGCAGCTCCTCGCCGAGCGCCTCGGCGAGCAGGCCGACTTCTCCGACGCCGCCCGCGTCGCGCGGACACTGTTTCGATCGGGAGATCCGGTGCCGACGCTCACGGACTGCCGCGTCGGCCGGATGATGACCGAGCGCGGCCTCGCGCACGAGATTGCGTATGCGGCGCAGCTGTCCGCGCTGGCCGTCGTGCCGCGGCTCGAGGCCGGACGGCTCGCCCCCGTCTGAGCGGGCCTACGGCGCCGCGGCCGCCCCGCCCCGGCGCGCCGCGTTCATCCGGCAATCCTTTGCCTCAGTGCTTCCCGCCGTACCCGAACCAGCCGATGAAAAACCGCGCGATGCCGTAGGCGATCCAGATCCGGACCCGCTGATGCAGCGGCTGACGGCGCCAGCGGGCGGGCGCGACCGGCCGCGCACCGTCCACGACCCGCTCGAGCAGGCTCTCGCGAAGCTCCAGCGCGAAGCGCCGATCCTCCACGACGACGTTCGCCTCGCGCATGAGGAGCAGGCTGAGCGGGTCGATGTTCGAGGATCCCACCGTCGCCCAGCGGCCGTCGACGACCGCGACCTTCGCGTGCAGGAAGCTCTTCGTGTACTCGAAGATCTGCACCCCGGCGTCGAGCAGCTGGCCGTACAGCGCGCGCGACGCGTAGTGCAGCAGCATGTACTCGACTCGCGCCTGCAGCAGCAGGATCACGCGCACGCCCCGGCCGGCGGCGGCGACCAGCGCGCGGCGGAACCGCGCCCCGGGAAAGAAATAGGCGCTGGCGAGAATGATCTCCTCGTTCGCGCGCTCGATCGCCGCGAGGTAGGCGTCCTCGATGTCGGAGCGGTGCCGGAAGTTGTCGCGCACGAGGAACGCGGCGCGCTGGTACCCGCCGGGCGCGGTGTCCGCCGGCGGCAGCGGTGCGGCCTCCCACCACTCCTGGAAGTTGGAGAGCGCCACCAGGCGCCAGAGGCGATCGGCCTCCGCCCGGATCGAGGCGACGAGCGGTCCCTCGATCCGCACCGCGTAGTCGTAGCGCGGCGGCGTCTGCCCGGGCGTGTGCATGTCGTCGATGACGTTGATGCCGCCGATGAACGCGACTCGCGCGTCGATGACCGCGATCTTGCGGTGCAGCCGACGCAGCCGCCGCGCGCTGAAGTCCCAGGGCGAGATGTCCGGCCGGTAGATCGCGAGCGAGACGTTCGCGGCGAGCAGCCGCTCCTGGAGCCCGCCCATGTAGCGCCTGACGGTGATGCCGTCGACGATCACGTGCGTGCGCACGCCCTGCCCCGCCGCTTCGGCGAGCGCGCGCGCGACGCGCCGCCCGGCCGCGTCGTCGGCGAAGATGTAGCTCTCGAGATAGACCTCGTGGCGCGCGGCGGCGATCGCCGCCTCGAGCGCGGGAAAGAATTCGGCGCCGGTGCGCAGCAGCTGCAGCCGGTTGCCGTCGACCAGCTCCATCCGGGGTCAGTCGAGAGCGAGCCGCGCCGTCAGCATCGCGTGGTCGGAGATCCGCGACCAGGGGTGTCCGTGGTGGACGTGGGCGTGGTAGACCGAGAACCCGCGCACGTAGATCCGGTCGAGCCGGAACACGGGCAGCCGCGACGGGAAGCTGCGCGCCGGGCGGCCGCGGTGATCCCGGAACACCTCGGCGAGCCCGAGCTCGCCGGCGAGCCGGTGCCCGGCGCGGTTGCGCCAGTCGTTGAAGTCGCCGGCGACGATGAGCGGCGCGCCGTCGGGGACGAGCTCGACGATGCGCTCGATGAGCGCGCGGAGCTGCTGGCGCCGGCCGTGCTCGTACAGCGCGAAGTGCACGCACACGCAGTGAAGCGTGATCCGGGTCGAGGGGACGCGCACCTCGCAATGGAGCAGCCCCCGGCTCTCGAACGGATGCGAGGAGACGTCCAGGTTCTCGGCGGCGACGATCGGGAAGCGCGAGAGGATCGCGTTGCCGTGGTCGCCGTGGTCGTAGACCGCGTTGCGTCCGTAGGCGAACTCGCTCCACACGGTGTCGGCGAGGAACTCGTACTGCGACCCCGTGGGCCAGTCGCGGAAGCGGTTCGCGTGCCGCTCGTGGCGGCCGATCACCTCCTGGAGGAAGACGATGTCCGCGTCCACCTCGCGCAGGCGGTCGCGCAGCTCGTGCAGCACCATCCGGCGGTTGAACTGCGAGACGCCCTTGTGGATGTTGTAGGTGGCGACGTGAAGGTCCATTGTGGCGATGCGCGAATCCCGGCCCTGGATTCTACGTGCGGCGCTGGCGCGCAAGCCTCTCCGGCAGCATCAGGATGGCGTCGCGATTCGACCACGAGAAGCACTTCGCCGCCGCTTCGCGCCACGGCCGCCAGGCGAAGTGCGAGTGCTCCGCGGGCGCGAGCGTCACCGCGAGCGGCGCGGGCACCGTCAGCCCGAACACGTGCTCCACGTTGTGGGTGACCCCGGGTGCGTACTTCCAGCGCCACTCGGGATAGATCTCGTAGCGGTTCTCGATCCCCCAGTCCGCGAGCGCATCGCGGGGCGCGTCGATCCCGGTCTCCTCCCGCACTTCACGGACGGCGGTCTCCTCGAGCGGCTCGTCCGCGCGCGCCAGGCTCCCGGTGACCGACTGCCAGTAGCCCGGCCAGGGCGCGCGCTCCAGGAGAAGGACCCGCAGGTCGGGGGTGTGGACGACGACGAGGACCGAGCGGGGGATCTTGTACGGCAGTTGAGAGGGGGAAACGGGTGCCGGGGAAGGCGAATCGCTCACCCGTGTTCCCGCGCCCCGGCCGTCATTCCTCATCCCCTTCTCCCAGCACCGGCAGGTCGAACGCCTCGGCATCGACGCCGTCGACGAGCACCCAGAAGGGGATGTCCTCGTCGTAGCAGCTCTCGGCGACGCTGTCGAGCACCTCGAGCGCGGTCTCGAAGACCTCGGGGTCCGCGTGCGCCAGCTCGCCGCAGCGCTCCAGGGTGAGGACGACGCCCTTCGACTGCTCCCACGCGCGCTCCGCGAGCACGTCGTTGAGCGCATCCCAGTTGGCGCCAAACCACTCCGGGAACTCGAGGCGCGCGGCGAGCGTCGCGAGCAGCGCTTCCTTGGTGCGCACCCCCGCGAGGTCGACCGTCCAGCGGGTGAGCCCCGCGCGCTCGGCCGCGGCGTCGAGCGCCGCGGCATCGGCCGGGCGGACGAACACGCCGGCCTCGCCGGGGTCGATCAGGAGCTGCTCGTAGTCCATGGGCGGCCTGGAGGATGCGGACTCACTCGCGGATGCGACGGAAGCTGGCGTAGTGATCGTCCGTGTAATAGTACTCGCCGGAGGTCCGCACGTCGCCGTCCGTCCCCGCGCCCGCGACGATCCGCCTTGCGCCGCGGTCCCGAGCGCCCGGCGTCGGCACCGTGTACTCGCGGTAGTAGCCGCGGCGCTTCACCGGCAGCTGCTGCTCGAAGTTACGGAAGACCGTCGCGTCCCGTCGATACGGGAACGGCCCGCCCCGCTTGATCAGCGCCAGCGTGTCGCGGGCCTCCTGCGGCAGCGCGGCGGCCGGGACGTCCGGGACCGGCTTGGCCGGCTCGCGCGCGAACGCCGAAACGCCCAACGCAAAGGCGCACAGGACGCAGAGGGACGCGAAGAAAGCTCGCCGGCGCACGCGCCCGTTGCGCCTTTGCGCTAAGGGTTCTGCTTCGACGGCTCGCGCAGCCGGATGTGCAGCTCGCGCAGCTGCTTCTCGTCGACCGGCGACGGCGCCTGGGTCAGCAGATCCTGCGCGCGCTGGGTCTTCGGGAACGCGATCACGTCGCGGATCGACTCGGCGCCGGCCATGAGCGCGGCGAGGCGGTCGAGACCGAACGCGATCCCGCCGTGCGGCGGCGCCCCGTACTGGAGCGCGTCGAGCAGGAAGCCGAACTTCCGGCGCGCCTCCTCCGCGCCGATCGCGAGCGCGCGGAACACCTGCTCCTGGAGCTCGGCGCGGTGGATCCGCACCGAGCCGCCGCCGATCTCCGACCCGTTCAGCACCACGTCATAGGCCTTCGCGAGCGCCTTCCCGGGATCGGCATCGAAGAGCTGCTCGTGGCCGTCCTTGGGGCTGGTGAACGGGTGGTGCATGGCCACCCAGCGTTTCTCGCCCTCGTCGTACTCGAACATCGGGAAGTCGACGATCCAGCACGGCCGCCAGCCGGCCTCGGCAAGCCCCTTGTCGTGGCCGATCCTGGCCCGCAAGCTTCCGAGCGAGTCGTTCACGATCTTCGCGCGGTCGGCGCCGAAGAAGATCAGATCGCCGTTCTGCGCCCCGGTGCGCTCCAGGATCCCGCGCAGCACCTTCTCCGGAAGGAACTTGACGATCGGGGACTGCAGCCCCGCCTCGCCCGGCTTGGAGGCGTCGTTCACCTTGATGTACGCGAGGCCCTTGGCGCCGTAGATGGCGACGAAAGCAGTGTAGTCGTCGATCTCCTTGCGGGTGAGAGCATCGCCGCCGCGCGGCACGCGCAGGCCCGCGATGCGGCCGTCCTTCAGCTCGGCCGCGGCGCGGAACACCTTGAACTCTACGCCGTGCATGAGGTCGGTGAGCTCCGCGAGCTTGAGCGGCACTCTCAGGTCCGGCTTGTCCGAGCCGTAGCGGAGCATTGCGTCGGCGTAGGTCAGGACCGGGAACGGGTCGGGCAGCTCGACCTCGAGGACCTCCCTGAACACCGCCCGCACCATGCCTTCCATGATCCGGCGGATCTCGCCCTCGTCGAGGAACGAGGTCTCGACGTCGATCTGCGTGAACTCCGGCTGCCGGTCGGCGCGCAGGTCCTCGTCGCGGAAGCACCGCGCGATCTGGTAGTAGCGATCGAACCCGGCGATCATCAGCAGCTGCTTGAAGAGCTGCGGCGACTGCGGCAGCGCGAAGAACTGGCCCGGATTCACGCGCGACGGCACGAGGTAGTCGCGCGCGCCCTCCGGCGTCGACTTCGTGAGCATCGGCGTCTCGATGTCGATGAAGCCCTGCGCGTCGAAGTAGCGGCGCACGGCGGTGGCCACGCGGTAGCGCAGGATCAGGTTCCGCTGCATCGGCGGGCGGCGCAGGTCGATCACGCGGTGGGTGAGCCGCACCGTCTCGCTCAGGTGCTCCTCGTCGAGCTGGAACGGCGGCGTGACCGCCGCGTTGAGGATCTCGAGCTCGTGCGCGAGGACCTCGATCTCGCCCGAGGCGAGGTTCGGGTTCTCGGTCCCGGCCGGCCGCCGCCGCACCTTCCCGACCACGCGGAGCACGTACTCGTTGCGGACGCGCTCGGCCGTCTGGAACATCGCCTGGCGGTCGGGGTCGCACACGACCTGCACCAGTCCCTCGCGGTCGCGCTGGTCGATGAAGATGACCCCGCCGTGGTCGCGGCGGCGGTGCGCCCACCCGCAGAGGGTCACGAGGTGGCCGACGAGGGCGGCGTTGACGTGGCCGCAGTAGTGAGAGCGCATCAGGCAGGTGCGGGTCGAGGGGTCATGGACGAGAGCGGCCCGCGCGTCCTACAGCGGCGGCGCCCGGAGCGCGGCGGGCGCGGCCTTCCGCACCCCGGGCTTGGGCGCGGCGACGCCCATCGAGATGATGTATTTCAGCGCCTCGTCGACGTCCATGTCGAGCTCGATGACGTCCTCGCGTCGGACCATGACGAAGTATCCGCCCGTCGGGTTCGGCGTCGTCGGCACGTAGGCGCTCACGTAATCTCCCTTGAGGTGGTTCGCGACGTCGCCCCCGGGCCGCCCGGTCAGGAACGCGATCGTCCAGCTGCCCGCCTGCGGCCACTGGATGAGCACCGCCTTCCGGAACGCCTGGCCGCCCGGCCGGAACAGCGAGTCGCTGACCTGCTTCACGCCGCTGTAGATCGAGTTCACGACCGGGATGCGCCGCAGCACCCCTTCCCAGACCCGCAGCAGCCGTTGCCCGATGATGTTCGACGCGGCGACCCCGGTGAGGAGCACGACGACGACCGTAAGGGCCAGGCCGAGGCCGGGGATCTGCCGGCCGAAGAGCGTCTCGGGCTGGATCTCCGGCGGCAGGAGCGTCAGCACCTGGTCCATCGACGACACGATCAGGTGCAGCACCCAGATCGTGATCGCGAGCGGAATCCAGATCAGGAGTCCGGTGATGAGGTACTTCTTCATGGGTCGCCGGCGGGCGCGGCTCGCGCCCCGCCGGTTCTCACTCCGCAGGCCAAGTCCCGTGTCGGTCCGTGGTCAGGAAGCCGGGGAGCCGCCTGCCCCGCCGGCCGCGGGCGCCGCCTCGGCCGGCTTCGACCCGGCGGCTGGTTTGGATTCTCCGCCCTGCTTCGCATCCGCGCCCTGCTTCGCATCCGCGCCCGCGCCCTGCTTGGCATCCGCGCCCTGCTTGGCGTTGGCATCCTGCTTGGCGTTCGCATCCTGCTTGGCGTCGGCATCCTGCTTGGCGTCGGCGTTCTTCTTAGTGTCTCCGTCCTGCTTCGGCTCGGCAGGCTTCGCGCCGCGGTGCTTGAAGTCGGTCGCGTACCAGCCCGAGCCCTTCAGCTGGAAACCGGCCGCGGTGAGCAGCTTCCTGAAGGTGTCCTTCCCGCACTCCGGGCACACCGAGAGGTTCGGGTCGGTCACCTTCCGCAAGTACTCGCACTGGAACCCGCACGCTCCGCATCGATACTCGTAGATCGGCATGCCGCACCTGTTTCAGGACTCGCCAGCGCCTCGACGAGCGCGGCGCGGGATTATACCGGAAGCCCCCGTTTTCTCCAGATAAATCGGGGCCTTGCGCGATTTTTCAAGCGCCCCTACGACGGTGCACCCGCGGCCTTCCGGGCGGTCCTCGCCGTCGCCTGGCCGCTCGCCGAGGAGGGGCTGTTTCGCGGGGTCATCCAGCCGGTGCTCGCGCGCACTCGCGGGGGTGCGCGCCAACCGTGGGGCATCACGACCGCCAACGCGGCGACGAGCGTGCCGTTCGCCGGCGCACATCTCCTCGCGCACGCACCCGCATGGGCCGCGGCGACCGTCGCGCCCTCGCTCGTCTTCGGTTATTTCCGCGACCGCTACGGCTCGTGCGTGCCGGGCGCCGTGCTTCACGTCTGCTACAACTGCGGCCGGTTCCTCACCCTCGGGACGTAGCCCGGCCGCGGAACGATTTCCCGGGTACCCTGTCGGTCTACCGTGCTGACCGACCACGACGTCTACCTGCTGAAGGAAGGCACCCACGGGCGGCTCTACGAGCGACTCGGCTGCCACCTCCGCGACGGCGGCGCGGGATTTGCCGTATGGGCGCCGAACGCACGCCGCGTGTCGGTGATCGGCGAGTTCAACGGCTGGGATCGGCACGCGCATGCGCTCGCGCCGCGGGCGGACGGCTCCGGGCTCTGGGAAGGGTTCGTGCCGGGCGTCGCGCGCGGGCACGGCTACAAGTACCACATCGTCTCGAACCAGAACGGCTTCGCGACCGACAAGGCCGATCCGTTCGCCTTCCTCGCGCAGGTGCCGCCCGAGACCGCGTCGCGCGCCTGGTCGCTCGAGTACCGCTGGGAGGACGCCGAGTGGATGGCGGCGCGGCGCGCCGCGAACGCGCTCGACGCGCCGATCTCGATCTACGAGGTGCACCTCGGCTCCTGGCGGCGCAAGGACGGCAACCGGTTCCTGTCCTATCGCGAGGCCGCGCGCGAGCTGGCCGAGTACGCGCGCGACCTGGGCTTCACCCACGTCGAGCTGCTGCCGATCACCGAGCACCCGTTCTACGGCTCGTGGGGCTACCAGACGACCGGCTACTTCGCCCCGACCGCGCGCTACGGCACGCCGCAGGACTTCATGCACTTCGTCGACGTCCTGCACCAGCACGGCATCGGCGTGATCCTCGACTGGGTGCCGTCGCACTTCCCGAGCGACGGCCACGGGCTCGCCTACTTCGACGGGACCTGTCTCTACGAGCACGCCGACCCCAAGCAGGGCTTCCACCCCGAGTGGAACTCGTACATCTTCAACTACGGCCGCCACGAGGTGCGCGCGTTCCTGCTGTCGAGCGCGCTGTTCTGGCTCGACCGCTACCATATCGACGGGTTGCGCGTCGACGCGGTGGCGTCGATGCTCTACCTGGACTACGGCCGGAAGCACGGCGAGTGGGTCCCGAACCGCCACGGCGGGAAGGAGAACCTCGAAGCGATCGAGTTCCTGCGGATGCTGAACGAGGCCGTCTACCGGGATCACCCGGACGTGCAGACCGTGGCGGAGGAGTCGACCGCCTGGCCCATGGTGTCGCGCCCGGCCTACGTCGGCGGGCTCGGGTTCGGCATGAAGTGGAACATGGGCTGGATGCACGACACGCTCGACTACCTCGCGCAGGACCCGATCCACCGCAAGTACCACCACGACCGGATCACGTTCTCGATCTGGTACGCGTTCGCCGAGAACTTCGTCCTGCCGCTGTCGCACGACGAGGTGGTGCACGGCAAAGGCTCGCTGATCGGGAAGCAGCCGGGCGACGGCTGGCAGCAGTTCGCGAACCTGCGCGCGCTCTACGGCTACATGTGGGCGCACCCGGGGAAGAAGCTGCTCTTCATGGGCGGCGAGTTCGGCCAGCGCCGCGAGTGGGCGCACGAGGAGCCGCTCGAGTGGGGGGTGCTCCAGCGCCCGGAGCACGCGGGCCTGCAGCGCTGGGTGGCGGACCTCAACCACGTCTACCGGACCGAACCGGCGCTGTCCGCGGTGGACTTCGACCAGGCCGGGTTCGAATGGATCGACTGTCACGACGCGCAGGCGAGCGTGATCAGCTTCGTGCGCAAGGCCGGCGACGGGCGCGGGACCATCCTCGTCGTGTGCAACCTCACGCCGGTGCCGCGCACGAACTATCTCCTCGGGGTCCCGTCGGGCGGCTACTGGAAGGAGCTCCTGAACAGCGACGCGTCGCTCTACGGCGGCAGCGGCGTCGGCAACTACGGCGGGCTCGACGCGGCGCCGGTGCCGGCGCATGGCCGGTTCCACTCGGTCGCGCTCAATCTGCCGCCGCTCGCTGCGCTCTTCTTCAAGCGCCAGGCGAACCATGGCTAGACCGTCGCCGAAGAGCGCGCCGGAGGTCGCGGCGGACGGCCGCGTTCGCGCCGTCATCGAGGGCGTCACGCCGTGCGTGGACGGCGGGCGGTTCGCCGCAAAGCGCGTCATCGGCGAGCCGGTCGTGGTCGAGGCGGACTGCTTCACCGACGGCCACGACGTGCTCGCCGCGCGCATCCTCTGGCGCCGCGACGGCGAGGCGCAATGGCGCGAGGAGCCGATGGCGCCGATCGGCAGCGACCGCTGGCGCGGGCGCTTCACGGTCGATACCCTGGGGCGCTACGTCTATACGGTCACCGCTTGGGTGGATCCGTTCCTGTCCTGGCGCCACGACTTCGCGCGGCGCGAGGACGCCGAGGACATCCGCATCGCCGCCCTCGCCGGCGCCGCGCTGATCGATGCGACGGCCGGACGCGCGGCCGCGGCCGACCGCGCCCGTCTTGCGGCGTGGGCAGCGGCGCTGCGCAACGGGGGCGCGGCCGCGGCGCTCAAGGCACTCGGGTCGGACGAGGAGCTCGCGGCGCTCGCCACGCGCTATCCCGACCGGCGGTTCGCCGCGACTTTTCCGGCGGAACTGCCGCTCGTCGTCGACCGCGAGCGCGCCCGCTTCAGCACCTGGTACGAGCTTTTCCCGCGCTCGACCTCGCCCGAGCCGGGGCGCCACGGCACCTTCCGCGACTGCGAGGCACGGTTGCCGTACATCGCCGGCATGGGCTTCGACGTCCTCTATCTGCCGCCGATCCATCCGATCGGGCGGGAGCGGCGCAAGGGGGGGAACAACGCGCTCGTCGCCGCGCCCGGGGACGTCGGCAGTCCCTGGGCGATCGGCGCGGCCGAGGGCGGGCACAAGTCGGTCCTCCCGCAGCTCGGCACGCTGGAGGACTTCCGCGGGCTCGTCGCAAGAGCGCGCGACCACGGGCTGGAGGTCGCGCTCGACCTCGCCTATCAGTGCGCGCCGGACCATCCGTACGTCACGGCGCATCCGCAGTGGTTCCGCCGGCGCCCCGACGGCACCGTGCAGTACGCCGAGAACCCGCCCAAGAAGTACCAGGACATCTATCCCTTCAACTTCGAGTCCGAGGACTGGCGCGGGCTGTGGCAGGAGCTGAAGGACGTGATCGATTTCTGGATCGGGCAAGGGGTCACGATCTTCCGCGTCGACAACCCCCACACCAAGGCGTTCCCGTTCTGGGAATGGGCGATCGCCGCGGTGCAGCGCGACCACCCCGGGGTGATCTTCCTGGCCGAGGCCTTCACCCGGCCGAAGGTGATGCACCGGCTCGCCAAGCTCGGCTTCGCGCAGTCGTACACGTACTTCGCGTGGCGCAACACCAAATGGGAGCTGACCGAGTACTTCACCGAGCTCGCGCACGGGCCCGGGCGCGAGTACTTCCGGCCGAACGTCTGGCCGAACACGCCCGACATCCTCACCGAGTACCTGCAGTTCGGCGGCCGGCCGGCGTTCATGGCGCGGCTCGTCCTCGCCGCGACGCTCGCGGCGAACTACGGCATCTACGGGCCGGCGTTCGAGCTCGCCGAGCCCCTCCCGCGCGAGCCGGGGAGCGAGGAGTACCGCGACTCGGAGAAGTACCAGCTCCGCCACTGGGACCTCGAGCGGGCCGACAGCCTCGCCGGCTTCGTCGCCCGCGTGAACAAGGCGCGCCGGGAGAACCCGGCGCTCCAGTCCGACTGGTCGCTGCGGTTCTTTCCGGTGGACAATGACCGCCTCGTCTGCTACGCCAAGAGCACTCCGGACCTCGGCAACGTGATCCTGACGGCGGTCAATCTCGATCCCTACAACCCCCAGAGCGGCTGGGTCGAGCTCGATCTCGACGCCCTCGGGCTGGATGCGCACGCGCCGTACCAGATGCACGAGCTGCTCACCGGCGCGCGGTTCCTGTGGAGCGGGCCGCGAAACTACGTGAGCCTCGACCCGACGCGTGCGCCGGCCCACGTGTTCCGTCTGCGCCGGCGCGTGCGCACCGAGCGCGACTTCGACTATTTCCTCTGAGCGCGCGACGCGGCGAGACATGGACGACCGGGTGCAGCTGCCGATCGCCGAGGAGGCCGCCGCGCCGCACGCCGCGGCCCCCGTCGACGACCCGCTCTGGTACCGGGACGCCGTCATCTACCAGCTGCACGTCAAGGCGTTCTTCGACTCCAGCGGCGACGGCATCGGCGACTTCCGCGGCCTCACCGCGAAGCTCGACTACATCAGGGAGCTGGGCGTCGACACGATCTGGCTGATGCCGTTCTATCCGTCGCCGCTCAAGGACGACGGCTACGACGTCTCCGACTACCACGACGTCCACCCGCAGTACGGCACGCGCCAGGACTTCCGCCAGTTCGTGCGCGAAGCCCACCAGCGCGGCCTGCGGGTGATCACCGAGCTCGTCGTCAACCACACCTCCGATCAGCATCCGTGGTTCCAGGCGGCGCGCGCCGCGCCCGCGGGCTCGACCAAGCGCGACTACTACGTCTGGAGCGACGATCCGGGGAAGTACGCCGGCACGCGGATCATCTTCACCGACACCGAGAGCTCCAACTGGGCGTGGGACCCGGTCGCCAAGAGCCACTTCTGGCACCGCTTCTTCAGCCACCAGCCCGACCTCAACTTCGCCAACCCGCAGGTGCTGAAGGCGGTGTTCCGGGCGATGCGGTCCTGGCTCGACATGGGAGTGGACGGATTCCGGCTCGACGCGATCCCGTACCTCTGCGAGCGCGAGGGTACGGCGAACGAGAACCTGCCGGAGACGCACGCCGTGATCAAGGAGATCCGGGCGCTGCTCGATGCCCACTACCGGAACCGCCTGCTGCTCGCCGAGGCCAACCAGTGGCCGGAGGACGTGCGCGAGTACTTCGGCGACGGCGACGAGTGCCACATGGCCTACCACTTCCCGCTGATGCCGCGCATGTACATGGCGATCGCGCAGGAGGACCGCTACCCGGTGGTCGAGATCATGCAGCAGACGCCGGAGATCCCGGACAACTGCCAGTGGGCGATCTTCCTCCGCAACCACGACGAGCTGACGCTCGAGATGGTGACCAGCAGGGAGCGCGACTACATGTACCGGATGTACGCGGCCGATCCGCGCGCGCGGATCAACCTCGGCATCCGCCGCCGCCTCGCGCCGCTGATGGAGAACGACCGCGAGCGGATCAAGCTGATGAACAGCCTGCTGCTCTCCATGCCCGGCTCGCCGATCCTCTACTACGGCGACGAGATCGGCATGGGCGACAACATCTTCCTCGGCGACCGGAACGGCGTCCGGACGCCGATGCAGTGGAGCCCCGATCGCAACGCCGGCTTCTCGCGCGCCGACCCGCAGCGGCTCTATCTCCCGGTGATCCAGGATCCGGTGTACGGCTACGAGGCGGTGAACGTGGAGGCGCAGACGCGCGATCCGAGCTCGCTCCTCAACTGGACGCGGCGGATGCTCGCGGTGCGCAAGGGCGCCAAGCCGTTCGGGCGCGGGAAGCTCACCTTCCTGAAGCCCGGCAACCGCAAGATCCTCGCCTACCTCCGCGAGTACGGCGAGGAGGCGGTCCTGTGCGTCGCCAACGTCGGCCGCTCGGCGCAGCCGGTCGAGCTCGACCTCGCACGCTATCGCGGCCGCGTGCCGGTCGAGCTGATGGGGCGCACCGCCTTTCCGCCGATCGGCGAGCTGCCGTATCTCCTCACGCTGCCCGCCCACGGGTTCTACTGGTTCCGGCTCGCCGTCGACGTCGAGGTGCCGCGCTGGCACGAAGAGCGGGTCGCGCGCGAGGAGCTCCCGGTGCTCATCCTCTTCGACGGGTGGACGAGCTTCTTCCGCGACCGGGTGGTGCCGTGGCGCATCGGCATGGCGCAGAAAGTCCGGGCGCAGTTCGAGGAGGAGGTGCTGCCGCGCTTCATCGAAGTGCAGCGCTGGTACGCGGCGAAGGGCGAGAGAGTGAAGCGGGCGCGGCTGGCCGAGCTGGCGCTGTGGGAGCGCGGCGGGCAGACCTGGATGATGGCGCAGGTCGAGGTCGAGGGCGGGTCGGAGCCGGCGCGGTATTTCGTCCCGCTCGCCCTCGCGTGGGAGGACAGCGAGGAGGCCCGGGCGCGCAGCCTCGCGCCGGGCACGCTCGCCCGGGTTCGCCAGCAGGCGAACGTCGGCGTGCTGGGCGATGCCATGGCGGACGAGTCGTTCTGCCGCGCGGTGGTGGAGGCGGTCAGCGCGGGGGCCGAGGCGGCGATGGGGCAAGGCAAGCTCCGCTTCGTGCCGACGGGCGCGTTCGCCGCGCTCGCCGGAGCCGACGTCTCGGGGCTGCCGGTGGGCCGGCCGAAGGCCCAGGGCAGCAACACGGTGGTCACGCTCGGCGAGCGGCTGTTCCTCAAGGCGTACCGGCGGCTGCGGCCGGGCGTGAACCCGGAGCTCGAAGTCGGCCGCTTCCTGACCGAGGTCGCGCGCTTCGCCAACTGCGTGCCGGTCGCCGGCGCGCTCGAGTACACGGCCGCCGACGGCACGCCGATGACGCTCGGGCTCCTGCAGGCCTACGTGCCGAACGAGGGCGACGGCTGGGCCTATACGATCGACTACCTCGAGCGTTACCTCGAGGGTCGCCGCGGCGCGGCCGAGGCGCCGCCGGAGGACGTGCACGGCGCGTACCTCGCGCACGCGCACACCCTTGGCGTGCGCACCGCCGAGCTGCACGTGGCGCTCGCCACGCCGAGCGGCGACCCGGCGTTCGACGCCGAGCCGGTCGCGCCCGGCGATCTCGCGGAATGGAAGCGGCGCGTGCGGGACGAGGCGCTCGCCACGCTCGACGCGCTGGAGCAGAGCCGCGCGCAGGTTCCGGCGCCCGACCGCGAGGAGGCGCAGGCGCTCGCCGACCGGCGCGACCGCCTGCTGGCGAAGATCGACGCGTGCACGGCGCCGGCGGCCGGGCTCGCGAAGACCCGGTACCACGGCGACTACCACCTCGGCCAGGTCCTGCTCGTCAAGAACGACTTCCTGATCGTCGACTTCGAGGGCGAGCCCGCGCGGCCGCTCGCGGAGCGGCGGCAGAAGCACTCGGCGCTGCGCGACGTCGCAGGGATGCTCCGCTCGTTCAACTACGCGCGCTGGACCGCGCTGCGCAGCGCGGCGCAGACCGAGGACGACGCTGCGCGGCTCGCACCGCTTGCCGCGGCCTGGGAGGAAGAGGTGCGGGCGACGTTCCTGCGGGCCTACGACGAGTCCGCGCGCGCCGCCGGCCCGTACCCGTCGCTCGCGGCGGTGCGCGGCCTGCTGGAGCTGTTCGAGCTGGAGAAGGCGTTCTACGAGCTGCGGTACGAGATGGCCAACCGCCCGGCCTGGGTGCGCATCCCGCTCCTGGGGATCCTGGCGCTGGCACGCGATGCGCCTACGGCGAAGGAGGGTCCCGATGAACAAGCTTGACATGCTGCTCGAGCCGGTGCGGGCGTTCCTCGTGCAGCTCGGTGCGTTCCTGCCGCGGCTCGCGCTCGCCGTGGTGGTGCTGATCGCCGGCTGGCTGCTGGCGAAGGTGGCGAAGTTCGCGGTGGTGAAGGGCCTGCGGGCGATCAACTTCAACGTGCTGACCGAGCGCGCCGGCATGGACGGATTCCTGCAGCAGGGAGGGATCCGCAGCGACACGACCGCCATCCTCGGCCTGATCGTCTACTGGCTCGTCATCCTGGCGGCGCTGATCATCGGCTCCAACAGCCTCGGGCTGACCCAGGTCACCGATCTCCTGCGCGACGTGGTGCTGTTCCTGCCCAAGGTCATCGTCGCGTTGCTGATCCTCGCCTTCGGCGCCTACTTCGCGCGGTTCATCGCCAACGCGGTGATCACCTACTGCAGGAACATCGGCCTCCAGGACGCCGATCTCCTCGCGCGGCTCGCCCAGTACGCGATCATCGCGTTCGTGGTCCTGATCGCGCTCGATCAGCTGGACGTGGGCGGCAGGATCATCCACCAGAGCTTCCTGATCATCCTCGCCGGCGTCGTGCTCGCGCTCGCCCTCGCGTTCGGGCTCGGCGGCCGGGACTGGGCGGCGACCCTGCTCGAGCGCTGGTGGCCGAAGCGCGGGCGGAAGGACGAGCGGTGACCGACGACCGCATGCGAGCCGATCGCGCCTCGTCGACCGGTACGCGCGGGGTGCGCGCCGGCACATGATCGTCGCGGCTGACGTCGGCGGCACGACGACCCGGCTCGCGCTGTTCGATCGGGGCGAGGTCGGACCCGAGCCGGTCGCGCCCGCGCTCGCGGCGTTCAACGCCAAGGGCGCGTTCTCGGGCCTCGCACGCTCGATGCCGGTGCACGTCGTGCTCGACGAGCGGCTCGGCCTGCTCGGCGCCGCGCGGCTCGCGGAAACGCAGTCATCCGGCTGATGCCCGCAACCCGGCCCGGACCGCCCGGCGTGCTGGTGATCTTCGGCGCCTCGGGCGACCTCACCCGGCGCAAGCTGATCCCGTCGCTCTACAACCTCTCGCGGGTCGGGCTCCTGCCGGCCGAGTTCGCAGTGGTCGGGGTCGCGTCGAGCGCGCTCGACGAC
>JBOIFD010000097.1:0-7925 GCA_050741515.1 Burkholderiales bacterium
CGCGGCAGGCGCGTGAGGTCCGGCGGCTGACCCTCGATCGGCGCCAGGCGTGCGCGCCGCGGCTCGTCCAGGCGCGGCACCGAGCGCAGCAGCCCGAGCGTGTACGGATGGAGCGGATTCGCATAGAGCTCGGCCGCGGTCGCCCGCTCGATGATGCGCCCCGCGTACATCACGTTTACCCGGTCGGCGTAGCGCGCGACGACGCCGAGGTTGTGGGTGATGATGAGCATCGCGACGCCGAGCCGCCGCGAGAGGTCCTGCATCAGCTCGAGGATCTGCGCCTGGATGGTGACGTCGAGCGCGGTCGTCGGCTCGTCGGCGAGGATGAGCGACGGATTGCAGGCGAGCGCCATGGCGATCATCATGCGCTGGCGCATTCCGCCGCTGAAGTGGTGCGGGTACTGCGCGAGGCGGCGCTCCGGGTCGGGGATGCCGACCAGCGCGAGCAGCTCGATCGCCCGCGCGCGCGACTGTTCGAGCGTCATGTTCAGGTGGATCTCGAGCCCCTCGGTGAGCTGCCGCCCGATCGTGAGCACCGGGTTGAGCGAGGTCATCGGCTCCTGGAAGATCATCGCGATCTCCCGGCCGCGGACGTGGCGCATCTCCTCCTCGGTCAGCTTGAGGAGGTCGCGTCCCTTGAACAGGATCTCGCCGCCCTCGATCCGGCCGGCGGGCGGGGCGACGAGCTGCATGATGCTCAGCGCCGAGACCGACTTGCCGCAGCCCGACTCGCCGACGAGCGCGACCGTCTCGCCTTCCTGGACGTCCCACGACACGCCGTCGACCGCGCGCACGACGCCCCCGCGGGTGAGGAACGTCGTCTTCAGATTGCGGACTTCGAGGAGCGTCGCCATGGGGCGGGGAGTCTAGCCCGGATTTCGGTGTTCAGGCCACAGCGGAGGCCCGTCGCCCCGAGGGCGGGGCCCGGCCGATCCCATTGTTACAGGCCTGTCACTTTCCGCCGCGCTGGACGCTCTGCGGCGACGCGCCCGGGTCGATCGCCGCGAGCCAGGACGACACGATCCCGGCGACCGCGTCCTCGCGTCCGACGTAGAAGTGGTTGCAGCGCGGCACGATCTCCACCGTGCAGGCGCCGGCAGCGCGGCGCCGGAATTCCTCGGCCGGGTAAAGGTCGGGGGGCTCCTCGTCGCCGCGCAGGAACAGCACCGGGCAGGCGATGCGCGGCGCGAGCTCGAGGATGTCGGGGAGCCCGGTCAGGAGGTCCAGGAAGCTCGCGGCGCTCGCGGCGTACCACCAGCCCGGGAGCAGCATCAGCGCCGTCCCGCGCCCCGCCGCGGCGAGCGCGCGCGCCTGCGCGGTGATCTCGTCCAGCCGGTCGCCCGCCAGCAGGCCGGCCTGGCTCGCTCGCCGGACGAGGTCCTTGCCGCCGCAGTGCGCCGACAGCAGCACGAGCGCCGGCGTCCGCGGATGATCGGCCACGTGTCGCACCGCGAGCATCCCGCCGTTCGAGTGCCCGATGACGATCGGGCGGGGGAAGCCGCGCGCGGCGAGCCACTCGGCGGCGATCCGGTTGTCGGCGACCGCCTCGCGCGTGAGCTGGAACGCGGCGCCTTCGGCCGCCCGGCTGTCGCGGATCCCCAGGATGTCGTGGCCGCGGCGGTTGAATGCGAGGCACGCGAGCCCGAGCCGGATGAGCGCCGGCGGCAGGAAGCGCGGCGCCCCGACGTAGAAGTTCATGGTGTTGCCGTGGAAGAGCAGCGCGGCGCCCGCCGCCGCCCCCTCGGGCTCGTAGAAGGCGCCGTCGAGCGGCAGCGTATCGGTCGGGATCGTGACGAGCGTCGTGCGCATCGACCGGCCCCCGCCGGCGAGGCTCGCCGGCCGGACGCTCACTTCGCCAGCGCGTCGGCCGGCGCCTTGCGCGCCGCCGCCGGGGCGGATGCGCGGATCTTCGCGAAGAACTGCTCGTTGGTGAGCACCCAGCCGATGCAGCGCGCGACGTTCTGCAGCCCGAGGACGTGCAGGTCGTCGCCGTACATGCTGGCGACGCAGTCGGCGAGCACCACCACGCGGTAGTCGAAGTTGAACGCGGTGAACGAGGTGTTGAGGACGCAGGTGTTGGTGTTGATCCCCATGAACACCGCGTTCCTCACGCCCAGCGTGTCGAGCAGCAGGCGCAGATCGGTGCCGTAGAAGCAGTCGAGCCGCTTCTTGTTGTCGATCACGTAGTCGCCGCTCGCGTACAGCTCGGGGATGATCTGGGTGCCGGGCGAGCCCTCGACGTTGTGCTCGCGCACGATGCTCTTGCGGCCCGGCACGAGCCGGTCGTGGTCGGCTTGCGCGTGCATCGCCTTCCAGAACGGCGAGACCATGCCCTCGAACCCCAGGCCCGGGATGCGGCGATTGACGAGCACGACGTGGACGACCGGGATCCCCTGGCCGCGGGCGAAGTCGAGCGCGACGCGCGCGTTCGCGATCACGCGCTGCGCGTCCTCGGGCTTCGCCGGCATCGTCGCCACCTCCATGTCGAGGTGGCCGCGGTGCATGTCGATGGTGACGATGGCGGTCTCGCGCGGGTCCAGGACGAGCTCGCGGTGGAGGCCGGCGATCAGGCTCGAGCGGTCGACGATTTCAACGGTGGCCATGAGGGACTCCTGGTTCGGGAACGATGTGGACCTACCTACATTTTCGCGTCGCTGACCTGGATCGTGGGCTGGATGTCGGTGTAGTTCGGGATATCGGCCATGATCGCCTTCGCGTGCGGCCCGAAGGCCGCCTGGAACGCGTCCACGGAATCGAACAGCATGTGAACCATGGCGACATAGGGGGGCTTGGATCCCGGCTGCCCGCCGCCCAGGCCCTGGTCGACGGTCATGCCCTTGCACGCCGCGCCGAGCTTCTCCCGGACCAGGCGCAAGTGCTTCTCGGTGTAGTACGCCATGTCGAACTTCTTGCCCTCGCCGTTCGCGTAGAGCACGCTGACTCGGATCATGTTGCCGTCTCCTTTCGCTAGTGCGATACCTGGCTCGGTGCGCCGGGTTGCTTGAGCGGCTGCGCCCGGTCGAACGCCTCGATCTTCATGCACTCCGCGAAGATGCGGTTGACGGTGGGCAGGCCCGCCAGGTCGCAGTTGAAGAACTTCCCGCCGAACACCTGCCCCGCGAGACAGATGTCGGCGATGGTCGGCGCATCGCCGTGGCAGAAGCGCCCGGTCTCCCGCTCGTTCGCGAGGTGGCTCTCGTACGCCCTGAGCGCCTCGAGCGTCCAGTGCTGCAGCCACTTGTTGCGGCCCGCCTCGTCGACCTTCAGCTCCTTCTCGAGGAAGTTGCGGATGCGCGGCACCACGAGCGGGTGGCCGTCGGTGGCCGAGATGAGCGCGAGCCCGCGCACACGGGCGCGCCCGCGCGCGTCCTTCGGCAGCAGCGGCGGCTGCGGATGGGTCTCGTCGAGGTACTCGAGGATCGCGAGCGACTGGAACAGCGGCGGCCCGCCGTCGTCGAGGATCAGGGCCGGCAGCACGCTCTGCGGATTGAGCGCCTTGTAGGCGTCGGCAAACTGCTGGCCCTTCAGGAGGTCGATCGGCGTCTCCTCGAACTCGAGCCCCTTCAGGTCGAGGGCGATCCGCACCCGCAGGCTCGCGAGCGAGCGCCAAAAGCCGTAGAGCTTCATCCTCTTCCTCCGCCGCGTAAGGTTGCGGAAATCTTAGCAGGCGGCGATACCGGTTGACAGCGATCCCGGCACCGATATTCTGGGCGGCCGGATCGCCTCGAACCTCAAGGGGAGGCCGTGCCGATGGTCAATGCCGCAATCGTAGGGCTGGGCTGGTGGGGCAAGACGCTCGTCAACGCGGTCCAGGGGACGAGCGACCTCATCCGCTTCGTTGCGGCGCACACGCGCACGCGCGCCAAGGTCGAGGACTTCTGCCGCGAGAAGGGGATCGCCTTCCAGGACCGCCTCGACGCGATCCTGCGCGACCCGAAGATCGACGCGGTGGTCTATGCGGCGCAGCACCTCGACCGGAGCGAGCAGGTGCAGCAGACGGCGGGCGCGGGCAAGCACGTGTTCGTCGAGAAGCCGTTCGCCCTCAACCTGAAGGCCGCCGACGCGGCGCTCGCTGCGGCGAAGCGCGCCGGCGTCGTCCTCGGCGTCGGCTATCAGCGCCGCTTCCCGCCGAGCGTGGCGGAGCTGCGCGCGCGGGTGAAGGACGGGCGCCTCGGCGCCATCATCGCCGCCACCGGCGAGGCGAACGCACCGGCGGGACCCGGCATGCCGAAGGACTTCTGGCGCGCCGATCCGGCGCAGGCGCCCGCGGGTCCGATGACCGGGCTCGGCGTGCACGTGCTCGACACGTTCGTCGACTTCTTCGGGCCGGTCGAGGAGGTCTACTGCGTCACCGCCCGGCGCGCGGCGCCGCACATCGACGACGCGGCGAGCGTCCAGATGACGATGAAGAGCGGCATCCCGGCGAGCTTCTTCTGCTCGCTGTCGACGGCGGTGAGCTACCGGATCGCGGTCTTCGGCTCGAGCGGGTACGGCGAGGTGCTGCGGCCGGACTTCGACACCTTCCAGTTCAGCCCCGTGGCGACCGGGCCGATGACCGGGCAGTTCAAGCCGGCCGCGGCCGAGCTCATCGTCACGCAGGGCTTCGACCCGGTGCGGGCGGAGCTGGAAGCGTTCGCGAAGGCGATCCGGGACCAGCGGCCGTTCCCGATCCCGCACGACGACATCCGCCACGTCACCGCGGCGTTCGAGGCGATCGTGCAGTCGGCGGCGACGAAGCGGCCGGTGAAGGTCGCGAGCACCGGCTGAGTCTTTCCCCTCCTCTCCGAGGAGGGGTGCCCGAGGCGAAGCCGGGGCAGGGTGGTGCGAGGCGCCGCTGCCGTGCTAGCCGCGCCGCCGCCCGTCGAGCTCCCGCAGCGCGCGCGGCACGCCGTTCAAGAAGGCGGTCACCAGCGCTTCGATCACCGCGTCGGTGTCGGCCGGAACCGCGACGTTGTAGACCCAGCGGCGCACGCCGAGGTAGAAGATCTTCTCGTTCAGCAGGCGCGCGAGCTCCAGCTCGAGCTCGTCGAGCGGCCGGCGGCGCGGGTCCGGGAGGCCGCAGTGCGCGCGCAGCTCCTCGCCGAGGCGGTGGTAGACCCGGTCGCGGATGAACTTGAGATAGCGCTGGTTCAGGTCCTGGCCCGTGAGCCCGGAGAAGAGAAAGATCCGCACCCACTCCGGGGTGAGGACGACGCGCGCGTAGTCGCGGTAGAAGTCGATCAGGCGCGCGCGGAGCGGCCGGGAGCGGTCGGCGAGGATCCGCTCCCACTCCGGGTTCCAGCGGCTCACGAAGACTTCCTGGTACACGCGCTCGATCAGCGCGTGCTTGGTCGGGAAGTAGCGGAACAGCAGCGGTTGCGTGACCCCGAGCCGCTTCGCGAGCGCCCGCGTGTCGCCGCCGAAGCCGACCTCCGCGAAGTAGCGGATCGCCTCCGCCACGATCTGCTGCTCGCGCGCCTCGCGCTTGAGGCGGCGCGGGCCCGGCGGCGCCTTCCCGCCCTTGCGCGGGCGGCGGGTCTCCGGCACGGCAGCGCGGTGCAGCGGCTTGACGCGCACGCGCGCGAGCAGGCGTTTGAGAGGCGTCGGGTCGTTCATCGGAGCGCGCGAGACGGCGCACGCATCATATGGCATATAGTGGCCCATCGGCACACCCGCGCATGAGCGAGACGACCGACACCATCGACGGCTCCGGCGATCCGCTCGCGTTCAAGGTCCACGCGGGTGCGCGCGTCGCGAGCGTGCTCGCCGGCGCGCCGGGGCGCGACGTGTTCCGGGTGGAAGCGCGCGCGATGGGCGCCCACCAGAAAGAGGCGCTCGTGACCGAAGGCGACGGCGGCACGACCTGGCGGGTCGCGAGCGACGAGGGTCCGTACTTGAACGGGACCGATCTCGCGCCGTTCCCGCTCGGGTTCTTCAACGCCGGGTTGCAGGCGGAGCTCGTGCACCGTCTGCTCTCCCGCGCCGCCGCGCGCGGCGTCGAGCTCGACGCGGTGGCGGTCGACCTCGACAACCGCTACGCCTTCGAAGGCTCGTTCCACAAGGGGACCGGACGCGGCTCGGCGCAGCCGCCGGAGGCGAGGTTCACGCTGCGCTCGGGCGCGGGCGCCGAGCGCGTGGCGCAGGTCGTACGGGAAGCGGTGGCGTCGTCGCCGCTCGCCGCCGCGCTTCGCGTCCCCGTGGCGAGCACGTTCGCGCTCTACGTGAACGGCAAGCGGCGCGAAGTCGTCTCGGCCGCGCCGTCGACTGCGCCCGACGTCCCCGATCCGCTGCCGACGCATCGCGAGCCGCCCCGCCCGCTCGCCGCGGACGGACCGACGGATCTCATCGTCAGGCTGCCGGCCCACGGCCGGCCCGCGGCCGGCGGGCCCATGTCGGCCTCGAGCCGCGTCGAGATCGCCGTGCTCGGACATGGGCGCGCCATCGAGCCGGCTCTCGCCGAGCACGACACCTGGCTCGCGCGCCCGCCGGGGAGCCGGTTTCGCTTCCGCGCCGCGGTGGGGGAGGCCGGCGCCGGCAGCGCGCCCTCGGGGCTCGCGCTCGCCGCCGCGGGGATCGCCTTCTGCTACATGACGCAGCTCGTGCGCTGCATCGGCTATCTGAAGTACCGCGTGCGGGCGATCCGGCTGGTGCAGCTCAGCGCCTTCGGGCTCGCGTCGAACGGCGCGGCGCCGACGGGCGCGGCCGGGCCGGTCGACACCCATCTCTTTCTGCACGGCGACGAGCCGGACGACGTCATGCAGCGCCTGCTCGCGATGAGCGCGAACACCTGCTACCTGCACGCGTCGCTCGGCGCCGCGCTCCAGGCGGTCGTCCACGTGACGCTGAACGGGGCCGCCGTGCCGCGCCGGTTGCTCGATCCGGGTTGATGAATCCGCCGCCCCGCCCTACCATGCCCCGGATCGACGACCCGGGGAGCACGACGAGCGTGGCGGTCAGGCAGCGTCACCAGTGGCCCGCGCAGGGCATCGCGCGCGTGCCGTTCTGGATCTACTCGGACCCCGACGTCTACGCGCTCGAGCAGGAGCGGATCTTCGGCGGCCCGAGCTGGAGCTACGTCGCCCTCGAGGCGGAGATTCCGCGGCCCGGCGACTTCAAGCGCACGTTCATCGGCGAGAAGCCGGTGGTGGTGGTGCGCGACGCGGACGGCGCGATCAACGTGTTCGAGAACCGCTGCGCGCACCGCGGCGTGCAGTTCTGCCGGAAGCACCTCGGGAACGCGGCCGAGATCGTCTGCCCCTACCACCAGTGGACCTACGACCTCAAGGGGAACCTGATCGGCGTCCCGTTCCGGCGCGGCGTGAAGAAGCAGGGCGGCATGCCGGCGGACTTCGACCCGAAGGACCACGGGCTGCGCCGGCTGCAGGCGCATGTCCGGCACGGGGTGGTGTTCGCCTCGTTCGCCGCCGAGCTCGAGCCGTTCGAGGGCTATCTCGGCGCGTCGATGCTGAAGCTCTTCGACCGCGTGTTCGACGGGCGCGGGATCGAGGTCCTCGGCTACTCGCGCCAGCTCATCCCGGCGAACTGGAAGCTGATGTTCGAGAACATCAAGGATCCGTATCACGCGAGCCTGCTGCACGTCTTCCTGGTGAGCTTCGGCCTGTTCCGCGCCGACTCGCCGTCGAAGGTCCAGATGGACGCGACCGGCCGGCACGGCGCGCTCATCTCGTGGAAGGGCGAGGAGACGCGGACCGACGACCACGCCGACATGCGCGCCTTCCACGACGGCTTCAAGCTGAACGACGCAAAGCTGCTGCAGCCGGTGCGCGAGTTCCCGGAGTACACGGTGGTGATGACCACCCTGTGGCCGAACCTCATCATCCAGCAGCAGTCGAACACGCTCGCGATGCGCCAGCTCGTCCCGCGCGGGCCGTCGGCGTTCGAGCTGGCGTGGACGTTCTTCGGCTACGCCGACGACGACGCGGAGA
>JBOIFD010000098.1:0-14041 GCA_050741515.1 Burkholderiales bacterium
CGCCAGCACGAACTGCAGCAGGGCGATGCCGGTTCCGGCCGCCGCGCCGAGGAGCAGCTTGCCCGCGTCCTTGAGCATCGGGCTCGCCTGCTTTACCGCCTCCTGGAGGTTCTCGGACGCGAGCTGCCAGAACCGGTGGAGCTCAGGGCCCACCAAGGGCCAGCTCGCCACCCGGTCGGGCGGCGGCGGGATCTCGAGTGCGCCGGCCTGGAACGCCGCGGCGGCTTTCTCCGCGCCGCTCACGAGCGAGCCGCCGAGCAGCACCGACGGCACTGCGAGCACCACGAGCATGAGCAGCGTGAACAGGGCCGCCGCCAGAACGCGGCGAGCGTTCAGCCGCGCCTCCAGCCAGCGGTAGCCCGGATAGACGGCCACCGCGATGATCACGCCCCAGAGGATGGGCATCATGAACGGGCGCGCGATCTCGTAGCACCACAGCGCGAGCGCGGCGAGGGCGCCGATGCGGATCGCGCCCTCGAGGGCGAGCTTCAGGAAATGCTGGTCGCTGTCGGAGAGCGTCGGGAGCGAAGGCATGGGGAGGTCCTGATCGGGCCGACGGCGAACAGTCTAGCGGCGACGGCCGCTCAGCGACCCCGCTTGGACTTGATCCCCATCGACTTCAACCGACTCCCGAGCTTCAGCAGCTTCGCCGCGTTCAAGCCCTTGATCGCGGCCTTCTCGGAATCCTTCAGGAACCGGCAGCCGTCGACGAACCCGCGCGGGTCGTACCACCCCATGTCGTACGGATAGTCGGTACCGACGAGGATGTGGTCCGCGCCCCACAGGTTCACCAGGTGCTTCAGCTGCTCGCGGTCGAAGACGATGGTATCGAAGTACAGCTTGGCGAGCGAGCGGCGCGGCTTCGTCTTCAGCACGGTGCGCACATCTGCCCGCGCCCCCCAGACGTGATCCATGCGCGCCGGGTAGTGCCCGAGGTAGCCGCCGCCGTGCGCGAGCACGATCTTCAGCTTCGGATAGCGCTCGAGCACGCCGTCGAACACGAGATGGCCCACTGCGACGGTGGTGTCGAGCGGGTTGCCGATCACGTTGATGAAGTAGTGATCGGTGAGCCGCTCGCCGCCGGTGAACCCGTTCGGGTGCATGAACACCAGCACGTCGAGCTCCTGCACCTTGGCCCAGAACCTGTCGAGCCCGCGCGAGACCTCCCTGCCGACGACGTTGGTGCCGATCTCGACCCCGCGGAAGCCGAGGGTCTTGATGCAGTACTCGAGCTCGGCGACCGCCGCATCCTCCGACTGGAGCGGCGCATGCGCGAGCCCGACGAACCGGTCGGGATGCTTCGCCACGATCGCGGCGATGTTCTGGTTCACCGCGCGCGCCGTCTTCGCGCCGAGCTCGGGATCGAGCCAGTACATGAGCTGCGTGGGCGAGCTGGAGATCGCCTGGACGTCGACGCCCATCTTGTCCATGTCGCGCAGGCGTTCGTCGACCGACGTGAGGCAGACCCGGACGTTCTCGTTCTGCCGCCGGTTCGTCTCGCGCGTCAGCGCGTTGGCGAACTTCGCCGACGGCTCGCGATCCGGCGACGCGACGTGCTTCACCATCTCGTCGACCGCGGGGTTGATGACGTGACAGTGGATGTCGATGCAGAGGTGGCGGCGGCCGCCCTTCGCGACCGCCTGGCCGCCGCGCGCCGCGGCGCCCGGACACGTGAACAGCACTGGGTTCTCCCCCCTGAATGGAATGGTGCGGTGCGTCGTCGACCGCGGCGGACGATCTTACGTCGTGCGGAAACGCCCTGTCGACCCTTTCCGCCGGGGCGGTAACTTAGCAGCCGCTCACTTTGGTGCGGCGGCCGGCGGCTCCAGCTTCGACGCACTGCACCATGCCCGCGCGGCGTTGCCTCGCGCGCCGGGTAGTTGCAGAATGACGCGTCCCCGCCTGCCGTTCGCACTCCCAGAGGAGAGCCGTCCCATGAGCACCGACCAGGAGACGTTCGTCACCGAGATCCGCGACGGCATGAAGATCGACTGGGACGTGCCGATCCGGATGGACGACGGCGTCGTGATGCGCGCGGACGTCTATCGCCCGATCAAGGACGGCAAGTACCCGGTCATCATGACCTACGGCCCGTACGCGAAGTGGCTGCACTTCGAGCAGATCTACAAGACCTGCTGGGACCGCATGGCCGAGCAGCACCCCGACGTTCCGGCCGGCTCGACGAACAAGTATCAGTCCTGGGAAGTGGTCGATCCCGAGAAGTGGGTCCCCGAAGGCTACGTCTGCATCCGCGTCGACTCGCGCGGCTGCGGCCGCTCGCCCGGGTACGTCGAGCTCTGGAGCCCGCGCGAGGCGAAGGACTTCGCGATCTGCATCGACTGGGGCGGCGTGCAGCCGTGGTCGAACGGCAAGGTGGGCCTGAACGGGATCTCGTACTACGCGATGAACCAGTGGCAGGTCGCGTGCCTCGCCCCCAAGCACCTCGCGGCGATGTGCATCTGGGAGGGCGCGGCCGACTTCTACCGCGACGTCAGCCATCACGGCGGGATCCTCACCACGTTCCTCGCCAACTGGTACGACATGCAGGTGAAGACGGTGCAGCACGGGCTAGGGCTCCGCGGCTTCCGCAGCCCGATGACCGGCGACTGGGTCGCCGGCCCGCCGACGCTCAGCGACGAGCAGCTCGGCGCGAACCGCTTCGACTTCGGCGCCGAGGCGCTCGCGCATTCGCTCGACGACGAGTTCTGGAAGTCGCGCTCGCCCGACTGGTCGAAGGTGAAGACGCCGCTCTTCTCGTCCGGCAACTGGGGCGGCAACGGCCTGCACCCGCGCGGCAACATCGAGGGCTTCGTCAACGCCGCCGCGAGCCAGAAGTGGCTCGAGATGCACGGCATCGAGCACTGGACCCACTTCTACACCGACTACGGCGTCGGGCTGCAGAAGAAGTTCTTCGGCCACTTCCTCAAGGGCGAGAACACCGGCTGGGACAAGCAGCCGAAGGTGTACCTGCAGATCCGCCACCCCGGCGAGCGATTCGTGCCGCGCGCGGAAAACGAGTGGCCACTCGCGCGCACCCAGTGGACCAAGCTGTATCTCGACGCGCGCAACGAGTCGCTGAGCCGCGAGCCGGTCGGCACGGCGGGCAAGGTGAGCTATCGCGGGCTGAGCGACGGCGTCACGCTCCTGTTGCCGCCGCTCGAGCGCGAGACCGAGATCACCGGCCCGATCGCGGCGAAGCTGTTCGTCTCCTCGTCGACCGCGGACGCCGACTTCTTCCTGGTCGTGCGCGTGTTCGATCCGAACATGAAGGAGGTCGTGTTTCAGGGCGCGCTCGACCCGCACACGCCGATCGCTCAGGGCTGGCTGCGGGCCTCGCACCGCAAGCTCGATCCGAAGCTGTCGCTGCCCTATCGCCCGTATCACCCGCACGACGAGAAGCAGCCGCTCAAGCCCGGCGAGGTCTACGAGCTCGACGTCGAGATCTGGCCGACGTGCCTGGTGATCCCGGCGGGCCATCGCATCGCGCTCACCGTGCGCGGCAAGGACTACACCTACCCGGGCGGCTCCGGCGGCAAGCTCTCGAACATGAAGAACGAGTTCACCGGCGTGGGCCCGTTCATGCACAACGACGCACGCGACCGTCCGCCGGCGATCTTCGACGGCGAGGTGACGCTGCACACCGGCGGTGCGCACGGCGCGTGGGTGATGCTGCCGGTGATCCCGGCGGGCAGATGAGCCGCACGCGCACGGGCTCGTCGAGCAGGCGTCAGGTCGATGAGGGGACCGGCTGCCTGGATGATCGAAGGATGGCACTGCAACCGGCGCCGCGCGGCGTTCGTCCGCCGCCGCGGATCACAACTGCAACCGCCGCAATCGCGAGGAGGAGACCATGACTATCTCGAGGCGTGATTTCGTCAAGGGCGGCATCGGGCTGAGCGTTCTGAGCACGCTGCCGCACGCTCCCCGGGCCTTCGCCCAGGCCGAGAACGACCGCATCGTCGCCGCCGCAAAGCCGATCGGCAAGACCGATCTCCGCGGGATGATCTGGTCGAACTACTACATCCCGATGCAGCCCTCGATGGAGGATTTCCGGAAGCTGACCGGGATCGGCGTCGGCGGGATCCAGGACATCTCGATCTTCGACATCCCGCAGCGGGCGATGGCGGAAGCCCTGTCGCGCTCGCCCCAGTTCGACTTCTTCCACGTCGACGCGGGCATGATCCCGTCGCTCGCCTCGGCGGGGCTGCTCGAGCCGCTCGATGCCTCCATGAAGAAGTCCGGCTTCAAGATCGACGCGGTGGGCGAGTACAACAGGCTCCTGACCTACCGCGGCCAGACCTGGGGCGTGCCGACCGACGGCAACGTGCACTCCCAGTACGTGCGCAAGGACCTGCTGGAGGACCCCGACAGCCAGAAGCGGTTCGCGGACCGGTTCGGCAAGCCGCTGAAGTTCCCGGCGACGTGGGACGACGAGTTCCAGATCCAGCAGTTCTTCCACAACCCGGACAAGAACCTCTGGGGCTCGGGCAACCTGCGCAACCGCGCAAACGGCGTCACCTGGTACCTGATGATGCTCTACAGCCACGGCGGCTTCCCGTTCGACGACGACATGAACCCGACGCTGAACACCGCGGCCGGCAGGCAGGCGTTGCTCGTGTACCTGCGTGAGAAGACGGTGGCCCACCCCGAATCGCCCGGGTGGGGCACGCCGCAGATGATCCCGCGGAACGTGGGGGGGCTCACGGTCTCCTTCCAGTACTGGGACGGGACCATGAAGCAGAACGAGAACAAGGAGAAATCGAAGACCGCCGGCAGGTGGCTGTACGGCATCCCGCCCGGCGCCATGGTCAACGGCAAGCTGCGCCACCGCTCGATCTCCTCGCCGCTCGCGGCGGTCCTCGTCAACAAGTACAGCCCGCGCAAGGAAGCCGCGGCCTACCTCGCCTGCTGGTGGGGCACGCTGAAGGCGAGCGAGCAGATCGTCGGCGACAACGTCAACGTCTTCCACGACGCGTGGCACCGCGGCCACATGACGAGCAAGATCATCCAGAACGCCTACTCGGTGGAGGGGCTGAAGGCGGTGGACAAGTGCCTGCAGATCGCCTCCCCCCCGATCTATCTCACCGGCTACCTCGAGTTCCAGGACACGCTCGGGAAGAACCTCTCGGAGGCCTACGTCGGCCAGATCAAGTCCGACGACGTGCTCAAGCGCACCGAGGAGGAGTGGGGCAAGATCGTCAAGCGGATCGGGGTCACCAAACTCAAGGACGAGCTCAAGACCTACAAGTCGGTCATGCCGAAGATCGACACGCCGGTCTGATCTCCGGCCGGCCGCAACCCCAGGCCCGAGCGGGCGCGCCAGAACGCCCGCCGGGCCTGCGCGAGGCCAAGTCCCGATGTCCAGCGTCGCCGTCCCCGTCCCGGGTGCGCCCGCAACGAGCCGCGAGCGCTCGCGGACGCGCAACGTCCGGCGCTTCAAGTGGACAATCCTCGCGCCGCTGATCGCGCTGTTCGCCGGCGTGCTGCTGCCGGTGCTGCTGCTGCAGCTCTACTTCTCGTTCCACCAGTGGACGGTCTACCTCGGCACGTGGCAGGAGGCCGAGTTCGTCGGGCTCGACATCTTCAGGGAGGTGTTCACCGATCCCCGGTTCGGCTGGGCGATCCTGCGCTCGCTCGCGTTCGCCGCCGGGTCGACGATCGGCTGCTTCCTGATCGGCTTCGGACTCGCCTACCTGATGCACAAGCCGTTCCGCGGGCAGGCGGTCTACTACATCCTGTTCATCCTGCCGATGCTCACGGTGCCGATCGTGGTCGCCTACACCGCGGAGATGCTGCTGTACGAGAGCGGGCCGATCAACGACATCGTCAGCCGCCTCACCGGCTCGAGCTTCAAGGTCGCCTGGCTCACCCATCCCGACATCGCGCTCACGACGGTGATGCTGCTCGAGATCTGGAACTGGGCGCCGTTCTCCTTCATCATCATGCTGGCCGGTTTCGCGTCGCTGCCGAAGGAGCCGATCGAGGCGGCGCGCATCCTCGGCGCCAGCTCGTGGCGCGTGTTCTGGGAGGTGCAAGTGCCGCTGCTGCGGCCGGTGATCCTCCTGGCGCTCGTCCTGCGCTTCCTCGAGGCGATGGCCGAATTTCCGAAGACCTGGGCGCTGTTCCAGGGCGGCCCGGGCAGCGCGACCGAGACCATCCCCGTCTACATCTTTCTGACCACCTGGCAGTACTTCCAGGTGTCGAAGGGCGCTGCGCTGTCCTACGTCGCGATGATGCTGATGGTCGTCATCGTGCTGCTGGCGATCCGGCTGCTGCGGCGCGAGAAGCAGGCGATCGACGCGATGAACGCCGCGGCCGCGCGGCGGGGCGAGTGAGCGGGGCACGGGGACCGGACGATGACGAAATCGCAGAAGCACCGCATCGGCACGATCGTGCGCTACTCGCTCCTGACGGTCTGGGCGCTGATCGTGGCCTTCCCGCTGTACTGGATGGTGAGCACGTCGTTCAAACCGGGGGAGCAGTGGTTCGCCTGGCCGGCGGTCTACATCCCGGATCCGTGGACGCTGACGAATTACCTGGACGTATGGACCGGCCGCCAGGAGATGGCGACCTCCCAGTACATCATCTCGGCGCAGCGCCCCTGGATCGCGCTCGGGAACAGCGCGCTGATCGCGTTCAGCGCGACGACGCTCGCCGTCGCCTACGGCGCGGTGATCGCCTACGGGGTGTCCCGCTACAAGGTGCTGTCCGACGTGCGCATGTTCCAGCTGCTGATGCTGCGCATGATCCCGCCGATCGTGATCGTCGCGCCGCTGTCGCTCTACTACTCGGCGCTGGGGCTGCTCGACACCTGGCTCGGGCTCGTGCTCATCTACTTCCTGACGAGCCTCCCGTACGCGGTGTGGATGATCAAGAGCTTCATCGACGAGGTGCCGCGCGAGGTCGAGCAGGCGGCGGAGATCCTGGGCGCGCCGCGCTGGCGAACGCTGTGGGAGATCGTGCTGCCGCTCGTCCGCTCGGGGCTCGTCGCGACGTTCCTGTTCATCCTGATCCTGACCTGGAGCGAGTACTTGCTTGCGTTGATCCTGGCCAAGACCGAGGTAGTCACGCTGCCCGTCGAGCTCTCCAAGTACCAGGGCTCGACGGAAGGACGCGTCTACGGCCGGCAGGCGGCGCTGTCGGTCGGGATCACGATCCCGCTCATCATCGTCGGCCTGATCATCCGCAAGCACCTCGCGCGCGGGTTCACGTTCGGCATGATCCGGAGGTAGGCGCGTGGCGCGGATTGAGCTCCTCAACCTGCGCAAGGAGTTCGGCGCGCTGGTGGCCGTGAACGACATCAACGTCGCGATCGAGGACGGGGAGTTCGTCGTGTTCGTCGGCCCGTCGGGCTGCGGCAAGACCACGACCCTGCGGATGATCGCGGGGTTCGAGGACCCGACTTCCGGCGAGGTGCGGATCGACGGCCAGGTCGTGAACGACCTCGAGCCGAAGGACCGCGGCCTCGGCATGGTGTTCCAGAGCCACGCGCTGTTTCCCCACAAGACGGTCGCGCAGAACATCGAGTTCGGCCTGCGGATGAAGAAGGTGCCGCCCGGCGAGCGCCGACGCCGCGTGCAGGAGGTGGCGGAGATGGTCCGGCTCACGCGCCTGCTCGACCAGATGCCGGCGCAGTGCTCCGGCGGCGAGTCGCAGCGGGTCGCGCTCGCGCGGACGCTCGTCACCAACCCGTCGACCTTCCTCCTCGACGAGCCGCTCTCGAGCCTGGACGCAAAGCTGCGGCGCGAGCTCCGCGCCGAGTGCGACCGCCTGCACCAGGCGCTCAAGAAGACCTTCATCTACGTGACCCACGACCAGGAGGAGGCGATGACGCTCGCCGACCGGATCGTGGTGATGCGCGCCGGGGCGATCGAGCAGATCGGCTCGCCGATGGCGATCTATTCCAACCCGGTGAACAGCTTCGTCGCCGACTTCTTCGGCTCGCCGTCGATGAACCTCATTCCGGGCGAGCTGAGCCGCGACGGGGGCGCGCTGCGCTTCCGCGCCTCGGGCCTGTCGCTCCGCCTCCCCGACCGGTTCAGCGGCGTGGCCGCCGGCGCGGTCACGCTCGGGATCCGCCCGGAGCACGTCGGCGCCGCCCGGGTCGGCAACGGCGCGGACGCCGACATCGAGCTGCCGGTGCGCCTGGTCGAGCCGCTCGGCAAGGACACGCTGCTCTACTTCGAGCTCGGCACGGAGCGCCCGTTCGTGACCGTGAGCGAGGGCATCGCGATGGCGGAGCTCGAATCGGGCGCAAGGCTCGGGCTCACGCTCGTCCGCGACCAGATCTGCCTCTTCGCGCCCGACGGGCGGCGGGTCGGCACCGCCTGAGAAGATTCGACGGAACGAGGCGGCCCCGGCGAGGTGCGGGACGATCTGCTCACCCAGCACCTCGGCGTGTACTAAGATCGAGACGCGGGCATCGCCCGGCGGAGCGTTCGACGATGGCGACGACCGAGAGAGTCAGGGTGTTCTGGCAGCCGGGCTGCACGAGCTGCCTGAGAACCAAGGAGTTCCTCTCCGGGCACGGGGTCGACTACGAGTCGATCAACGTGCACGGCAATCCCGCCGCCATGGACGAGCTGCGCAAGCTCGGCGCGCGCAGCGTGCCGATCGTCGCCCGCGGCGAGCGGTTCGTCTTCGCCCAGTCGCTCGCGGACGTCGTCCGCTTCCTCGACCTGAAGGTCCGCCTGCACGAAGCGTTGCGCCCGGAGGCGCTGATCGCGAAGATCGATCTCGTGCTGACCGCCGCCGCGAGGTACGTCCGCCAGATCCCGCCCGACCGGCTCGACCGGCAGTTCCGGACGCGTGCGCGGCCGATCCGGGTGCTGTGCCACCACGTGTTCCGGATCCCGGAGGCGTTCGTGGAGGCCGCGGAGACCGAGCGCGAGCTGACCTACGAGCTGATCATGCAGGATCCAGCGCCCACGCTACGCACCGGCGAGGACCTCGCCGCGTACGGAGCGCAGGTTCTCGGCCGGGTGAAAGCGTGGTGGGCGAGGTGTGCGGATCGCACCGGCCAGGCGCCGTTCGACACCTACTTCGGCCGGCGACCGATGCAAGAGGTGCTGGAGCGGACGGCCTGGCATTCCGCCCAGCACGCGCGCCAGCTCATGCTGATCCTCGACACGCTGGGGATCGAGCCCGACGGCCGGCTCACCGCCGCCGATCTCGCCGGCCTGCCGCTGCCGGAGAAGCCCTGGGACGACGACTGACGGAACCCCGACGTCTCCCGACGATCTCCCGGGCCGCGCGCTGCTCTCGCGCCGCGAGAGATCGCCGCCCGGGCTATCCGCGCGCCTCCCGCTCGAGGAGCGCGCGCTTGCGCTCGACGCCCCAGCGATAGCCCGACAGCGCGCCGTCGTTGCGCACCACGCGATGGCAGGGAATCGCCACGGCCAGAGCGTTGGCGCCGCACGCCTGGCCCACGGCCCGGACCGACTTCGGCGAGCCGATGCGCCTGGCGAGCTCGGTGTAGCTCACGGTCTCGCCGGCCGGGACTTCCTGCAGCGCCCGCCAGACGCGGCGCTGGAACGCGGTGCCGCGCACGTCGAGGGGCAGGTCGAGCCCGAGGCCGGGGGCGTCCACGAAACCCACCACCTTCGCCACCAGCTGCTCGAACCCGGCGTCGCCCCCGATCAGCCGGGCGCGCGGAAACCGGTCCTGGAGATCCCGCGCGAGCCGATCGGGATCGTCGCCCATGAGGATCGCGCACACGCCGCGGTCGCTTTGCGCGACCAGGATCGGCCCGAGCGAGCTCTCGCCGACGGCGAAGCGGATTTCCGTGCCGGCGCCGCCGGCGCGATACCGCGTGGGCGTCATGCCGAGCAGCCGGTTCGATTCCTCATAGAACCGGCCCTGGGAGCCGTAGCCGGCGCCGTAAATGGCTTCCGTCACCGTAGGGCTGCGGTCGAGCGCCTGCCGGATCCGCTCGGCCCGATGCGCCGCGGCGTAAGCTCTGGGGGTCAGGCCGGTGACGTCCTTGAAGACGCGATGGAGATGATAGGCGCTCATTCCGGCGCGCTCCGCCAGCTCACCGAGCGTGGGCGGCTCCTCGGCGCGCTCGATGAACCGGCACAGCTCGGCGACCTTGGCCGCGTGCTGTTCCGCCCGCGAGGGCTGGTCCGGCTGGCAGCGCTTGCAGGGGCGAAACCCCGCGCGCCCGGCGTCCGCCGCGGTGGCGTGGAACGCCACGTTCTCGGGCCGCGCCGGGCGCGCCCCGCAGGACGGACGGCAGTACACGCCGGTGGTCTTGACCGAGTACACGAACTTGCCGTCCGCCGCCGGGTCGCGCGCCGCCACCGCCGCCCAG
Organism: Burkholderiales bacterium; assembly: GCA_050741515.1. Lineage (GTDB taxonomy): Bacteria > Pseudomonadota > Gammaproteobacteria > Burkholderiales > SG8-39 > DATEDA01. The sequence continues at coordinate 10,313 of JBOIFD010000098.1, forward strand.
CGCGGATCGCTCGCAGTCGCCGCCGCCAGCATTTCCTTCTTGGCCACCATGCTCACCTTGAGTCCCTTCGCGCCCTGATTGATCGACGCCCGCACTTTAGACCGCGCGAAGAGGCCAAACACCCCGCGTCTTGCTGTTCAATTCGCCGCTGGAAAATGCAAGACAAACAATAGCTTGCTTGGGCGCCCTCCGCCTTCAGAGCCCGGCCCGGTTCTTCCCCCGCACCGCCGGGTTGACGACGTTCACCGGCCACTGCCCCGAAAGCACCCGCCGCACCTCGTTCGGTGCGCCCGCCTGAAGGCCCACCAGCGCCTCCTCGCTGTACCACGCCGCGTGCGGCGCGATGACGACGTTATCCCGCCCGCGCAGCGGATGCGGGTTGGGCAGCGGCTCGGGGTCGATCGTGTCGAGCGCGCAGCCGGCGATCTTCTTCGCGTCGAGCGCGCGCACCAGGGCATCGGTGTCGACGATCGGCCCGCGCGCGCAGTTGATCAGGAACGCGCCCGGCTTCATCTGCGCGAAGGCCGCGTCGTCGATCATCTTCCGCGTCTGGGGAACGAGCGGCGGATGCAGCGACACGAAGTCGGACTCGCGGAGGAGCTCGGCGAGCTCGACCTTCTTCCCCGGAGCCTCGAGCTGCCCCTGCCGCACGTTGGGATCCGCGAACAGCACCCGCAAGCCGAACGCCGCCGCGCGCACCGCGACCTGCCGCGCGATGTTCCCGAACCCGACCAGGCCGAGCGTGCGGCCGGCGAGGCGGTGCATCGGCTTGCCGGGCGGGACCTCCCAGCGGCCGTCCCGGACCATCCGGTCGTAGAAAGCGACCTTGCGTGCGCACGCGAGAAGCAGCGCCATGGCGTGCTCGGCCACCTCCTCGATGCAGTAGGTCGGGTTGTTGGTGACGATGATCCCGGCCTGCGTCGCCGCCTCGAGGTCGATCGTGTCCACCCCGATGCCGTAGCGGGCGATGATCCTGCACCTGGGCATCTTCGCCATGACCTCGGCGTCGATCGGCGCGAGGTAGGTGTTGAGCATGGCATCGCAGTCCGCGAGCGCCGGCAGCACTTCGTCCATGCGCTTCGCCTTGAACGCCACCAGGTCGGCGAGCCCGTCGAGGGTCTGCTTCTCGACGTCGAGCGATTCCCAGACGTAGTCGGTGAGCACCACCTTCGCCTTCGCAGCCATTGCGGCTCCTTTCCGCGCTACCGCGCGGCGTAGATCTCGGGGTTCCAGCAGTTGGGCGGCGGCTTGCCGTCCAGAACCGCGAGGATGTTGTCCACCACCAGGTTCGCCATCGCGTCCCGCAGCTCGCGGATCGCGCTGCCGACGTGCGGCGAGAGCACGACGTTCGGCAGCGCGAAGAGCCGCGGGTTGATCCGGGGCTCGTTCTCGTAGACATCCAGCCCCGCGCCGGCGATGCGCCGCTCGGAGAGGGCGGGGAGCAGAGCCTGCTCGTCCACGATCGGACCGCGCGCGGCGTTGACGAGATACGCCGTCGGCTTCATGCGAGCGAGCTCCCGCGCGCCGATCAGGTGACGCGTCTCCGGCGTGAGCGAGGCGTGGATCGACACGAAGTCGGACTCGCCGAGCAGGCGATCGAGCGGGACCCACGTGAGCCCGAGCTCGGCCGCCTCCGCGTCGGGGACGCGGCGCGGATCGGTGTAGAGGAGGCGCATCCCGAAGCCCCGCGCACGGCGCGCGACCGCGCGACCGACGCCGCCGCAGCCGACGATCCCGAGGACTTTGCCGGACACGCCGCCGCCGACGAAGTAGGCGGACTGCGCGCCCGCGAACACACCGGTCCGCATGATCCGGTCGCCCTCGACGACCCGCCGCGCGATGCCGAGGATCAGCGCCCAGGTGAGGTCGGCGGTGGCGTCGTTCAGCAGCGGCGCGGGGATCACCGTGACCGGGATCCGCCGCGCGGTCGCCTCCGCGACGTCGATGTCGGGCGGTGTGATCGTCATCGTGGCGATCATCCGCAGCCGCGGATTTGCGGCGATCACGTCGCGATCGACGCGGTCGTGGAGCAGGCAGAACAGCACGTCGCTCTCGCGGACTGCGGCGAGCAGCTCGTCCTTCGTCGCCATGTGCAGCGCATCGGGGTTCAGGGTCACCTCGCCCACCGCGCGCAACCGCTCGACGGCGCTCGCCGCCACCGGCTGGGTGATGAAGATCCGCGGCCGCGTCATCTGGTCTCCCCTCCTCCATGAGGAGGGGTGCCCGAGCGTAGCGAAGGCGGGGTGGTCGACATCACGATCCACCACCCCGGCGCTGCGCGCCACCCCTCGTCATCCGAGGAGGGGAAGATCCTTAGCGCATCCACCGCACCACGCCGGCGACACCGTCCACCGCCACCTGCACTCCGTCCGGGATGCGCCGGGTGGCGTCGAGCACGCCGAGCACCATCGGAATGCCGCGCTCGCGCGCGAGCGACGCGAGATGCGAGGTGCTGCCGCCGAGCTCCGCGACCACGCCCGCGACGTGCGGCAGCACCTGGCTCAGCGCCGGCCCGGCGACGCGCGTGACCAGCACGTCGCCCGGCCCGACGAGCGAGAGCTCGCACTCGCACGTCACGACGCGCGCGCGCCCCGAGCCCCAGCCGATGCCGGCCGGATGACCGTTCAACCCCGGATGGCGCAGCCAGATCTCGTCCGGAACCGGCGCGGGCTGCACGTGCAGCGGTCGCGCCTGCAGCAGCTTGAACCCGGCGTCGTCGAGCGCCCACTCGATCTCGGCCGGACCGCCGACGACGTCTTCCGCCCGGCGCAGCATCCGTCCGAGCGCCACCGCCTGCTCCGGATCGAGACACCGCCTGGCGCCGAGCACGCGCGAGATCGCGCGCGCGCCGCGCTCGCGGCCATGGGTGCAACCCACGAAGTGGTACTTGCGGCCCGTCTCGGCCTCCTTCAGTTCCCCGCCCGCGCTCAGCAGGTAGCGGTCGGGGACCACCTCGCCCTGCGCGATCGGCGAGCCGAGCCCCCAGGTCGCGCTGAGCAGCATCCCGCCGTCGGCGGTGCGGCTCAAGCCGCCGCCCGAGGCGCGCGCGGCGACCAGCGGCTGGATGAGGACCGCCATCGCCGTCTCCGCCGGATTGACGTCGTGCGTCGCCATGTAGCGCAGCGCGCGCGGCGACCACAGCGCCGCCCAGCACGAGCGCGCGGCGAGGAGGAAGTCGGCCTCGCTCGCCAGGTCGAGGTAGCTCTCGAACTGGCCGGCGAAGCTCGAGCCGAACCGGTCCTCGACGAGCGCCGACGAGCGCACCACGCCGCGCACGCCGGGTTGCTCCACGAGCGCCCGCCACACGCTCCGCAGCACGTCGAGGATCTCCGGCACCAGCGGCCCTTCGAGCAGGCCGAGCCGCATCCGTAGCGCCTGCCGGCGCGCCTCGACGGGCTCGGCCGCGCCCGACACGAACGCCGAGATGTCGAGCCCGAGCGCGGCCAGCTGCAGGCGATACGCTTCGGCGTCGAGGCAGAAGCCGCCGGGAATCGGCAAGCCGGCGCGCCCGAGCGCGGCGAGGTTCGCGGCCTTGGGCCCGAAGCGCCCCGCGTCGGTCGCCGCGGGCGAGGAAAGCGGGATGACGAGCTGCGGCATCGCTCAGGTGCCGTCGGACGCGATCACGATGCGCAGGATGCGCCCGGGGTTGCGCACGTATTCCTCGAAGGCCTCGGGCGTGCGGTCGTGCGGATAGGTCGCGGTGACGAACCCGCTGACGTCGACCTGGCC
>JBOIFD010000099.1:0-3948 GCA_050741515.1 Burkholderiales bacterium
ACGATGCCCGTCTCCCGGCCGAGCACCTTCTCGAACCGCTTCGCCTGGGCCTCGGTCGCGTCGAACGACGCGCCTTGCGGGAGCCGCAGGTCGACGAGCAGCTCCGGACGGCTCGAGGCCGGGAAGAACTGCTGCTGCACGAACCCGAACGCGAAGAGTGCCAGCGCGAACAGGGCCGCCGTCGCGACGATCACGGTCTTCCGGCGCACGACGCACCAGTGGACGAGCTGCCGCAAGCCGCGATAGAAGGGCGTCTGATAGATCGCGCGTTCACGGTCGGTGTGACTCACGGGCGGCGCGGGTCGTGCCGCCGCCAGCCGCGGCGCCACCCGTGCGAGCAGCCGCCGCAGCCGCGACGGCCGGCCGTTCGACTGCGCGAAGTCCGGCAGCAGCTTGTAGCCGAGGAAGGGCACGAACACCACCGCCGCGATCCACGACGCGAGGAGCGCGATCGTCGTGACCTGGAAGATCGAGCGGGTGTACTCCCCGGTGATCGAGGCCGCGGTCGCGATCGGCAGGAACCCGGCGATCGTCACGAGCGTGCCGGAGAGCATCGGCATGGCGGTGCTGGTGTAGGCGAAGCTCGCCGCGCGCAGCCGGTCCCAGCCCTGCTCCATCTTGGTCGCCATCATCTCCACGGCGATGATCGCGTCGTCGACCAGCAGGCCGAGCGCGAGGATCAGCGCGCCGAGCGAGATCTTGTGCAGGCCGATGCCGAACACCTGCATGAGCAGGAACGTCGCGGCCAGCACCAGCGGGATCGCCAGCGCCACCACGAACCCGGTCCTCAAGCCCAGCGAGGCGAGGCTCACTGCGAGCACGATGAGCACCGCTTCGGCGAGCGAGCGGACGAACTCGTTCACCGACCGCTGCACCGCCTGCGGCTGGCTCGTCACCTGCGCGAGCTCGAGGCCCACCGGCAGCTCGCGGGCGAGGCGCGCGATCTCCCGGTCGAGGTTGGCGCCGAGCTCGATGATGTCGCCGCCCTTGACCATCGACACGCCGATCCCGAACGCCTCCTTGCCCTGGTAGCGCATCTTCGGCTGCGGCGGATCGGCGTAGCCGCGCTGCACGCGGGCGATGTCGCCGAGGCGGAACAGCCGGCCGTTGGCGCGGATCGTCGTCTCGCGGATCGCCTCGACCGAGTCGAAGTCGCCGGTCGTGCGGAGGTAGATCCGGTCGCTCGGCGTCTCGAACGTGCCCGCCGGGGCGACGGCGTTCTGGGTGGCGAGCGCGTTGACGATCGTCTGGACGTCGACGCCGAGCGTCGCGAGCCGGGTGTTCGAGAGCTCGACGTAGACCTTCTCGTCCTGCTCGCCGAAGAAGTCGACCTTCGCGACCTCCGGCACGCGCAGGAGCTCGGACCGGATCCGGTCGGCGTACTTCTTGAGGTCGGCATAGGCGAAGCCCTCGCCGGTGAGCGCGTAGATGTTGCCGTAGACGTCGCCGAACTCGTCGTTGAAGAACGGCCCCTGGATGCCCGCGGGGAGCGTGTGGCGGATGTCGGCGATCTTCTTGCGGACCCGGTCCCAGGTCTCCGGCACCGCCGCCGGCGGCGCCGAGTCCTTCATCTGGAAGAAGACCTGGGATTCGCCCGGCTTCGAGTAGCTGCGGATCACGTCGACGTTCGGCGCCTCCTGCAGCTTCTTCTCGAGCTTGTCGGTGATCTGCTCCTCGACCTGGCGCGCCGTCGCGCCCGGCCAGGCGGTGCGGATCACCATCACCTTGAACGTGAACGGCGGGTCCTCGGACTGCCCGAGCTTCGTGTACGAAAGCACGCCGAACAGCGCGATCGCGAGCATCGCGTAGAGCACCAGGCTGCGGTGCCCGAGCGCCCACTCGGAGAGGTTGAAGCGTCCCATGGCGCGTCTCAGCCGCCGCTGCGAACCGCGGCTTCGAGCCGCTGCTGGGAGCGCGGGCTCGCGAGCGTCTCGCTGACGACGCGCACGGTCTCGTCGGGGAGCAGCTTGTGGACGCCGACCGTGACGACGATCTCGCCGGGCCGCAAGCCCTCGCGCACGACGACGCCGTCCTCGCGATAGGCCCCGACGACCACCGGCCGGAGGTTGACCTTGCTCGTGAGCGGGTCGAAGACCCAGACCGCGGGCTTGCCGTCGGCTTGAGTCAGCGCCGTGAGCGGCAGGGTGATCGCTTGCGCCGCCGCGCCGTCGCCGACCGCCACGTTGGCGGTCATGCCGAGCCGGACCGTGCCGTTCGCCTCCAGGACCGTGATTTTCACGGCGAAGGTTCGGGTCGCAGGATCGGCGGTCGGCGCGATCTCGCGGATGCGGCCGCGATAGACGTGGTCGGGTGCGGCGAGCACGCTGATGAGAATGCCCTGCGCATCGCGGAGCTCCGCCAGGCGGCTCTCGGGGACGTTGATCGCGACCTCCTTCTCCTCGGGGCGCGCGAAGCGCATCACCGCCTGGCCCGGCGCGACCACCTGGCCGGGCTCCAGATTGACCGCGGTGATGACCCCGTCGGCTTCGGCGACGAGGGCGGTGTACGCGGACTGGTTCCGCGCGGTCGACACCTGCGCTTTCGCCTGGTCGAGCCGCGCTTTGCTGGTGTTGAACGTGGTCTCGCGGGCGTCGAGCACCGCCCGGCTGACGAATTTCCGTTCGTACAGATCCCGGTAGCGCTCGACCTCGGCAGCGGCGAGGTCGTGGTCGGCGGCGGCCGCGGCGAGCTGCGAGCGCGCGGCGTCGACGCCGAGCTGCGCGTCCTGCGGGTCGAGCCGGGCCAGCGCCTGGCCGCGCGTCACGTGCGCGCCCACGTCGACGTAGCGGGCGACGACCTTGCCGCCGACCCGGAACGCGAGATCGTTCTCGTACCGGGCGCGCACCTCGCCGGAGTAGACGTTGGCGTTGTCGACCGGCTTCGCGCCGACGATCTGCGCGATGACGGCGCGGGGGGCCGGGGGCTGAATCGCCGGCTTGCCGCAGGCGGCGAGCGCCGCGGCGAGCGTGATTGCCAGGATCGAGCGGACGGCGGACATGAGCATCTCCAGAGGCGTCGTAATCAGTGACCGATGCCGCGCGCCATCAGCACTGCGGCAAGCGGCAGCAGGGCGAGCAGATGGAGCTCGACGAGGACGTAGCGGCGCGCCGACTTGGTCTCCGCGGCGGGCACGCTGAAACCGGCCGCGGCGCGGGCGGCGCGGCGCCAGCGCAGAAACGCGAGCGTCGGCCGGATCGAGATCAGGCCGATCGCGACGAAGAGGCCGAGCTTCGCCCAGAGCAACGGGCTATCGGCGTAGAAGGCCGCGCCCTTTGCGCCGAAAAACACGCGCGCGAGGCCGGTCGCGATCGCCAGCGCCGCGGACGCGGCGAAGCCGATGTCGCTGCGCACGAGGGCGGCGATGTCGCGCGCTCCGAGGTCGCCGCGGAGCAGCATCGCCTCGGCCACCAGGAACCCCGCGACGAGCAGGATCGCGGCGAAGTGCAGGAACGCGAGGGTGGCGTCGAGCAGCATGGGTTACCGCGTACGGAGGCCGTCGAGCACCAGGCCGAGCGTGTGCTCGAAGTACGCCGGGACGTCGAAGTCCTCCGGACCGGCGCAAGGCAGGAACGAGTGCTCGAGGATGCAGCGCATGATCAGGGGCGCGACGATGGCCCGCACGGTGTGGTCGACGTTGACGCGGCGGAACTCGCCCCGTTCCATCCCGCGTTCGATGGTCCGTGCGAAGAGCTGCGAGCCGCGCTGGATCACTTCCTCGTAGTAGAAGCGCGCCAGCTCCGGGAAGTTCTGCGCTTCCGAGATCATGAGCTTCGGAATCCCCGCGAGCTTGGTGCCGCCGATGTTCTGCCACCAGGCGGTGTAGAGCTCCCGCAGCAGGTCGGCTGCGCTCCCCGGATACGCCGCGACCCGCCGCTCGGCTTCCTCGATCGCGCGGACCATCCCGGAGCGGATGACCGCCTTGAAGAGGTCTTCCTTGCTGTCGAAGTA
>JBOIFD010000100.1:0-3907 GCA_050741515.1 Burkholderiales bacterium
ACCCGGGGGCGCCGGAACAGCGTCGCGACCGCGCGCCGCGTCGCCCGCTCGGCGAGCGGCCGCCCGATCCGGTCGTCGACGAGCTTGCGGCCGATGTCGACCAGGTGGCCGTACTGCACGCCCGACGGGCAGGTCGTCTCGCAGTTGCGGCAAGTGAGACAGCGGTCGAGGTGGAGCTGGGTCTTGGCCGTGATCTCGCTGCCTTCGAGCAGCTGCTTCATCAGATAGATCCGGCCGCGCGGTCCGTCGAGCTCGTCGCCGAGGAGCTGGTAGGTCGGGCAGGTCGCCGTGCAGAACCCGCAGTGGACGCACTTCCGGAGGATGGCATCGGCTTCTTTGCCCTCCGGCGTGTCCCTGATCCAGGGCGCGAGGCTGGTCTGCATTCAGAGATCCGCGTACATCCGCCCGCGGTTGAACACGCCGTGCGGGTCGAACTCGGCCTTGAGCCGCCGGTGGATCGTCGCGACCGCCGGCGCGAGCGGCTGGAAGACGCCGACCGCCTTGTCGCCCCCGCGGAACAGCGTCGCATGTCCACCCGCGCGCGCGGCGCGCTCGCGGATGGTCCGCGCGTCGGCGCCCGTCTTCAGCCAGCGCAAGCCCCCGCCCCACTCGACGAGGAGCCGGCCGCCGAGTCCGAGCGGCGGGGTCGCCGACGGCACCGCGAGGCGCCACAGCGGCTCGTCGCCCCCGAAGAACGGATCGGTCTGCTCGCGAATCCCGGTCCAGAAGCTCGCCGCGCGGTCGGGGTCGACGAGCTCGCCGCCCAGCTTCGCGCGCGCCTCGCGCACGGCGGCGGCGGCACCCGAAAGGCGCACGCCGAGATCGCCGTCGGTGAAGGCGGTCGCGCTGATCGGCAGCGGCTTGCCGGCCCACGCGTTCAGCGTCTCGATCGCCCGGCCCTCGGGCAGCTCGAGCCTGAGCGTCGCCTCGGCGACCGGCACGGGCAGCACCTTCAGCGACACCTCGAGGAGGATCCCGAGCGTGCCGAGCGATCCCGCCATCAGGCGCGAGACGTCGTAGCCCGCGACGTTCTTCATGACCCGGCCGCCGAACGCGAGCTCCTCACCGCGCCCGTCCATCACCCGCACCCCGAGGACGAAGTCGCGCACTGCGCCGGCCGCCGCGCGGCGCGGCCCGGAGAGCCCCGCCGCGACGACCCCGCCAATCGTCGCGCCGTCGCCGAAGCGCGGCGGCTCGAAGGCGAGCATCTGCCGGTGCTCCGCCAGCGCGGCCTCGATCTCGGCGAGCGGGGTCCCGCACCGCGCGGTGATGACGAGCTCGGTCGGGTCGTAGGCGACGATGCCCGCGTGCGGGCGCAGCTCCAGCACCTCGCCCGCGAGCGACTGGCCATAGAAGTCCTTGGTGCCGCCGGCGCGCAGCCGCAGCCGCCGGCCGCCGCCCGCGGCCGCGCGGATCGCCTCGGCGAACGTGTGCGGGTTGCTCAAAGCGAAGACCCCTTGCCGCAGAGGAGGCCGCGACGGGTAGCGGGTCAGAACCGCGGCAGGTCCGGATGCGGCAGCTGGCCGCCCCGCACCACCATCTTTCCGTACTCGGCGCAGCGCGCGAGCGTGGGGATGTTCTTGCCCGGGTTGAGCAGCCCGGCCGGATCGAAGGCGCGCTTCACCCCGCGAAAGCGCTCGAGCTCGGGCGCGGTGAACTGCACGCACATCGAGTTGATCTTCTCGACGCCGACGCCGTGCTCGCCGGTGATCGTGCCGCCGAGCGCGACGCACTTCTCGAGCACCTCGGCGGCGAAGCGCTCGGCGCGGGCGAGCTCGTCCGGGTTGTTCGCGTCGAACAGGACCAGCGGGTGCAGGTTGCCGTCGCCGGCGTGGAAGACGTTGGGGCAGCGCAGCCCGTGCTTCTGCTCCATGACGCCGATGAAGGTCAGCATCTCGCCGAGCTTGCGGCGCGGGATCGTGCCGTCCATGCAGTAGTAGTCGGGCGAGATCCGTCCCACTGCCGGAAACGCCGCCTTGCGTCCGGCCCAGAAGAGCTCGCGCTCGGCGTCGCTCCCCGATACCCGGATCGCGGTGGCGCCGGAGCGCTCCAGCACGTCGACCATGCGCGCGATCTCCTCCTCGACCTCCTCGGGCGTGCCGTCCGACTCGCAGAGGAGGATCGCCTTGGCGTCGAGGTCATAGCCCGCGTGCACGAACTCCTCGACCGCGCGCGTCGCCGGCTGGTCCATCATCTCGAGGCCGGCCGGCACGATCCCGGCCGCGATCACCGCCGCCACCGCGTCGCCGGCCTGCTCGACGTCGGCGAACGACGCGAGGATCACGCGCGCGGCCAGGGGCTCCGGAATGAGCCGCACGGCGACCTCGGTGATCACTGCGAGCATGCCTTCCGAGCCGGTCACCAGGGCGAGGAGATCGTAGCCCGGCGCGTCGGGGGCCTCCGAACCGAGCTCGAGCAGCTCGCCCGCGATCGTGAGCCCGCGCACGCGCAGCACGTTGTGGACCGTCAGACCGTACTTGAGGCAGTGCACGCCGCCCGAGTTCTCGGCCACGTTGCCGCCGATGGTGCACGCGATCTGCGACGACGGATCCGGGGCGTAGTGCAGGCCGTAGGGTTCCGCCGCCTCCGAGATCGCGAGGTTGCGCACGCCCGGCTGGACGCGCGCGATCCGCGCCACCGGGTCGACCGCGAGGATGCGCTTCATCTTGGCGAGCGCCAGCAGCACGCCCTCGCCCGAGGGCAGCGCCCCGCCCGAGAGCCCGGTCCCGGCGCCGCGCGCGATGACCTGCACCTGCAGCTCGTGACAGGTCCGGAGCACGAACTGCACTTCGTCCTCGTTCGCCGGCAGCGCCACGACCATCGGCAGCTCGCGGTAGGCGGACAGGCCGTCGCATTCGTAAGGGCGCGTGTCCTCTTCCTGGAAGAGCACCGCGCCCTCGGGCAACCGCGCCTTCAGGCGGCCGGCGACCTCCGCCTGGCGGATGCGGTCGATGCCCTGGGCCCGGACGTTCATGGCCGGACGCTCACCCCTTCGCCACTTCGTGCTTGCCCAGCAGCTCGAGCGCCTTCACGAGCCCCGAGTGGTCCCAGCCGGCGCCGCCGTTCGCGACGCACGCACTGAAGAGCTGCTGCGTGCCGGCCGTGTTCGGCAGCGCGAGCCCCAGCTCGCGGGCGCCGGCGAGCGCGAGGTTCAGGTCCTTCTGGTGCAGCGCGATCCGGAAGCCGGGCTGGAAGGTGCGCTTGATCATCCGCTCGCCGTGGACCTCCAGGATGCGCGAGGCGGCGAAGCCGCCCATCAGCGCCTGCCGCACCTTGGCCGGATCGGCGCCCGCCTTCGAGGCGAACAGCAGCGCCTCGCCCACCGCCTCGATCGTCAGCGCGACGATGATCTGGTTCGCCACTTTGCAGGTCTGTCCGTCGCCGACGCCGCCGACGAGCGTGACGTTTTTTCCCATGCGCTCGAAGTACGGCTTCACGCGCGCGAACGCGGCCTCGGTGCCGCCGACCATGATGGTCAGCGTCGCACCCTTCGCGCCGACCTCGCCGCCCGACACCGGCGCGTCCAGGTAGTCGCAGCCAAGCTCGCCGATCCGCTTCGCGAACCCCTTGGTGGCGATCGGCGCGATCGAGCTCATGTCGACAACGGTTTTCCCCGGCGCGGCTCGGTCCGCGCGCCCCATGGCGAGACCTTCGGCGACGCCACCCGGCCCGAACAGCACCTTCTCGACGTCCGGGGTGTCGGGGAGCATGAGAAAGATCGTGTCGGCGCTCTGGGCGACTTCCTTCGCCGAGCCGCACGGCTTGCCGCCCTTCTCCTTGAGCTCCGGCGGCACGCCGGAGCGGCTGTGGAGAAAGACCTCGTGCCCCGCCGCGATGAGATGCCCGGCCATGGGCTTGCCCATGATGCCGAGACCGATGAATCCGAGCTTCGCCACCGTGACCTCCT
>JBOIFD010000101.1:0-6984 GCA_050741515.1 Burkholderiales bacterium
CGCGAGGTCGCACCGTCCGCCCGCCGTCCAGCGCTGCGCCGAGACGAAACCGGGGATCGCCAGCCGCTCCGCGAGGTGCTCGTCGTCGTACCAGGCGTTGAACTCCTCTTCGTGCTCCGGCCGCACCTCGGTCATCGTGAGCAGCAGTCCTTTCACCCGTCCCGCTCCTTTCGCCGGTTCAGACCGTGACGATCAGGTTCCCGAGGCGATCGCGCTCGACCAGGCAGCCCGGCTCGACGACCGTCGTCGAATCGAGCTGCTCGATCACCGCCGGGCCCTCGAAGACCGCCGCTGCCGGCAGCCACTCCCGCCGGTACACCGGCGTATCGAGCCAACCCCGTTCGAACCACACCTTGCGCCGCTCGACCTCGGCGTCGCCGAGCTTCGCCCGCGGCTCGCCGCGCGCGAGCGCTTCGAGCGCGACCGGCCGCCTTCGCCCGATCGCGGCCGTGTGGAGGTTGACGAGCATCGGCCGGATCTCCTCGAGCTCGACCTGGAATCGCTGCCAGTACGCGTCGGCGAACAACCGCTGCAGGTCCGCGACGGTGACCCCCGGGCCCGGCAACGCGACGCTCAGGATGTGGCTCTGCCCCTCGAACTGCATGTCGGCGCGGTGCACGAAATCGACCGCGTCGACCGCGACCCGCTCGCGGGCGATCGTCGCCCGGCCTTCGGCGGCCTGCTCGTCGAGGATCCGCCGCACCAGCGCGTCGGCGACCTCGGCGAGCGGCTTGTTCACGGTCCGCAGGAAGTCATGGCGCACGTCGGCGACGGCGCAGCCGAGCGCGTTCGTCAGGCCCGGGCGGGCCGGGATCAGCACTTTCGGGATCGCGAGCTCGCGCGCGAGCGCCACCGCGTGGAGCGGACCGGCGCCGCCGAAAGCGAACAACGCAAAGTCGCGCGGGTCGTGGCCGCGCGCGAGGCTCACCATGCGCACTGCGCCGGCCATCCGGTCGTTCGCGATCCGCACGATCGCCGCGGCCGCCTCGTCGGCGGAGAGCCGCAGCGGCTTGCCGACCTGGGTCTCGAGCAGCCCGCGGAGCCGCTCCATGGGCACCGGGTGATCGACGGCGAGGAGCTTCCGCGGATTCAGCCGGCCGAGCGCGAGGTTGGCGTCGGTGATCGTCACCCGCTCGCCGCCGCGCCCGTAGCAGATCGGACCCGGCGCCGCGCCGGCGCTCTCGGGACCGACGCGCAGGAGACCGGCCTCGTCCAGCGACGCGATCGAGCCGCCGCCGGCGCCGATCGTGTGGACGTCGACCATCGGGACGTGGATCGGCATCGCGTACTCGAGCTCGAGCTCGGTCGAGACCTGCGGCAGGCCGTTCTGGATGAGCGCCACGTCGGTCGAGGTTCCACCCATGTCGTAGGCCACGACGTTCGGGTAGCCGGACCCCACGGCGGTGTACGCCGCCGCGATCACCCCCGAAGCCGGCCCGGACATCACGGTGTTGACCGCGGCCTCGATCACGATGCCGGCGGCGATCGTCCCGCCGTTGCCCTGCATGACCAGGAGCTCGTTCGCGAACCCGCGCGCGGCGAGCTCGCTCTGCAAGCGGTCGAGATAGCGGTGCAATACCGGCTGGATCGCGGCGTTCACCGCGGCGGTGACGCCCCGCTCGTACTCGCGATACTCGGAGAGCAGCGTGTGCCCGGCGGTCACGTAGCGGTTGGGCCACACGCGGCGCACGACCTCCGCCGCGCGGCGCTCATGGTCCGGGTTGACGTAGCTGTGCAGGAAATGGATGACGACCGACTCCGCACCCAGCTCGAGGAGACGGCGGGCCGCCGCTTCGACCTCGGCATCGTCGAGGGTGCGTACGACCCCACCTTCCGCGTCGATGCGCTCCTCGACCTCGAGCCGCAGCGCGCGCTCGACCAGCGGCCGGAACGCGCCGGTCAGGCCGTAGGGCTTCGGGCGCGTCCGGCGGCCGAGCTCGAGCACGTCGCGGAAGCCGCACGTGGTGATGAGCCCGACCTTCGCGATCTTCCGCTCGAGGAGCGCGTTGGTCGTCGTGGTCGTGCCGTGGACGATGGTGGCGAGCTCGCCGAGCGCAACGCCGGCTTCCGCCAGCGCGGTGAGCACGCCGAACGCCTGGTTCTCGGGCGTCGTCGGCACCTTGGCGAGACGGACCTCGCCGGTCGCCTCGTCCACGAGGACGAGGTCGGTGAAGGTGCCCCCGACGTCGACGCCCGCGATCCTGGTCATCGGTCCGGCCATCCGCCTAGACCGCGAGGTACTGGGCGCGAACGTCCGCGCTCGCTGCCAGCTCCGCCATCGTGCCCGAGAACCGCATCTGCCCCTTCTCGATGATGTACGCGCGGTCCGACACCGCGGTGGCGAAGTGCAGGTTCTGCTCCGAGAGCAGCACCGAAAGACCTTGCCTCCGCAGCGCGCGGATCGCCTGCGCCATCTGGTCGACGATGACCGGCGCGAGGCCTTCGGACGGCTCGTCGAGCAGGACGCACGACGGGTTGCCCATCAGCGTCCGCGCGATGGTGAGCATCTGCTGCTCGCCGCCGGACGTCCGCCCGCCGGGGCGGTCCGGCATCGCCGCCAGATTGGGAAAGAGGGCGAAGACCTTCGCCGCGGTCCACGCCGGCGCGTTCGGCCGCGGCGGCTGGCGCCCGACCTCGAGATTCTCCAGCACGGTCAGCTCGGTGAAGATGCGCCGGTCCTCGGGCACGTAGCCGAGCCCGGCCCGGGCGATCTCGTAGGGCTCCAGCCCGTCGATCCGCCGTCCGTCGAACTCGATCTGCCCGCTCGTCGGCCGCACCAGCCCGATGATGCTCTTCAGGGTCGTCGATTTCCCGGCGCCGTTGCGGCCGAGCAGCACCACCACCTCGCCGGTCGCGACCTCGAGCGCCACGTCGGCGAGGATGTGGGCCCGGCCATAGTAGGCGTTCAGGCCGCGAACCGACAACACTACTGGATGCTCCGCGGGATGCTCCGCGGGATGCTCCGCGAGCCGAGATAGACCTGCTGGACCCCGGCGTCGGCGCGCACGGCGGCGGGCGCCCCTGCGGCGATGAGCGCGCCGCGATCGAGCACGATGATCCGGTCGGCGTGCGCGAACACCACGTCCATGTCGTGCTCGGTGAAGAGGACCGCGATGCGCCGCTCCCGGACGATCGCGGCGGCGAGCGCCATCAGCCCGATCCGCTCCTTGGGGGCCATGCCCGCGGTGGGCTCGTCCATGAGCAGCAGCTTCGGCTCGTTCGCGAGGGCCACCGCGAGCTCCACCCGCTTCAGATCGCCGTAGGCCAGCACCGAGCAGGCGCGGTCCGCCTGCTCCCGCATTCCGACCCGCTCGAGCAGGCGGTCGGCCGCGTCGCGGTGGAGGTTCGCCGCCGGCCGCCACCACCCACCGAGCCGGCGGTGGTGCGAGGCGAGCGCCACCTGCACGTTCTCGCGGACGGTCATCGATCCGAACGTGGCGGTGATCTGGAACGTCCGCCCCACCCCCAGTCGCCACACGCCCCGCGGCGGCAGGCCCACGATCTCGCGCCCCTCGAGCCGGACGCTGCCGGCGTCGGGCGCGAGCTGCCCGTTCAGCATGTTGAAGCACGTCGTCTTCCCGGCCCCGTTCGGGCCGATCATGGCGAGGAGTTCACCCGGAACGACCCGGAAACTGACGTCACGCACCGCCTCCACGCCGCCGAACGACTTCGCGAGCCGCGTGACCTCGAGGATCGGAGTGGTACTCACGCGGCCGTCTTCTTCGGAGCGAGCCACGCGCGCAGGCCGCCCACGATCCCCTGCGGGAACGCGAGCACGATGACGAGGATCGTGATCCCGAGGAGCGCCCGCCAGTAGTCGGTGTTCCGGGCGATCGTGTCCTGCAGCCAGGTGAAGGCGGCCGCGCCGACCATCGGTCCGCTCAGCGTCTGCACGCCGCCGAGCAGCACCATGACGAGCGCGTCGATCGAGCGCGACACGGCCATGGTCGAGTCGGGCGAGATGCTGCCCTTCGAGAACGCGAACAGTCCGCCGGCGAGGCCGGCGAAGCCGCCGGCGACGACGAAGGCGAGCCACTGCACCCGCCGGACGTCGATCCCGATCGCGTCGGCCCGCAGCGGCGAGTCGCGCGCGGCGCGCAGCGCGTAGCCGAACGGCGCGAACAGCATGCGCCGCATCGCCCAGGTCGCGCCCGCGCACAGCCCCAGGGTGAGGCAGTAGAAGGCGGTCCGGGACGCGAGCCACGGCGCCGGCCACACCCCGACGATGCCGTTCGAGCCGCCGGTGAAGGTGTCCCACTGGAACACGATCGACCAGGCGATCTGGGCGAAGGCGAGCGTCAGCATTGCGAGATACACGCCCGACAGCCGCACGCAGAACCACCCGAACACGACGGCGCCGAGCGCGGCGACGAACGGGGCGGCGACGAGCGCGGTTTCCATGGGCCAGCCGGCCCGGGTGAACAGGAGCGCCGCGCCGTAAGCGCCCAGGCCGAGATAGGCCGCGTGGCCGAACGACACCATCCCGCCCGGGCCCATCATGAAGTGCAGGCTCGCGGCGAACAGCGCGAAGACCAGGATGTCGATCGCGAGCACGAGCGTGTACCCGCTGGTCGCGAGCGGCAGCGCGGCGAGCGCAGCGAGCCCGACGATCGCGGCGGTCCGCAGCGCCGGCCCGGACGGGCGAAGCGGCGGCTCGACGTGCAGCGCCGCAGCGCGGTGCACTGCCCAGGGCTTCCCGAGCAGCCCCTGCGGCCGGAGCACGAGCACGATCGCCATCACGATGAACTCGGCCACCAGCGTGAGCTTCGAGAACGAGAACGTGGTCCCGAGGACCTCGACCGTGCCGATGGCGATGCACGCCGCCTTGATCTCGCCGATGAGGAGCGCGGCGAGGAACGCGCCCGGGATGCTCCCCATGCCGCCGACGACCACCACCACGAACGCGTCGGAGATCGCGGTGAGGTCGAGGAACAGCTGGGCCGGCTCGCGCGGGATCTGCAGCGCACCGCCCAGGCCGGCGAGGGACGCGCCGAGCGCGAACACGCCGGTGAACAGCCACTTCTGGTTGACGCCGAGGGCGCCGACCATCTCGCGGTCCTCGGTCGCGGCGCGGATCAGCGTGCCCCAGCGCGTCCGGTTGAGGACGAGCCAGAGACCGCCGAGGACGATCGGACCGATCGCGATCAGCAGGAGATCGTACTCGGGGAATGGCAGGCCGAGGATCGTGACCGCGCCGCTCAGCCCGGGCGCCCGCGGGCCGAGCAGGTCCTCGGGACCCCACAGCCAGAGGGCGAGATCCTTGATGACCAGCGTCAGCGCGAACGTCGCGAGCAGCTGGAAGAGCTCCGGCGCCTGGTACACGCGGCGCAGGAGCGCGATCTCGACCGCGGCGCCGACGAGCCCGACCACGAGCGCCGCCAGGATCACGCCGGCGAAGAAACCGGGCGCGCCGCCGCCGAGCCCGGTGACGAGGCTGTACGCGACGTAGATCCCCAGCATGTACAGCGAACCGTGGGCGAAGTTCACGATCCGGGTCACGCCGAAGATCAGCGACAGCCCGACGGCGATGAGGAACAGGGTGGAGGCGCTGGCGAGCCCGTTCAGGAACTGGATAACAATCGAGCTCACGGCTCGCGGCTGTACGGGGGCGCGTACGCGCCCCCGTAAATTCCGTGCGCTAGCACTTCATTCGGGCCGCAGCTTCCTGATCTCGGCGTCCGACGGCAGGAACTTCGCCCCGTCGACGTAGCGCCAGGAGGTCATCACCCCCTTGCCGTCCTTGAGCCCGATGCGCCCGACGTAGGCGCCCATGGTGGACTGGTGGTCGAGCGGGCGATAAGTGATCCTGCCGAACGGCGTGTCGACCTCGAGGCCCTTCATCGCCGCCACGAGCTTCTCGCTGTCGAGGCTCCCCGCCTTCCGCATCGCCGCCGCCGCGGTCATGATCGTCGCGTAGCCGACGACCGAGCCGAGCCGCGGATAGTCGTTCCACCGCTTCTGATAGGCGTTGAGGAACTTCGTGTGCGCGGGCGTGTCGATGGCGTTCCAGGGATACCCGGTCACGTACCAGCCGTTCGGGGTTTCGGCCTTGAGCGGGTCGAGATACTCCGGCTCGCCGGCGAGCAGGTTGAGCACTTCGCGGCCCTTGAACAGCCCGCGGGTGTTGCCCTCGCGGACGAAGCGCGTGAGGTCGGCGCCGAACAGCGACGAGAAGATCCCGTCGGGCTTCGAGTCGGCGAGCGCCTGGACCACCGCGCCGGCGTCGATCTTGCCGAGCGGCACCGCCTGCTCGCCCACGAACTCGACGTCGGGTTGGGCCTTCTTCAGCAGCTCCTTGAACGCCTTCGTCGCCGCCTGACCGTATTCATAGTTGGGATAGACGATCGCCCACCGCTTCTTCTTCAGCTTTGCCGCCTCCGGCACCAGCATCGCCGTCTGCATGTAGGTCGACGGGCGCAGCCGGAAGGTGTACTTGTTGCCGTTGTCCCAGACGATCTTGTCGGTGAGCGGCTCGGCGGCGATGAACAGCACCTTCTTCTGCTTTGCGAAGTCGGCGACGGCGAGGCCGATGTGCGAGAAGAACGTGCCCATCAGGAAGTGCACGTTCTCGCGCGCGAGCAGCTCCTCGGCGAGCCGCACCGCGTCCCCCGGATTGCCGTTGTCGTCCCGCGAGACGACCTCGAGCTTGCGGCCGAACACCCCGCCTCCGGCATTCACCTCCTCCACCGCGAGCTCCCAGCCCTTGCGGTAGGGCTCGAGGAACGCCGGCAGCGCCTTGTAGCTGTTGATCTCGCCGAGCTTGATCGCCCCCTGCGCCGCGGCCGGCGGCGCGGACGCGATTGCGAGCGCCGCCGCGGCGGCGAGGGTCAGCAGGTGCGTGCGTGCAGTCATCATCGCTCTCCCCAGAAAAGGACGGCCATGGACGGGCTAGTTTACCTACCTTCCAGCGCGGCCACGCCGCCGACGACGCGGCGCCGCGAACCGAGGGCGAGCACGGCGCCCCAGACGACCGCGGCGTCGACC
>JBOIFD010000102.1:0-12528 GCA_050741515.1 Burkholderiales bacterium
CCGCATGACCATCAGGTTCGGGAACCGCCCGAGCTCGGTCATGAAGGTCTTCCCGGCGAACACGTGATAGGCCTCGTCGAGGACGACGAGACCCGGCGCGGCCTCGATGATGCGCTCGACGTCATCCTCGGGAAACAGGTTGCCGGTGGGGTTGTTCGGGTATGCGAGGAAGACCACCGCCGGCCGGTGCTCCTCGATCGCAGCGAGGAAGCGTGCCGGGTCCAGGCTGAAGTCGGGCCGCAGCGGCACGCCGACGTAGCGCATCCGCGCGATCACCGCGTTCATCCGGTACATCGCGAACGAGGGCTCGGGCGCGAGCAGCGTCGCGCCCGGCCGCGCCAGCGCGTGCGCGACGATCTGGATGACCTCGTCGGAGCCGTTGCCGATCATGAGGCCGCAGTCGTCCGGGATCCCGAACGTCGCGCGCAGGCGCGCCTTGAGCTCGGGCGCGCCCGGATCGGGATAGCGGTTGACCGGGAGCGTCGCGACGAGGCGACCGACCTCTTCGCGCAGGGGCTCGGGCAAGCGGTACGGGTTCTCCATCGCGTCGAGCTTGATCATGCCGCCGGCCGCGGGGACGTGGTACGCCTTGAGCGCGAGGATCTCCTCGCGTACCAGGTCGGCGGGGCCGCGCTGGACGGGGTCGCGCTTCACGAATCGGCCCCGAGGCGGTACTCGGCGGAGCGGGCGTGCGCCGGCAGCCCTTCCCCGCGCGCGAGCGCCGCCGCGATCTTCCCGAGCGTGCGCGCGCCGTCCCGCGACACGTGGATCACGCTCGAGCGCTTCTGGAAATCGTAGACGCCGAGCGGCGACGAGAAGCGCGCCGTGCGCGAGGTCGGCAGCACGTGGTTCGGGCCGGCGCAGTAGTCGCCGAGCGCCTCCGAGCTGTAGCGGCCGAGGAAGATTGCGCCAGCGTGCCGGATGCGATCGAGCCAGCTTTCCGGATCGCGCACCGAGAGCTCGAGGTGCTCGGGCGCGATCCGGTTCGCGAGCTCGCACGCTTCGTCGAGGCTCCGGACCAGGATCAGGGCGCCGCGGTTCGCGAGCGACGCGCGGATCACCTCGCGGCGCGGCATCGCCGCGAGCTGCCGGTCGATGCCCGCGGCGACGCGATCGATGAAACCGGCGTCGGGCGAAGCGAGGATCGCCTGCGCCGCCTCGTCGTGCTCGGCCTGCGCGAGCAGGTCCATCGCGATCCAGTCGGGATCGGTCGACCCGTCGCAGATGACGAGGATCTCGGACGGGCCGGCGATCATGTCGATGCCGACGGTCCCGAACACGCGGCGCTTCGCCGCGGCGACGTAGGCGTTGCCGGGGCCGACGATCTTGTCGACCGCGGGGACGGTCGCGGTGCCGTAGGCGAGCGCTCCCACCGCCTGCGCGCCGCCGATCGCGAACACGCGGTCGACGCCGGCGAGCGCCGCCGCGGCGAGCACGAGCGCGCTCCGTTCGCCGTCCGGCGTCGGCACGCACATCACGAGCTCGCGCACACCGGCGACCTTCGCCGGAATCGCGTTCATCAGCACCGAGGACGGGTACGCCGCCTTGCCGCCGGGCACGTACATGCCGACGCGGTCGAGCGGGGTGACGCGCTGGCCGAGCGTCGTGCCGTCCGGCTCGGTATGGCTCCACGGCTCGGCGCGCTGGCGGTCGTGATAGGCGCGGATCCGGACCGCCGCCTGGGCGAGCGCGTCGCGCACCGGCTGGTCGAGGCCGGTCGCGGCGCGGTCGAGCTCGCCGCGCGGAATCTCGAGCTCGCGGACGCTTGCGGCGGTCACGCGGTCGAAGCGCCTGGTGTACTCGAGCACCGCCCCGTCGCCCCGCGCGCGCACGTCGGCGAGAATCGCCGCCACCGCGCGGTCGACCGCCTCGTCCTGCGCGGCTTCAAGCGCAGTGAGCTTCGCGAGCCGGCGGTCGAAATCGGGCGCGCGGGTCGAGAGCCGGGCGATCTCAGGCATGCGCGGTCGCCGCGGCCTCGAACGCCGCGATGAGCGGCTGGAGCGCCGGGCGCTTCAGCTTGAGCGCCGCCTGGTTGACGATGAGCCGCGCGCTGATCGGCATGATCTCCTCGACCACGCGCAGGCTGTTCTCGCGCAGCGTGTTGCCGGTCGCGACCAGGTCGACGATCGCCTCCGCGAGGCCGGCGAGCGGCGCGAGCTCCATCGAGCCGTAGAGCTTGATGAGATCGACGTGCACGCCCTTCGCTGCGAAGTGCTCGCGCGCGGCGCGCAGGTACTTGGTGGCGACCCGCAGCCGCGCGCCCTGGCGCACGGCGGCCGCGTAGTCGAAGCCCTCGGGCACGGCGACCACCATGCGGCACGCCGCGATGCCCAGGTCGAGCGGCTGATAGAGCCCGGCGCCGCCGTGCTCGTAGAGCACGTCCTTGCCGGCGATGCCGATCTCGGCGGCGCCGTACCGGACGTAGGTCGGCGTGTCCGCGGCGCGCAGGAGGATCAGCCGCACGTCGGCGCGGCGCGTGGCGACGATGAGCTTGCGCGAGGTCTCCGGATCCTCGGCCGGCGCGATGCCGGCGGCTTCGAGCAGCGGCAGCGTCTCGTCGAAGATCCGGCCCTTGGACAGCGCGAGCGTGATGCCGGGCACCGGGGCGTCGTTTCGCAAAGCCCCGATTCTAAAGGAAAACCGCCGACCGACGGCGGCTGACGCCGAAACCGGGGATGCTACTGGGCGCGCCGGATCCGGGCGCCCAGCGCGGCGAGCTTGGTCTCGATCGACTCGTAGCCGCGGTCGAGGTGATAGATGCGGTCGACGATCGTCTCGCCCTCGGCGACCAGCCCGCCGATGACCAGGCTCGCGGAGGCGCGGAGGTCGGTCGCCATGACCGTGGCCCCCTGCAGCCGCGGCACGCCGCGAACGGTCGCAGCGTGACCGGAGATCTCGATGTCGGCGCCGAGGCGGGCGAGCTCGAGCGCGTGCATGAACCGGTTCTCGAAGATCGTCTCATCGATCACGGCGGTGCCGTCGGCCACCGTGTCGAGCGCCATGAGCTGCGCCTGCATGTCGGTCGGGAAGCCGGGGTACGGGGCGGTCGCCACGCTCACGCTGCGTGGCCGGTCCGGCATCTCGAGGCGGATCGTGCGGTCGCCGGCCTCGACCTGGGCGCCCGCCTCGCGCAGCTTCTCGATCACCGCGCCGAGCAGGCCGGCGTCGGCGTCGCGCAGCGTGATCGCGCCGCGGGTGGCAGCGGCGGCGGCGAGGAACGTGCCGGTCTCGATCCGGTCGGGCATGATGCGGTGGCTCGCGCCGCCGAGCTGCTCGACGCCGTCGATCGTGATCACTCCGGTCCCGGCGCCGCTCACGCGCGCGCCCATGGCGTTCAGACAGTCGGCGAGATCGACCACTTCCGGCTCGCGCGCGGCGTTTTCGAGCACGGTTCGCCCGTCGGCGAGCGTCGCCGCCATCATGAGGTTCTCGGTGCCGGTCACCGTCACGAGATCCATGACGTGGCGCGCGCCCTTCAGCCGCTTCGCGCGGGCGGTGACGTAGCCCTGCTCCACGGCGACCTCGGCGCCGAGCGCCTCGAGCCCCTTGAGGTGCTGATCGACCGGCCGCAGCCCGATCGCGCAGCCGCCCGGCAGGGAGACGCGGGCCGCGCCGCGGCGCGCGACGAGCGGCCCGAGCACGAGGATCGAGGCGCGCATCGTCTTCACGAGCTCGTAGGGCGCGAGCGGGCGGTCCAGGCGGCGCGCGTCGAGCAGCACCGCGTCGCCGTCGCGCTCGGCCGCGACGCCCATCTGCGCGAGGAGCTGGAGCATCGTCGACACGTCGCGCAGCCGCGGCACGTTGCCGAGCCGCAGCGGCGACTCGGAGAGCAGCGCGGCGCACATCAGCGGCAGCGCCGCGTTCTTGGCGCCCGACACGCGGACCTCGCCGCGCAGCGGGATGCCGCCCTGGATGGCCAGCTTGTCCATGCGGAGCCCGAGGAGTGAACCGGCGGCGAGTGTGCGCCCCGAACCTGGCAGAAAAGAGGCGCCGTCATGCCCGCGTCGAGGCCCACTCCTCCGGGGTGTGCGTCTGCATCGACAGCGCGTGGATCTCCTCGCGCATGCGGTCGCCGAGCGCGCGGTAGACGAGCTGATGCCGCTGGACGCGCGACCGGCCGCGGAACTCGGGGCTGACGATCACCGCCTCGAAGTGGTGCCCGTCGCCCGCGACCTGGACGAGCTCGCAGCCGAGCCCCTGCTCGATGTACGCCTGAACGTCCTCCGGACGGACCATCGCTTCGCCTCTCAATGCCGCAGTCGATACCCGGATTTCAGTGCCGCGAGTGTAACCCCCGACAGCCCGACCAGGAACACCGCGACGACCCCGAGGCTCAGGGAAGGGTCGACGTCGGAGAGGCCGAAGAACCCGTAGCGGAAGCCGTCGATCATGTAGAAGAACGGGTTGAGATGGGACACGCGCTGCCAGAAGGCCGGAAGCGAATGGATCGAGTAGAACACCCCGGCGAGAAGGGTGAGCGGGACCACGAGGAAGTTCTGGAACGCCGCGAGCTGGTCGAACTTCTCGGCCCAGATGCCCGCGATCACGCCCAGCGTCCCGAGGATCGCGCAGCCGGCGAGCGCGAACGCGGCCGCCCACAGCGGGTGCGCGAGCGGGACCGGCGCGAGCGGGAGCGTCACCGCGAATACGCCCGCGCCGACGACGAGCCCGCGCACCGCGGCGGCGAGGACGTACGCGCCGAAGAACGCGGCGTACGAGAGCGGCGGCAGCAGCACGAAGACGATGCTCCCGGTCACCTTGGCCTGGGTCAGGCTCGAGGAGCTGTTGGCGAACGCGTTCTGCAGCATCGACATCATGACCAGTCCGGGGACGAGAAAGGCGGTGTAGGAGAGCTGGCCGAAGACCTGCACCCGGTCCTCGAAGACGTGCCCGAAGATGAGGAGATACAGCAGCGCCGTCAGCACCGGCGCCGCGATCGTCTGGACGCCCACCTTCCAGAATCGCAGCAGCTCCTTGTAGAGCAGCGTGGCGAATCCGATCCACGGGGCGCTCCCCGCGGCGTGCGCGACCGGTGCGGCCCGGCGGGTCGCTTCAGTGCCGCGCTCCACCCGCACCTCGCATGATCTGGACGAACACCTCCTCCAGGTCCGGCTGGATCACCTCCATCTCGAGAATCCGGCAGCCCGCGGTGCGCAGCTCGGCCAGCGCGGTCTCGACGTCTGCGTACTCGGCGAGCTTGAAGGTGTAGCGCCCGGCCTCGGACTCGACCGCGAGCGGCGCGAGCCGCGCCGGCACCGCACCCTCGAAGCGGACCTGAAGGTAGATCGCGTGGAACCGGCGGATGAGGTCGGCGGTCGCGTCGAGCGCCACGATCCGCCCGTCCTTGAGCATGGCGATGCGGTCGCAGAGCAGCTCCGCCTCCTCGAGATAGTGCGTCGTCAGGACCACGGTGTGGCCGTCGCGGTTGAGGCGGCGCACGAACTGCCACAGCCCCTGGCGCAGCTCGACGTCGACGCCCGCCGTCGGCTCGTCGAGCACGATCACCGGCGGCCGATGGACGAGGGCCTGCGCGACCAGCACCCGGCGCTTCATGCCGCCCGACAGCGTGCGCATGTTCGCGTCCGCCTTGGCCGCGAGATCGAGGTGCTGCATCACCTCGTCGATCCAGGCGCGGTTCGCGCGCAGGCCGTAGTAGCCCGCCTGGATGGTGAGCGTTTCACGCACCGTGAAGAACGGATCGAAGACCAGCTCCTGCGGCACCACGCCCAGCGCGCGGCGCGCGGCGCGATAGTCGGCGACGACGTCGTGCCCCATGACGCGCGCCGTGCCGCGGTCGGCGCGCGCGAGCCCGGCGAGGATGCTGATGAGCGTGGTCTTGCCCGCGCCGTTCGGCCCGAGCAGGCCGAAGAACTCGCCGCGCGGCACCTCCAGGTCGATCCCGTCGAGCGCCTGCACCGCGCCATAGCGCTTGCTCAACCCGCGGATCTCGATGGCGGCGGTCATGCGCGCGGCCGCGTTGGTCGGCGACTCCAGGTTCGCGCTTCTAGGTCCTGGCCCGCGGGAGCAGCTCGTCGAGGGCGTACAGCCGCGCGAGGTTTTCCATCGCCCGTGGCAGGTTGGCGAACCGGACCGTGCGACCGGCGGCGCGCGTCGCCCGCAGCCAGGCGAGCGCCAGCGCGAGCGCGGCGGAATCGACCTCGGTGACCGCCGCGAAATCGACCACCTCGACGCCGTCGCCGAGCTGCGCGGCGCCCGCGTCGAGGAGCGACGGGACCGTCGCGACGGTTACCGCGCCCTCGAGGAGAAGTCGGTTGCCTTCGCGCCGCATCACGGCTCGCCTGCTGGAAGGGGAGGAACGGGCGGCCTCAGCCGCGCTTGGTCTCGAGCTGGCGGTTCTTGTCGGCGAGCGCCTTGATCAGGCCGTCGACCCCGACGTTCCGCACCTCGTTGGCGAAGGCGTCGCGGTAGGTGGTGACCAGGCTCACGCCGCCGACGGCGACGTCGTAGACCTTCCAGCCGTCCGGGGTCTTTTCCATGCTGTAGTCGAGCGTCACGGGCTCGGTCCCCGACTGCTTCACCTCGGAGCGGACGACGACGTCGGCGGCGTCCGGCTTCGCCCGCAGCGGCTTCACTTCGATCACCTGATTCCGGTAGGCCGAGAGCGCGGTCGAGTAGGTGCGCACCAGCAGCGTTCGAAATTCGCCGACCAGCGCCTGCTGCTGCTCGGGCGTGGCCTTGCGCCAGTTCGCGCCCATGGCGAGCGCCGTCATGCGCGTGAAGTTGAAGTGCGGGAGCACCTTTTCCTCCACCAGCGCGATCGTCTTCCGGCGGTCGCCGGCCCGGATCTCCTTGTCCTGCTTGATGACGGCGATCACGTCCTGCGTGACCGTCTTCACCAGGGCGTCGGGCGTGAGGTCCTGCGCGCTCGCCCCGGGGACCGCAAGCGCCGCGAACGCCCAGACGGAAACTACGAGTCGTCGCTTCATGGAATGCACTCCTCGCATCAGTCGCCGCCCGCCGCGCGCCGCTCGCCCGCGGCCAGCACGGCCGCATAGTTTGTCGGAACCTTCGGATCGACGGACTGCGGCGCCGGGCCCGCGCCCGGGGGCGGCGGCGGGTCCTCGGGCACGACCGGTTCGCTCGTCGGCTTCGCGGGCGCGGCACCCGACTGTTCGTCGCGCGGCGGAAGCGGCGGCGGATTCCCGTCGTAGATCAGATTGCGGCGGCGCTGGAAGTAGGCGTTGCGGAGGAACGAGTAGCGGTCGAGCGCCGCCTGCTCGAGGAGATTGGATGCGTCGAGCAGGTTCGCGCGCGTCTGGATGAGATCGACCACGGTGAGCGCGTTCTGCCACGCGACCCGGTGGTCCACGTCGAGCCACTTCGGCAGCTGCCAGGGCAGGTACATCTGGCTCGCGACTGCGGTGCCCGCGGCGTCGCGCGCGCTGCTCGGCCCGAGGATCGGGAGGATGAGGTAGGGACCGAAGTCGACCCCCCAGACCGCGAGCGTCTGCCCGAAGTCCTCCGCGTGCTTCGGCATGCCCATGTCGCTCGCGATGTCGAAGATCCCGCCGAGGCCGAAGCTCGAGTTGGCGATGAAGCGCCACCCATCCGAGAGCGCCTCTTCGACCTTGCCCTGCAGCAGCTGGTTGAGGGCGATCCACGGGTCCTGGAGGTTCGCGAAGACGTTGCGGACCCCGATGCGAATCGGTTCGGGCAGCACGAACCGGTAGGCCTCGGCGACCGGCCTGAGGACCACGCGGTCGACGCCGTCGTTGAACTCGAACGTCGCGCGGTTCATCGGCTCCCAGGGATCGCGCGGATCGGGGCTCCGGACGGTGGCGCAGCCGGCCAGGGCAGCCGCCGCAAGCGCCGCGACCGCGAGTCGCCAAGGTCGCCTCATCGAGGGGCTACTTCGGCTCGCCTTCGGCGGCCTTGTTGTACAGGAACTGGCCGATCAGATTCTCGAGCACGATCGCCGACTGGGTGAGCTTCAAGGTGTCGCCGTTCTTCAGGTTGACGGTGTCGCCGCCGGCAGCGAGTCCGATGTACTGCTCGCCGAGCAGCCCGGAGGTGAGGATCTTGGCGGACGTGTCCTTCGGGAACGCGTACCGCCGGTCGATGTTCATCGCGACCACCGCTTCGAAGCTCTCGTTGTCGAAGCGGATTCCGGCGACGCGTCCGACCACCACGCCCGCGCTCTTCACCGGCGCGCGGACCTTGAGGCCGCCGATGTTACCAAAGTTGGCTTTCACCTCGTAGCCGTCGGCGGCGGCGAGCGTCGCCGAGCTCGCCACCCACAGCGCGAGGAACAGGATCGCGCCGGCGCCGAGCGCGACGAAGAACCCCACCCAGAGGTCGAGCGCCTTGCGGATCATCATGGTTCTTCCTTTCAGTCGTCAGCCGGCCCGGGGGATCAACAAGGGGGCGCCGCCCCCTTGTTTTCCTAGCTTCCCCGGAACATGAACGCCGTGAGGACGAAGTCGAGCGCGAGAATCGCGAGCGACGAGGTCACCACGGTGCGCGTCGTCGCGCGCGACACCCCTTCCGCCGTGGGCACGGCAGCGTAGCCCTCGAACACCGCGATCCAGGTCACCGCCACGCCGAACACCACGCTCTTGATGATGCCGTTCACCACGTCCTGGTGCAGATCGACCGCGCCCTGCATCTGCGACCAGAAGGCGCCCGCGTCGACGCCGATCAGCTGCACCGCGACGAGGTAGCCGCCGAAGATGCCGATCGCGGAGAACAGCGCCGCGAGCAGCGGCATCGAGATCACCCCGCCCCAGAACCGCGGCGCCGCGACCCGCGCGATCGGGTCGACCGCCATCATCTCCATCGCCGCGAGCTGCTCGGTCGCCTTCATCAGGCCGATCTCGGCGGTGATCGCCGAGCCGGCGCGGCTCGCGAACAGCAGCGCCGCCACCACCGGCCCGAGCTCGCGCGTGAGCGAGAGCGCGACCAGCGTGCCCACCGCGTCCGCCGACCCGTAGCGCACCAGCGTCTCGTAGCCCTGGAGCCCCAGCACCATGCCGACGAACAGCGCCGACACCGCGATGATAATGATCGAGAGCACGCCGGCGAAGTAGATCTCGCGGACCGTGAGCCGGAACCGGCGGAAGCTCGTGCCCGAGAGCCGCAGCATGATCCAGAAGAAGCGGCCCGCGAACCCGAGCCGGACGATCATTCCGTTCACGCGGGCGCCGAGCGCCTCGAGGAACGTGGCAACGCGCGCGAGCATCATCCGGCCAGCAGCGTCGCGCGGTAGTCGGACGCCGGGTAGTGGAACGGCATCGGCCCGTCGCTCTCCGCGTGCACGAACTGATGCACGAACGGCGCGCTCGACCTGCGCACCTCCTCCGGCGAGCCCTGCGCGATCACGCGGCCTTCGGACAGGAAGTAGACGTAGTCGACGATCTGCAGCGACTCGTGGACGTCGTGCGTGACCACGATCGAGGCGGCGCCGAGCGCGTCGTTCAGGTCGCGGATCAGCTTGCCGATCACCGCCAGCGAGATCGGGTCGAGCCCGGCGAACGGCTCGTCGTACATGATCAGCAGCGGGTCGAGCGCGATCGCGCGCGCGAGCGCGACGCGCCGCTGCATCCCGCCCGAGAGCTGCTGCGGCATCAGGTCCGCCGCGCCGCGCAGCCCCACCGCCTGGAGCTTCATCAGGACGAGATCGCGGATGAGCCGCTCGGGAAGGCTGGTGCGCTCGCGCATCGGGAAGGCGACGTTCTCGAACGCCGACAGATCGGTGAACAGCGCCCCGAACTGGAACAGCATGCCCATCCGGCGGCGCAGCGCGTAGAGCTCGCGCGTGCGGACGCGCGTGAGGGCACGGCCGAACGCCCGGATCTCGCCGCGCGCCGGCCGCAGCGCGCCGCCGATGAGGCGCAGCAGCGTGGTCTTGCCGCTGCCGCTGCCGCCCATGATGGCGACCACTTTCCCGGGCGGGATCGCGAGCGACACCCCGGCGAGGACCGGCGTGGCGTTGTACCCGAAGGTGACGTCGTCGACTTCGACCAGATTGGCGGAGGGCACTACGGGGTCGCGCGGGGTCGCGTTCAACAAAACGCTGAATTCTAAAGGAAAGCGGGGCACCGAGCCACCCAGGGCCGGTCGCCGGGGCGGCGCGTCGGCGCGGCCGGGCGACCGCCGGGCGCTGCTATATGATTCGCCGCCAGCCGCTCTCGCCTCGCGCCATGTCCAGCCCGGTCGTCCGCGTCCACCAGCTTCGCAAGCGCTTCGGCAAGGCCGCCGTCCTGAACGGCGTCGACCTGGAGATCGGCGCCGGGGAGTTTCTCGGGCTCGCCGGGGTGAACGGCGCGGGCAAGACGACGCTCCTCAAGTGCCTGCTCGACTTCTGCGCCGTCGACGGGGGCACGATCCAGCTGTTCGGCATCCCGCACACCCAGCCGCGGTCCCGCGCGCCCCTCGCCTTCCTGCCCGAGCGGTTCGTCCCGCCGTACTACCTGACCGGCCGCGGTTTCCTCTCGTTCATGCTGCGGCTGCAGCAGCGGCCGTACGACGGGGCCGAGGTGCTCGCCATGCTGGACGCGCTCGACCTGGACGCGGGCGCGCTCGCGCGACCGGTGCGCGCGTACTCGAAAGGGATGACGCAGAAGCTCGGCCTGGCGGCGTGCTTCCTCTCCCGCCGCGACCTGTACGTTCTCGACGAGCCGATGAGCGGGCTCGACCCCAAGGCGCGCGCCTGCGTGAAGGCGCTCCTCGCCCGGCTCCGCGGGGAAGGCCGGACCGTGTTTTTCACCTCCCACGCCCTGGCCGACATCGAGGAGATCTGCGACCGGATGGTCGTCCTGCACCAAGGTGTGCCTTATTTCTCAGGCGCGCCGCGGGCCCTGTGCGAACATTATGGCGAGAATTCGACGGAGAGAGCGTTCCTGCGGTGCATAGGAACGCCGGCCCATGTCTGATCCCGGCAGCAAACCCCGCCTGCTGATCGTCGACGACGATCCGCTGATCACGGACACGCTCGCCTACGCGCTCGGCAAGGACTTCGAGGTCCTGGCCAGCGACTCGCGCAGCCACGCGGTGAGCCTGCTGCGCCAGCTCGACGCGCCGCCGCAGCTGGCGCTCGTCGACCTCGGGCTGCCCCCGACGCCCCACCGCCCCGACGAGGGCTTCCAGCTGATCGGCGATCTCCTCGCGCACTCGCCCGCGATCAAGATCCTGGTCCTGTCCGGCCAGGCCGACGCCGCGAACGCCCGCCATGCCCGCGCGCTCGGCGCGGCGGAGTTCGTGACGAAGCCCGCCGACCCGGCGAACCTGAAGCGGATCCTCGAGCACGCGCTGCAGTTTCGTCAGGCCGAGATCTCCGGCTCGAGCACGGTCGAGGAGGGGATGCTCATCGGGCGGAGCCCCGCGATCCAGAAGCTGCGCAGCCAGGTCTCGCAGTGCGCCGACTCGCCGTTCCCGGTCCTGATCGAGGGCGAGTCGGGCAGCGGCAAGGAGATGGTGGCGAACGCCCTGCACCGGATGTCGGGCCGCCGGGACAAGCCCTCGCTCGCGCTCAACTGCGCCGCCATTGCGCCGACGCTGGTCGAGCCGACGCTGTTCGGCTACGTGAAGGGCGCCTTCACCGGCGCGATGACGAACAAGTCGGGCTACTTCGAGGACGCCGCCGACGGGACGCTGTTCCTGGACGAGATCGGCGAGCTGCCGCTCGAGCTGCAGGCGAAGCTGCTGCGGGTGCTCGAGAACGGCGAGTACCAGCGGGTCGGCGAGACCCAGCGCCGGTTCAGCCGCGCCCGGGTCATCGCCGCCACCAATCGCGACCTGCGGGGCGAGATCAAGAAGAGCAACTTCCGCGCCGACCTGTACCACCGGTTGAGCGTCTTCACGATCAACGTGCCGCCGCTGCGCGACATGGACGAGGACCGGGTGCTGCTGCTCGAGCACTTCAGCCGGTTCTACGCCGACCAGGCGAAGCTCCCGCCGTTCACCCTCGACGAGGCGGCGACCAGGCTCTGGCGCGACTACCACTTCCCCGGGAACGTGCGCGAGCTGCGCAACGTCGTCATCCGGCTCACGACCAAGTACGCCGGACAGCGGCTCGCCGGCGACGAGCTCGAGCCCGAACTCGACGTCACCGGCCAGGCGGCGTCGGGGTTCGGCCCGCCGAGCGACCCGGATACCCTGATCGAGCAGGCGCAGGCGCACCTGCAGCGCGAGCGCAGCTTCAACCTTGATAGTATGCTGAAAGCATGGGAGCAGGGGTATATCGAGGCGGCGATGAAGCTCACCCGCGGCAACGTCAGCCAGGCGGCGAAGCTGCTCGGCATCAACCGCACGACCCTCTACAGCCGCATGGAATCTCTGCAGAAGCAGTAACGCCCGCGCGAAGCGCGGGCTGCCTGCTTTCCAGGCTCTCGTCGCAGGGCGACGCCTCCCCACGGCACGCCTTGCAAGGCGTGCCGGTTCGGGCGGCGCCGGATCCGAGCAGTCGGATCCGGCGAAACCCCGCCCTCACCCCCTCGTAGATCCCCCCGCTCCGCGCTCAACATCGGGGGACACAGCGTGGCCATGTACCTCACCCACTTCGGCCTCAAC
>JBOIFD010000103.1:0-10668 GCA_050741515.1 Burkholderiales bacterium
ACCAGGAGCACGGTCTTCACATCCACGAGGTCGGCGACTGCAGCTCGGGCGACGGCATGAGCGCCAAGGGCCACTTCAATCCCTTCGGCAAGCCGCACGGGCATCCGGGCAGCGGCGAACGCCACGCCGGCGATCTGCCCTCGCTCAAGGCCAACAAGGCGGGCCGCGCCAGGGTCGATGTGGAGGTAGACATCTTCACCGTGACGGCCGGGCCGGGGAGCATCATCGGCCGCGGCGTCATCGTCCACGCCGATCCTGACGACTACAAGACGCAGCCGACCGGCAATGCCGGCGCCCGGCTCGCCTGCGGCGTGATCCGGGCGGGGTGAGCCGCAGCCGGGCGGGCGGTCGCGCACCTGGCCGAACGGGGCGCGCCCTAGCGACGCCCGTGAGGCCACGCGCCCGCCCGGGCACCAATCGACGAGGGATAACGCCGTGATCGTCAGGCAGATCTGGACCGGCAACGCGTACCGCAACTTCAACTACCTCATCGCCTGCGGCGAGACCGGCGAGGCGCTCGCGATCGACCCCCTGGATCACGAGAAGTGCCTGAAGGCCGCCAAGGACGAAGGGTGGAACCTCACCCAGATCCTCAACACCCACGAGCACCGCGACCATACCGGGGGGAACGAGGCCATGGTCCGGAAGACCGGCGCCAAGATCCTGGCGCACAAGAATGCCGGAGACAAGATCGCCAACGTCGCGCGCGGCCTGGGCGCGGGCGATGTCATCAAGGTGGGCAGAACGGTGGAGCTCGAGTCGCTCGACACGCCGGGCCACACCATGAGCCACGTGTGCCTGCTGTCGCACACCGACCAGCCGGCGCTCTTCTCCGGGGACACGCTGTTCAACGCCGGCGCCGGGAACTGCCACAACGGCGGCCATCCGGCGGAGCTCTACAAGACGTTCTCCGAGCAGCTCGCCAGGCTGCCCGCGTCGACCTTGATCTATCCGGGCCACGACTACATCGAGAACAACCTGCGCTTCACGCTGAACCGCGAACCCGACAACGAGCGGGCGCCGGCGCTGCTCGAGAAGCTCAAGGGTCAGGACCCCGGTCGCGCCTACGTCTCGACGCTGGAGGTCGAGCGGGAGGTCAACACCTTCTTTCGCCTGACCAGCCCCACGGTGATCGCGAAGTTGCGCGAAGCCTTCCCCGATCTCCCCGAGAAACCGGACCAGCGCACCGTGTTCCTGAAGCTCCGCGAGCTGCGCAACAGCTGGTGAGCAGTCCATCGCCGATGGACCAGTCCGCTCGGGAACGCATCGCCGACGCCACGCTCCGCCGTTACGGCGCGGCGGTGAAGCTCCATGGCCGGCTGCCGGGCCTCGATGCGTTGGCGGCGATGAACGAACGCGCGGTCTGCAGGCGCTACCGCGCGGACCCCGTGCCGGAGGACCTGTTCCGCCTGCTGTGCGCGACCGCGCTCGCGGCGCCGACCAAGAGCGACCTGCAACAGGCGGACATCGTGCGGGTCACGGCGCCCGCGCGGCGCGCGGCGATCGACGCGCTTCTGCCGTCCTCGCCCTGGATCGCGGGCGCGCCCGAGTTCCTGGTGTTCTGCGGCGACGGGTTCCGGCTGCGGCGGATCTTCGAGCGGCGCGGAGTCGCGTTTCCGAACGAGCACCTCGATGCGTTCTTCAACGCCGCCGTGGACGGCGCCATCGTGCTCGCCGCCTTCGTGCAGGCCGCCGAGCTCGCGGGGCTGGGAAGCTGCCCGATCAGCGAGATCCGCAATCACGCGGCGGCCGTCAGCGAGCTGTTGGGGCTGCCTGACTGGGTCTTCCCGATCGCCGGGCTGACGCTCGGTTTCCCCGAGTCGAAGGAGCCGATGAGCCCGCGGCTCGCGCTGACCGCGACCGTGCACACCGACCGTTACGCCGCCGACGACCTGGAGCAGGAGCTCCACGCCTACGACGAGCGGCGGGTCCGCGACCGGCCCTACCGTCGCCAGCGCAGCGTCGAGCGGTTCGGGTCCGCGGAGCGCTACGGCTGGACGGAAGACAAGCTCAGGCAGTACAGCGACGTGCAGCGCGCCGACTTCGGCGCGTTCGTCCGGTCGAAGCGCTACCGGCTGGAGTGAAGCGGACGCGCGGGCTGATTCGCGAGCGTCACGCCCGCGATCACCATCAGCCCGCCGAGGACGAGGCTCGCCGGAACGGCCTCGCCGAGGACGAACGCGCCGATCGCGATGCCGAACACCGGCACGAGATTGATGAACACGCCGGCGCGCGTCGGCCCGATCCGCTGCACGCCCTCGTTGAACCAGAGGAACGCGAGGACGGTGCCGAACACGCCGAGGTAGGCAACCGCCCACCAGCCGTCGGCGGGCATCGCCGCGAGCGCTACCCACGGCCGCTCGAGGACCGCGCACGCCGCGAGCATCGGCGTCCCGATGAGCGCCGCCCAGGTCGTGGCGCCGAGCGGGGTCATCTGCGCGAGCACCGGCCGGCCGATGAGCGTGTAGGCAACCCAGCAGAGCGCGCTGCCCATCATCAGGAGCTCCCCCAGGCCGATCGCGCCTTCGACGAGCGTCGCGAGCTCGCCGCGGCTGACCACCACCGCCGCGCCGACGAGCGCGAGCCCGATGCCGAGCCACCGGACGCGCGTCATCCGATCGTCGAAGAAGAGCCACGCGCCGATCGCGATGCCGAGGGGATTGAGCGCCATGATCAGCGCGCCGCGTCCGGCGCCGATGCGCTCCAGGGACCCGAAGAAGAACGCGTTGAACAGGACGACGCCGGTCAGGGAGAGCGCGAGCACCGCGGCCGCCGAGCGGCGGTCGAGCCGCGGCAAGGCGCGCTCGCGGGTGCGGGTCAGCGCGATCAGGATCACCGAAGCGACCGCGAACCGGAGCGTCGCGGCGGTGAAGTGCGGGAGGAGCTGGGCGAGGATCCGTCCGGCGGTGTACATCCCGCCCCAGAAGACGGCGACGAGGACGAGCTTGGCGTAGAGGCCGAGCGGACCGGCACCCGGCAGCGTCGCGGTGGCGGTCACGCGACCCCGGACGTCACGCCGCGCTTTTCTCGCCGTCGAGCCGCACCGCGACGTACGCGCCCGGCGCGTCTTCCAGGACCTTCAGCTTGCCGTCGCCCGGGATGCGCGCCGGCACCCGCTCCCCGCCGTTCTGCGCGTCGATCCAGCGCTGCCAGTCGGTCCACCACGAGCCGTCGTGGCGCGTCGCCCCGGCCTGCCATTCCTCCGGCGTCGGCGCGAGCTTGTCGTTCGTCCAGTAGCAGTACTTGTTCGCCGCCGGCGGGTTGATGATGCCGGCGATGTGCCCCGAGCCGCCGAGCACGAACCGCACCGGCCCGCCGAGGATCCGTGCGCCGAGATAGGTCGACTTCCACGGCGCGATGTGGTCCTCGGCGGTGGAGACGAAGTACGCCGGCACCTTGATCTTGCGCAGATCGATCGGCACTCCGCCCAGCCGGATGCCGCCCGGGTCCTTGAGCGCGTTCCTGAGGTACATGTTGCGCAGGTAGAAGCTGTGCATCTTCGCCGGCATGCGCGTCGAGTCCGAGTTCCAGTACAGGAGGTCGAACGGGAACGGCTCCTTGCCGAGGAGGTAGTTGTTGATCACGAACGACCAGATGAGGTCGTTCGAGCGCAGCATGTTGAACGTCTGCGCCATCTCCGAGCCTTCGAGATACCCGCGCTCGTTCATGCGGCGCTCGAGGTTCTCGACCTGCTGCTCGTCGATGAACACGCCGAGCTCCCCCGGGATCGAGAAGTCGAGCAGCGCGACGAAGAACGTCGCGGCCTTGATCCGGTCGTCCTTCCTGGCCGCCATGGTGCCGAGCGTGGCGCCGAGGAGCGTGCCGCCGAGGCAGTAGCCGATGGCGTTCACCTCGCGCTCGCCGGTCGCCTGCTCGATCGCCCCGAGCGCGGCGAGCGCGCCCTCGGAGAGGTAGTCCTCGAAGTCCTTGTCGGCGAGCCGCGCGTCCGGGTTCACCCACGAGACCACGAACACCGTGTGACCCTGGCCGACCGCCCACTTGATGAAGGAGTTCTTCTCGCGGAGATCGAGGATGTAGAACTTGTTGATCCACGGCGGGATGATGAGGAGCGGCCGCCTGTACACCGTCGCGGTCGTCGGCTGGTACTGGATCAGCTGGAGCAGCCCGTTCTGGAAGATCACCTTCCCCGGCGTGGTGGCCACGTTCTGGCCGACCTTGAACGCCGTGGCGTCGGTCATCTTGATCCGGAGCTGCCCGTCGCCCTCGTCGAGATCCTCGAGCAGGTTCTTGAGCCCCTTCACGAGATTGGTCCCGCCGCTCTTGATCGTCTCGCGCAGCACCTGCGGGTTGGTGAGCGCGAAGTTGGACGGCGCGACCGCGTCGATGTACTGGCGGGTGAAGAAGTCGACCTTCCTCTTCGAGTCCTCGGGGATCCCCTCGACCCCCGACACGGCGTCGTGGATGTGGCGGGCGGCGATGAGGTAGCTCTGCTTGAGGTAGTCGAAGAGGAAGTTCGACTGCCACTCCTCGTCCTTGAAGCGCGCGTCGCCCGCGGCCGGCTCGGCCACCGGCTCGGGCTTCCCCCCGATGAGCTTCAGCCACGAGGCCTGCCACAGCCGCAGGTAGTCGTAGTACATGTTCATCTGCACCTGCGCGAGGGCCATGGGGTTCGCGGCGAGCTTCGCCCACATGTCCATGAACGCCCGCGCGATGCCGAACTCGTCGGTGAACGCCACGCCCTTGCCGTCGGCGTGGCGCTTGACGAAGTCGCCGAGCACGTTCGACGAGTGTTCGGCGAGTTCGGCGATGATCCTGGCGACCTCGGCCGGGTCGGGTGCGTGCTCGGTGTCCTGGGCCATCGTCCCGCTCTACTTCCTCACGAATCTCACGTTGCCGTCGGCGTCGGCGACGCGCGCGAGCACGCCGTCGTACATGAGGTAGTTGAGGTGGGCGAGCGCCTCGCCCATCGCGAACAGCGTCTGGTGCACGTCGAGCTTGCGCCGGAAGAGCGTGCCGATCACCTCGGCCGCAGCCTTCGGCTCGCCGCACACGTCCTCCAGCTCCCCGAGCCGCAGGCGGTGGTGCTCCTCGAGCTGCGCCACGCGCTCCCGCATGCCGCGGAACGGCAGCCCGTGCGACGGCAGCACGAGCGTCCCGGCCGGCACGAGCTCCGTGATCCGGCGCAGGCTCCCGAGGAAAAGCGCGAGCGGGTTGGCGTCCGGATCGACCTGCTGCACGCTGATGTTGGTGGAGATTCGCGGCAGCAGCATGTCGCCGGAGATCAGCACGCCGAGCGCGGCGCAGTGGAGCGACGCATGCTCCGGCGCGTGGCCATAGCCCATGATCACCCGCCAGGCGCGTCCGCCGACCGTGATCTCGTCATCCTCCATGATCCGGCGATAGCTGCGCGGGAACTCGGGCACCGCCCGCGCGTACTGGTTGCCGCGGCTCGCCAGCGCGTCCAGGCGCTCGCCCGCGAGCCCGTTGCGCGCCAGGTGCGCGACCAATGCATCGGTCGAGTAGCCGGCGGCCCCGTCGCGCCACGCGTGGGCCATGAGGAAGTCCGCCTGCGACATCCAGAGCGGCGCGCCGAACCGCTGCGTGAGCCAGCCGGCGTTCCCGGCGTGGTCCGGATGCAGGTGGGTGGCGACCACCCGGCCGACCGGCCGCCCCTTGAAGAACCCGTCGAAGACTTGCTGCCAGAGCCCGCGCGTGGCGTCGTCGCCGAGCCCGCAGTCGACCATCACGAGCCCGTCGCCGTCCTCGAGCAGCCAGAGGTTGATGTGGTCGAGGGCGAACGGCAGCGGCATCCGCAGCCAGTGCACCCCGGGGGCGACCTCCCGCGTTTCGCCCGGGGGCGGCGGCGCGGCATGGGGGTAGTCGAGGACCTGCTCGGGGCTCATTCGGGACCGGAGGGGGCTAGAATTGTCGCGGCGCATTATACGAGACGGCGCTGCACCGCCGCATCGCCCCGTAGGAGAGCCCGATGGACCGATCCCAGCAGCTCGCTTCCGCCGTTCCGACGATCGACTTCCCCCAGCTCCGGTTCGACCACGGCGAGGCGATCGACATGCTCCGGCGGACGGTGCGCGAGTTCGCCGCGGCCGAGATCGGGCCGCGCGCCGCCGAGATCGACCGCTCGAACACCTTCCCGATGGACCTCTGGCCGAAGATGGGGGCGCTCGGGCTGCTCGGGATCACGGTCGAGGAGGAGTACGGCGGCACCGGCATGGGCTACCTCGCCCACATCATCGCGATGGAGGAGATCAGCCGCGCCTCGGCCTCGATCGGGCTGTCGTACGGCGCGCACTCCAACCTGTGCGTCAACCAGATCCGCCGCAACGGCACCGAGGCCCAGAAGCGGAAGGTCCTGCCGAAGCTCGTCTCCGGCGAGCACGTCGGCGCGCTCGCGATGAGCGAGCCGGGCGCCGGCTCCGACGTGGTCGGCATGCGCCTGCGCGCCGAGCTCCGCAACGGGAGGTACACCCTCAACGGCAGCAAAATGTGGATCACCAACGGCCCCGACGCCGACGTCCTGGTCGTCTATGGCAAGACCGACGCGAACGCCGGCCCGCGCGGCATCACCGCGTTCCTCATCGAGCGCGGGATGAAGGGCTTCGGCACGGCGCAGAAGCTCGACAAGCTCGGCATGCGCGGCTCCAACACCTGCGAGCTCGTGTTCCAGGACTGCGAGGTGCCGGAGGAGAACGTCCTTGGCGCCTTCAACAAAGGGGCGAACGTCCTCATGAGCGGCCTCGACTACGAGCGTGCCGTGCTCGCGGGCGGCCCGCTCGGCATCATGGCCGCGTGCCTCGATGTGGTGATCCCGTACGTGCACGATCGCAAGCAGTTCGGGCAGCCGATCGGCGAGTTCCAGCTCATGCAGGGCAAGCTCGCGGACATGTACTCGACCTTCTCGGCGTGCCGCGCGTACGTCTACGCCGTCGGCCAGATGCTCGACCGCGGCGACACCGCCGGAACGAGCGCCCGCAAGGACGCGGCCGGCGCGATCCTTTATGCGGCCGAGAAGGCGACGTGGATGGCCGGCGAGGCGATCCAGTGCCTCGGCGGCAACGGCTACATCAACGAGTATGCGACCGGGCGCCTGTGGCGGGACGCCAAGCTCTACGAGATCGGCGCGGGCACTTCCGAGATCCGCCGGTGGCTGATCGGGCGGGAGCTGTTCGGCGAGACGGGCTGAGATGATCAGCGGCCAGACGCTCGCGCTCTTCACGATCGCGTCGCTCGTCCTCGCGCTGACGCCGGGACCGGTGTGGCTCTACCTGATCTCGCGCACCCTCGCGCAGGGTCGGCGCGCGGGCTACTTCTCGCTGCTCGGCGTCACGGCCGGCCTGTCGGTCCACGCGCTGCTCGCCGCGTTCGGGCTCTCCATCGTCCTGCTCGCGATCCCGTTCGCCTTCGACGCGATCCGGCTCGCCGGCGCCGCCTACCTGCTCTGGCTCGCGTGGACCACGATCCGCGGCGACGGCCTGAGCTTCGAGGCCCGGCCGCTGCCGCCCGCGCCCGACCGCGCGCTGCTGCGTCAGGCGTTCGTGGCGGCGTTCCTCAACCCGAAGGTCGCCGTTTTCTACCTGTCGCTCTTTCCGCAGTTCGTCGATCCCGCGGGCTCGGTCCTGGCGCAGAGCCTCGTGCTCGGCGCGGTCCAGCTCGCGACCGCGGCGGCGGTCGACCTTTCGGTGGTGACGGCCGCCGGGGTCGTCGCGCTCTGGTTCGCGCGCCGGCCGGGCTGGCTGAAGGCGCAGCGCTGGTTCCTCGGCGGCGCCTTCGGCGCGCTGGCCGCCTGGCTCGCGCTCGACCGCAAAGCCGTATAAATTCCGTTCGTGCCGCGGCCCGCCGCGGTGAGCGAGACCGAGGTGTCCCCATGCTGAACGACCCGATCGTGATCGTCTCCGTCGCCCGCACCCCGATGGGCGGATTCCAGGGCGAGCTCAAGAGCTTCGCCGCGCCCGAGCTCGGCGCAGCGGCCATCCGCGCCGCCGTGGAGCGCGCGCGGCTCAAGCCCGAGCAGGTCGAGGAGGTCATCATGGGCTGCGTCCTGCCCGCCGGCCAGGGCCAGGCGCCGGCGCGGCAGGCGGCGATCGGCGCGGGGCTGCCGCTCGCGACCGGCTGCACGACCGTCAACAAGATGTGCGGCTCGGGCATGAAGGCGGCGATGCTCGCGCACGACCTCCTCGCCGCCGGGACGAACGACATCATGGTCGCCGGCGGCATGGAATCCATGACCAATGCGCCCTATCTCCTGCCCAAGGCGCGCACCGGCTACCGCATGGGCCACCAGCAGGTGATCGACCACATGTTCTGCGACGGCCTGGAGGACGCGTACACCCGGGACGACAACGGGACGGGCCGGCTCATGGGCACCTTCGCCGAGGACTGCGCGGCGAAGTACGCGTTCACCCGCGAGGAGCAGGACCGGTTCGCGATCGCCTCCCTCGAGCGCGCGCAGGCCGCGAACCGCGAGGGCTGGTTCGCGTGGGAGACGACGCCGATGGCGATCAAGGCCGGCAAGGAGGAGCGGTTCGTCGAGGCGGACGAGCAGCCGTTCAAGGCGAACCTCGAGAAGATCCCGACGCTGAAACCGGCGTTCCGGAAGGACGGCACGGTGACGGCGGCGAACTCCTCCTCGATCTCCGACGGCGCGGCGGCGATGGTGCTGATGCGCCGCTCCACGGCGGAGCAGCTGGGGCTGAAGCCGCTCGCGGTCATCGTCGCGCACTCGACCCACGCCCAGGAGCCGGCGTGGTTCACGACCGCGCCGGTCGGCGCCATCCGCAAGCTCTACGACCGGACCGGCTGGAGGCCGCGCGACGTCGATCTGTACGAGATCAACGAGGCGTTCGCGGTCGTGACCCTGGCGGCGATGAAGGAGCACGGACTGCCGCACGCGAAGGTCAACGTCCACGGCGGAGCGTGCGCGCTCGGCCACCCGATCGGCGCGTCCGGTGCGCGCATCATGGTCACGCTGCTCGGCGCGCTGCGAAAGTACGGCGGCCGGCGCGGGATCGCGACCCTGTGCATCGGCGGCGGCGAGGCGACCGCAGTGGCGCTGGAGCTGGCGTAGGCGGCCGATCGCCCCACCATGTCCAACCCCTATACCCCGCCCGGCTCGCCGGTCAACGATCCGCCGAACGCCCGGCGGCGCTCCGCGCTCGGCGCGATCGCCCTGGGGTTCGGGGTCGACATCCTCGCAACGATGGTGGTCTCGACCCTGCTGTCGGTCGTCGCCGGCGTCAGCCTGGCGGCGGGCGGGAGCTCGCCCGAGGAGACCGCCGCGTTGCTCGACCGTTCGGCCGGCTGGCTGCTCGTCGGCATGCTGGGAGGGCTCGGCTGCACCGTGCTCGGCGGCTACGTCGCCGCGCGCTTCGCCAACCACTCGGAGTACGCGAACGCCTTCGCCGTCGGCGTGGCGTCGCTCGTGTTCGGCGAGGCGGTGCTCATCGCCTTCTCGCAGGACCTCCCGCTGTGGCTGCGGCTCGCCGGCGACCTCGCCGTCGTGCCCGCCGCGCTCCTCGGCGGCCACCTGCGCATGCTGCAGAAGCGCGGCGCGGCCGCCGCCTGAGGGAGACGCTCGATGCTGCTGACCCCCGAGCAGGAGATGCTCCGCGACTCGGTCCGCGCCTTTGCGCGCGAGCGCCTCGCGCCGAACGCCGCGGAGTGGG
Source organism: Burkholderiales bacterium (assembly GCA_050741515.1). Classification (GTDB taxonomy): domain Bacteria; phylum Pseudomonadota; class Gammaproteobacteria; order Burkholderiales; family SG8-39; genus DATEDA01. The sequence goes on from JBOIFD010000103.1 coordinate 9,642, forward strand.
ACCGGAACGCGACGTTCCCGCGGCAGGCAATCAACGAGATGGCCGGGCTGGGGCTCTTCGGCGTCTGCGTGCCGGAGCGCTGGGGCGGCGCGGGGCTCGACCACGTCTCGCTCGCGCTCGCGATCGAGGAGGTCGCCGCCGGCGACGGCTCCTGCTCGACGATCATGAGCGTGCAGAACTCGGTCGTCTGCGGGCCGATCCTCAACTTCGGGAGCGAGAGCCAGAAGAACTGGTGGCTCACCCAGCTCGCGCGGGGCGAGCTGCTCGGCTGCTTCTGCCTGAGCGAGCCGCACGTCGGCTCGGACGCGTCCGCCATCCGCGCGCGCGCCGACCTGGTGGGCGACGAGTGGGTCCTCACCGGCGTCAAGCAGTTCATCACCAGCGGCAAGAACGCCAACGTCGCGATCATCTTCGCGGTCACCGACCGGAAGGCCGGCAAGAAGGGCATCAGCGCGTTCATCGTGCCGACCGACAGCAAGGGCTACGTGGTGAACCGCGTCGAGCACAAGCTCGGGCAGCGCGCCTCCGACACGGCGCAGGTCGCGCTCGAGGCCTGCCGCATCCCGCGCGAGAACCTCCTCGGCACCGAAGGCGACGGGTACCGCATCGCGCTCTCGAACCTCGAAGGCGGCCGGATCGGGGTCGGCGCGCAGGCGGTGGGAATGGCGCGGGCCGCGTACGAGGCGGCGCTCGCCTACGCCAAGCAGCGCGAGGCGTTCGGCAAGCCGATCATCGAGCACCAGGCGGTGAGCTTCCGCCTCGCCGACATGGCGACCCGGATCGAGGTCGCGCGCCAGATGGCGCTCCACGCCGCCAGCCTCCGCGACGCCAAGCGGCCCTGCCTCAAGGAGGCGTCGATGGCGAAGCTCTTCGCCGCCGAGATGGCCGAGCGGGTGTGCTCGGACGCGATCCAGATCCACGGCGGCTACGGCTACGTGACCGACTTCCCGGTCGAGCGCATCTATCGCGACGTGCGCGTGTGCCAGATCTACGAAGGCGCGAACGACATCCAGCGGCTGGTCATCGC
>JBOIFD010000104.1:0-9977 GCA_050741515.1 Burkholderiales bacterium
ACCGTCCGCCGCGCGCGAGCGCCGCGCGGCCCGCGGCGACGAACTGCGCGGCGAGCGCGGCCGTGCCTTCGGCCCCGTGCGCGATGGCGGTCTGGTTCGGACCCACTGGCGATGCTCCGCGTGAAGACGAGGCGGATCATCGAGGGCGCGCCGCGCCACGCCCATTCGGGCGAGCGCGCAGTCGGGGTCCGGGAGATTGCGGCGCGCGGTCCGGAATCTAAGTAGTTCTACCAAGTGCGGACCGGGGTTGCCCCTGCTACTTTACGGGGCGGCCGCAAGCAACCGCCCCGCGAGAGCGACTGAACATCACGATGACGACCCAGGCAGACGCCGCTTCCGATGCCCGGCCGGCAGCCGCGGCGACCGCGACCTGGACCCGTCGGCTCACGGTCCACGTCGGGCTGTCGCTCGCGATCGCGGCGGCGTACGTCCTGTCCGCGAAGGTGGCGCTCCTCCTCTTCCCGGCCACCAGGGAGCTCGCGATGCTCTGGCCCTCGGCCGGCATCGCGCTCGCGGCGCTCCTCGTCTGGGGCACGCGCGCCCTCGCGGGCGTCTTCGTCGGCTGCCTGATCGCCCATCTCACTGCCAGCGAGGCGACCGCCGGCGCCGTCGCGTCGGCGGGGCTCAGCACGCTCTACGCGGTGATCGCCTGGGTGCTGCTCGCGAGCGTCGCGCGGATCGACCTGGGCTTGCGCCGCGTGTCCGACGTGCTCGCGCTCGCGGTGCTCGGCGCGGGCGCGACGGTGCTGATGAAGGCGGGCGTGAGGTTCGCCACGCTTGCGGCGACCGGCGGATGGGTCCCCGGCGCGGTGCTGCCGACGACCGTGAGCGCGCTCGCGACCGGCGTGGGCATTCTCATCGTGGCCCCGTTGTGCCTGACCTGGTACGCGGCAGGGCGCGAGCCCGTGCCGCGCGGGCGGCGCATCGAGCTCGCGCTGGTCGCCGCCGCGACGATCGGCGTCAGCGTCCTCGTTTTCAACGACCGCCTCTCGCCGATGTTCGCCGTCGCGCAGCTGCCGTACGCGCTGTTTCCGGTGATGTTCTGGGCGGGCCTGCGCTTCGGGCCGCGGGAAGTCTCCGGCGCGGTCTTTCTCGCCGCCGTGATCGCGGTCTGGTACACCGCGCTCGGCCAGGGGCCGTTCGCCGGCGCCGACCGGCTCGAGGGGCTGGCGTCGCTCTACCTCTTCCTGACCGTCCTCGGCGTCACCGCGCTGATGTTCGCCGCCGTGCTGCGCCAGCGGGAAGAGGCCGACGCGGCGGTCCGCGAGAGCGAGCAGCGCTACCGGCTGCTGATCGAGCGCATGAACGAGGGGCTCGTGATGCAGGACCGGGACGGGGTGATGACCTACGTGAGCGACCGCTTCTGCGAGCTCATGGGCCGCCCCCGCGAGGACCTCGTTGGCCGGAGCGGGCGCGACATCACGGTGCCGGAGGAGCGCGCCCAGTGGCAGGAGTACTACCGGCGGCGCCAGCAGGGCTCGAGCGACTCGTTCGAGCTGTCGCTCCTCAAAGGCAACGGCGAGCCGATGCGGGCCTACGTCTCGCCGCGCCCGCTCTTCGACGAGCGTGGCCGGTACACCGGCAGCTTCGCGCTCATCACCGACGTCACCGCGCGCCGGCGCGCCGAAGAAGCGCTGCGCGAGAGCGAGCGGAACTACCGGCTGCTGGTCGAGAACCAGACCGAGCTCGTCCTCACGCTCGCCCGCGACGGCCGGGTGAGCTTCGTCAGCCCGTCGTACCGCCAGTTCTTCGGCGCCGATGCGGCCGACCCGGTCGGACGGCCCCTCGCGTTGGAGGTGCACGAGGACGACGCCCAGGCGACGGCGCGCGCCTGGGCGGCGGTGTGGCAGCCGCCGTACTCGGCGAGCTTCGAGAACCGCGTCCTCACGCCGCAGGGCTGGTGCTGGCTCGCCTGGTCGGTGCGCGCGATCCAGGACGCAGCCGCCGGCGGCGCGCCGGACGCGGTGGTGGCGGTCGCGCGCGACGTCACCGACCGGCACCGTGCCGAGGAGCAGGCGCGGCAGCACCTGCAGAGCCTCGCGCACGTGTCGCGCGTGAGCTCGATGGGCGAGATGGCGAGCGCGATCGCCCACGAGATCAACCAGCCGCTCACCGCGATCGCGAACTACGCCTACGCCTGCATCCGCCTCCTGCGCGGCGGCCAGGTGACCGGCGCGGAGGCGCTCGAGGTCATGCAGCGCGTCGCCACCGAGGCCGAGCGCGCCGGCGAGATCGTGCGCAAGATGCGCAGCTTCGTGCGCGGCGAGGAGGGACAGGTGAGCGCGGTCGACGCGAACTTCCTCGTCGCCGAGGTGCTGCGGCTCGCCGCGCCGGAGGCGCGGCAGAGCGGCGTCGAGCTCGTCCCAGCGCTCGTCCCGGGGTTGCCCGAAGCGCTCGCCGATTCGATCCAGATCCAGCAGGTGCTGCTCAACCTGGTGCGCAATGCGGTCGAGGCGATCGTCGCCGGGGACTGCGCGGAGCGAGCCGTGCGCATCGAGACCGCGCCCTGCGCGCCGGGCTTCGTGGAGATCCGAGTCTCCGACACCGGGCCCGGGCTCGCGCCGGAGGCGCGCGAGAAGGTGTTCGAGCCGTTCTACACGACCAAGGCCGACGGCATCGGCATCGGGCTCGCGCTCAGCCGCTCGATCGTCGACGCGCACGGCGGCCGGCTGTGGGCGAGCGCGGGCGCCGGGCGCGGCGCGACGTTCCACCTCACCCTGCCCATCGCCGCCGCGGCGGACGAGACCGATGGCTGAGCCGACCGTCTACGTCGTCGACGACGAGCCCGCGATCCGCGACTCGCTCGCGCTGCTGCTGCGCTCGGTCGGGCTCGCGTCGCGCACCTTTCCGAGCGCGCCGGCGTTCCTCGACGGGTTCGACGCCGGCGCCCCGGGCTGCCTCGTCGCCGACGTGCGCATGCCGGGCATGAGCGGGCTCGAGCTCCAGGAGGCGCTGCGCGCGCGGGCTGCGGCGCTGCCGGTGATCATCATCACCGGGCACGGCGACATCGCGATGGCGGTGCGCGCGATGAAGGCCGGCGCCGCCGACTTCATCGAGAAGCCGTTCAACGAGCAGGTGCTCCTCGACGCCGTGCACCGGGCGCTCGCGCAGCAGCGCCCCGGCGAGGCGCAGCCGTCGGCGGTCCGCGCCGAGATCGAGGCGCGCGTCGCGGCCCTGACGCCGCGCGAGCGGGAGGTCATGCTGCTCGTCGCCGAGGGGCGCCCCAACAAGGTGGTCGCGACCCGCCTCGGGCTGTCGACGCGAACGGTGGAGGTCCACCGCGCCAAGGCGATGGAGAAGATGCAGGCACGCTCGCTCGCCGACCTGGTGCGGATGGCGATCGCCGGCGAGCTCATGCGGCCCTAGGCGTCGGCCTCACGGCCCTAGCCAGCCCGAGGCGTTGCATCGCCTCGGGCGAGGTGGGAAGGGAAGGGTCCCACCCCTTCCCTGAGCGGGCTCGGATTCGCGCAGGCGAATCCCTTCGAAATCCCCGCTCACCGTAAGGCGCCGACCTCCGGCCTCGACCAAGCGCCGCGGTCGCCATCCGGAGACCGCGGTCGCGCCGGCGCACGCCTTCGGGCGCGGGCCGGCGCGGGTCAACTTTCAAGCACAGGAGGTGTCATGAAGATCGCGAAGATTGCGGCAATCACCACGCTCGCCCTCGCCGCCGGCGCGCTGCAGCTCGGCGCGTCGCCGGCGCTCGCGGGGCCGCCCGACGAGCGCGAGCTCATCCAGATGATCGAGAAGAGCGGCATGATGAGAAAGGACGGCATGGTCACGAAGCAGGACTTCATCAAGCTGATGGGGAGCCGCTTCGACGCCATGGACAAGCAGAAGAAGGGGATGCTGTCCGCCAAGGACATCGCGAAGATCCTCGACCCGGGCCTGGCCATCAACTGACGCGGCGCGGCGGGCGGTTCGCCGCCCGCCGCTTTTCGCTCACGGCCGGCCGAGGAAGAAGTAGAAGCTCGAGCTGCCGTTGCTCGCGAGGCCCGCGCCGAGATAGACCGGGCCGATCGGGCTGTCGAGGCCGAGGAACAGCGAGCCCGAGCTCAGCGTGCCCGGGCTTCCCGGCACGAACGCGTCGCCGACCCGGCCCACCTCGAGCGAGCCACCGACGTAAACGCCTTCGAGAAACGGCAGCTGCAGCAGCCGGTTGTAGTACACCAGCCGGCCGAACGCGATGGTCCCGCCGTAGAGCGCGCCGGTCGGCAGGCCCGACTGCTGCAGAAAGCCGCCCCACTGGAAGAGATCGTAGTTCGGGAGCGGATCCGACCCGATCTTGCCGCCGAATCTGAACCCGACGCTGAAGGTGTGCGGACCGAACGAGTGCGCCAGCGTGCCGCCCAGGTTCCACTTCGTGTAGTCCAGGGTCGCCCCGAGCGCCTCCCGCGAGGCGTACAGCTGCAGGTCACTGCTGTAGCCCGAGCGCGGAAAGTTGACGTTGTCGAGCTGGTCGAAGAAGAGCCGCACCCGGCCGCCGGCCTCGGTCGCGTCGTTCGGCGACGGCGCGAATGCCGTCGGGCCGGTGTCGAGCCGCGCGCGGAGGCGTCCGTAGTAGGGCCCCACCCGCAGCTCGCCGTAGCGCGTGAACTGGCTGCCGAAATCGAACCCGACTCGTCCGGACGATACGTCGTAGCGCACGAGGCGCGTGTCTTCCTGGTAGAGGCTGAACAGCTGGCGCTCGATGTAGGCGTAGGGCGCGACGAAGAAGAACTGGCGGACGTCGAGCGGCTGGTAGAACTCCGTGTAGAGGCGGCTGGTGCTCCCGACCTGTGCCTGGGTGCGCCACTCGGCGCCGAGCTGGTTGAGCCAGGTCATGCGGTACTGGCCGAGCAGGTTCCAGTACGCGTCCCCCCGGAAGTCGGAGCTCAGGCCCAGGCCGAAGCGGACGTAGTTCGGTCCCCAGGACTTCTCGATCGCCTCGACCGACAGGACGCGCTCGCCCGGCGTCTCCAGGAAGCGGTAGTTGACGTGCCCGAAGTCGCCGGTGCCGTACAGCCGCAGCATGTCGCGATCGAGCCGCGCCTGGTCGATCGGCTGGCCGGGCTTGGTTTCCATCTCGGCCGCCAGGACCGCGGGGTTCACGAGGCGCAGGCCCCGGAAGACGATCTTGTCGACCGGCCGCAGATCGGGCGGGGCGACCGTGAGCTGCCGCTTGCGGAGCGCGGCGTACTGCGCGGGCGGCAGGCTGAGCGGCGCAAGGCGATCGGCGACCTTCCGCGCCGCGGCCTCGCCGATGGGAATGGTCTGCGTCATGTGGTCGAAGTCGGCGGCCGAGTAGTCGCCGAGCTCGGGCAGGATCAGGATATCGGTCGGCTTCAGCGACGCGAGCGACGCCTGGACGTTCTGCTCGGTGAGGATGCCGATCATCTGCCCGACCACACTGAGAATCGACGTCAGCTGGTCGCGCTTCATGAGCGGTGTCCCGAGGTTCACCGCGATGACGATGTCGGCCCCCATCTTGCGCGCGACTCCCACCGGCAGGTTGTCCACGAGCCCGCCGTCGACGAGCAGGGTCCCGCCGATCTGCACCGGGTCGACCGCCCCCGGCACCGACATGCTCGCCCGCATCACCCTGGCGAGCTCCCCCTCGCTGAAGACCACGGGCTGCCCCGTGACGAGATCGGTGGCCACCGCGCGGTAGGGGATCGGCAGGTCGTCGAACTTGTGGTAACCCTCGACCCGCGCGAGCCGCCGGAGCACGGTTTCGAGCTGCACGCCGGACACGAGACCCTCCGGGAGCAGCAGCTCGCCGTCGCGCACCCCGATGTCGGGCGTGAAGAGGATCGTGTAGTCGTCCTGCTTGCGGCGCGCCGAACGCTCCCGGCGGGGCGGCTTCTCCTTGAACAGCAGGTCGGTCGACATCCCGGCGATGATCTTCTCCATCTCCGGGATCGTGATGCCGGTCGCGTACGCGCCGCCGACGATCGAGCCCATGCTGGTCCCGGCGATGCAGTCGATCGGCACGCGCAGCTCGTCGAGCACCCTGAGCACGCCGATGTGCGCGGCGCCGCGCGCGCCGCCGCCGGAGAGCACGAGGCAGATCCTGGGCCGCTTCGCCTCGGGCGTCGGCGCCTGCGCCGCGGCGGGCGGCGGCAGGGCGAGGCTGGCGACGATCCATGCCGCGAGCAGCGCGGCGAGGCGATTTGCGGTGAGCATCGAGGATCTCCTTCGGGGCGGACGGCTGGCTGGCATCGTGGGCACGCTCCGGAAGCAGCTTGCCGGCGATGATAAACGCGAACCTCGGCGAGGCGCGATTGCGCGAACGCGCGCCGACTTCTACGGCCGGGTGGCGTACACTCGTTTCCCACCCGTCCGGCCGCCGGCGATCCCACCCTCGGAGCGAGCGCGAATGACCCGACTGCTCTTGGCCCTCGTCGCCGCGCTGGCAATGCTCGCCGTGCCCGCGGCCGCCCAATCGCCGCAACCCGCGAAGCCCAAGCCGGGGCGCGCCGGACTCGCGCTCGACTTCATTACCCAGAAGTGGACCGGTGACCTCGACGGCATGGTCGAGCGCCGGTTGATCCGGGTGCTGACCGTCTACAGCAAGACCTTCTTCTTCGTGGACAAGGGCGCCCAGCGCGGCATCGTCCACGACGCCGGGCGGGAACTCGAGAAGGCGCTCAACGGGAAGCTGAAGACGAAACACCTGCGGGTGGAAGTCGCGTTCGTCCCGGTCTCGCGCGACGAGCTGCTGCCGGCGCTCGTCGCGGGGCGCGGCGACATCGCCGCCGCGAACCTCACCATCACGCCCGAGCGGCTGCAGGCCGTCGACTTCACCGATCCGTGGCTCACGGGCGTGGACGAGATCGTCGTCACCGGACCGCACTCGCCGCCGATCGCGACCCGCGGCGATCTCGCGGGAAAAGAGGTGTTCGTCCGCAGGTCGTCGAGCTACTACGAGAACCTGGTGAAGCTCAACGCCACGTTCAAGCAGCAGGGCCGGGCCGCCGTGACGCTCACGCCGGCGCCCGAGATCCTCGAGGACGAGGATCTGCTGGAGATGCTCAACGCCGGGCTCGTCAAGGCGCTGGTGGTCGACAGCCACAAGGCGCGGTTCTGGAAGCAGGTGTTCCCGGCGCTCACGCTGCACCCGGACGTCGCGGTGGACACCGGCGGCGAGATCGCGTGGGCGATCCGCAAGGACAGCCCGAAGCTGAAGAGCGAGCTGAATCCGTTCGTGAGGAAACACGGGAAGGGCTCGGCGTTCGGCAACGAGGTCTTCCGGCGGTACTTGAAGGACACGCGCTACGTCAAGAACGCCACCGCCGATGCCGAGATGCGGAAGTTCAAGGCGACGATCGGGATGTTCCGCAAGTACGGCGACAAGTACGGCATCGACTGGATGCTGATGACGGCGCAGGGCTACCAGGAATCGCGGCTCGACCAGAACGTGCGCTCGCGGGTCGGGGCGATCGGGGTCATGCAGGTGATGCCGGCGACCGGCAAGGAGCTGAACGTCGGCGACATCAAGCAGATCGACTCCAACATTCACGCCGGGGTGAAGTACGTCCGGTTCATGATCGACCGGTACTACAGGAACGAGCCGATGGACGACCTGAACAAGGGGCTGTTCGCGTTCGCGTCGTACAACGCCGGCCCGGGGCGCGTCGCCGGGCTGCGCCGGGAGGCGGCGGAGCGCGGGCTCGATCCGAACGTCTGGTTCAACAACGTCGAGCGCATCGCCGCCGAGAAGATCGGCCGCGAGACCGTCGCCTACGTGGCCAACATCTACAAGTACTACGTCGCCTACTCGCTCGTCCAGGGCGAGTACCTCGAGCGGATGGAGGCGCGCAAGCAGCTCCTGCCGCAGAAGTGACCGCATCGCGACGCGCGGCGCGGCGGGATAACCTGCGTTCGTAGCGCGCTCGGCGCCACGGTCCCGCATGCCTTCCACGCCCACCGTTAGACCGCGCTGGCGGCGGCGGCTCGCGATCGCCGCGGCGGTCGTCGTTGTGCTCCTCGGCGCCGCCGTCGCCGCGCTGCCGCTGCTCGTCGACAGCGACGCGGTCAGGCGGGTCATCGAGCGCGAGATCTCGGCGCTCGCGAGCGGGGAAGTGCGCTACGACTCGCTCGCGGTGCGCTTCTTCCCGCAGCCGCGCGCCGCGGTCCGCGGGGTCACTGTCCGCGTCCCCGGCGCGGTCGACGGCCGCGCCGCCGTGCTCGAGATTCGGCTCGCGCTGCTTCCCCTTCTGACCGGGAACGTCCGCCCGACGGCGATCCGCGTCGAGCAGCCCGCGTTCGAGGTGCGCATCGCGCCCGGCGGCGCGGTCGGCGGCGACCCGTTCGCGACCTATCGCGAATCGGTCGGCCCGATCGTCGACGCGCTGGCGCGCGACGCGCGGGGGATGACGATCGCGATCGTCGACGGCCGGCTCGACGTCGTGTACGCGGGGCGGCGGCTCGCGTCGCTTTCGGAGTTGGCGGCCCAGGCCGACGTGTCCGCGGACGCGATCGACGCGAGCGTGAGCTCGGGGGGTGACCAGTGGCGGACAGCTCAGGGCCGCCTGACGATCGCGCCGGGCTCGCTCGCGGCTTCCGCCAAGCTGCAGGTGAGCGGGCTGCAGGCGGCGGGGCTGCTCGAGGCGATGCAGTCGGAGGGCGGGCTCGTCGTGCGACCCGGTGCGCTCGACGCGACCCTCGATACCGAGACGGATGGCCGCAGCACGGTTCGCGCGATGCTCACTACGTCCTCGCCGCAGATCACGCTCGCACGCGGCGCACGGACGCTCGAGCTGGGGGCGATGCGGATGACGGCCGAAGTCGGGCACGACGGGCAGGCGCTTGCGCTCACGCTGCGCGGCCTCCAGCTCGGCGATCTCCTGCCGCAGGCAACGGGCTCGTTCCGCGTGCAACCCGACGGCGCGGCGCCGGCGCTCGAGCTGCAGATCCCGGCGGTGGACCTCGCGCGCCTGCGCGCCGCGGCGCTGACGCTGGCGGACGACCTGGACGCGGTGCGCACGGCCGCCGCGATCGTTACCGCCGGCACGGCGCGGGCGCTGACGGTCTCCGCCGCGGGCAGTGACTTCCCGGCGCTCGGCGAGCTGCGAGCCTTCCGGGCGCAGGCGCAGCTCGACGCGGCCGCGGTGTCGGTTCCTGCGGTAGGCATCGCCGTGAAGAAAGGCGCTGGTCGCCTGGCGCTCGCCGAGGGCGAGCTCCGGGGAACCGGGCTCAGCGGCGAGATCGGGAGGTCGCGGTTCAGCGCGGGCGAGCTGGCAGTGGCGTTCCTGCCCGCGGTGGCGCTGCGCAGTCTGGACGCCGCCGTCGACGCCGATCTCGTCGACGTGCTGGCGATCACGCGGCACGTGCTTGGACGCGCGGGCGACACCGTGCTCGCCGAGATCGAATCGGTGCAAGGCCGGGCATCGGGGCGGTTCGGGTACGAGGCGAGACGCAGCGGTCCGCACGTTTCGGTCGAGGTGGCGAAGCTCGCGGCGACCGGGCGGTATCGCGGCGTACCGTTCCCGCTCCAGGTGAACCAGGGCGAAGTCAGCTACGCCGGTGATCGCCTTCGCGTACGCGGGCTCGCGGGCAGCGTCGGCAGTTCACGCGTGCAGGGCGACGGCGAGGCGGAGCTAGTGTTCGGCGCCGAGCCGGGGGTGCGCTCGGCGCGCGCCGCGTTCGTACTCGTGCTCGACGAGCTCTACCCGTGGCTGGCTTCGCTCAAGCGCCTGCAACCGGCGCTGAGGGATGTGAAGAGTGCGACGGGCACGGCGGCAGTGCAGCTCGTACGCTTGTCGGGCCCCTTCGCCGACCCCGCCGGGTTCGACTTCGAGGCGACAGTGCAGCCGCGGCAATTGCGCACGAGCCTGACCGAGCTGCCGGCGCCGCTGACGCTCACCGGGGGCGACGCGAACATCACGCCACGCGCGCTGCGCCTCAACGGACTCCAGGCCGCGCTGCTCGACGCGCGCGTGACGGTGTCGGGAACCGTGCAGGACTACGCTTCGCCCGGCCGGCGCATCGATCTCGCG
>JBOIFD010000105.1:0-6853 GCA_050741515.1 Burkholderiales bacterium
GTAGTTGGCGGCGAGCGCATAAGCCTCCTCGAGGTCAGCGGCGCGCTTCACCTTCGTCATCCCGATCGAGGAGCCTTCGTTCGCCGGCTTCACCATGACCGGCAGGCCGAGCCGCGCGGCGACGGCCTTGAAGTCGGTGTCGGGCCCCAGCAGCGCGTAGGGCGGGGTTGGGACGCCCGCCGCCTGCCAGACGAGCTTCGTCCGCCACTTGTCCATGGCGAGGGCGCTCCCCAGCACGCCCGAGCCGGTGTAGGGAATGCCGAGGAGCTCGAGCGCGCCCTGGACCGTGCCGTCCTCGCCGTAGCGGCCGTGCAGCGCGATGAACACGCGGTCGAACCGCTCGCCGATCAGCGCGTCGAGGCCGCGGTCGCGCGGATCGAACGGGTGCGCGTCCACGCCCTTCTTCCGGAGCGCGGCGAGCACCATCCCGCCGCTCTTCAGCGACACCTCGCGCTCCGCCGAGCGGCCGCCGAGCAGCACCGCGACCTTGCCGAAGCTCATGGCCATGTGCGCTCGCCGATGATCCGGACCTCGGGGATGAGGTCGATGCCGAAGCGGTCGCGCACCGCGCGGCGCGCGTGCTCGATCAGCGCCTCGATATCCGCGGCCCGCGCGCTCCCCTTGGGGTTCACGATGAAGTTGGCGTGCCGCTCCGAGATCCGCGCGCCGCCGATCGCGAAGCCCTTGAGCCCGCACGCCTCGATGAGCCGCGCGGCGTGGTCGCCCGGCGGGTTGCGGAACACGGAGCCGGCATTCGGGAGGGCGAGCGGCTGGGTTGCGATCCGCCGCGCGAGCAGCGCCTTGATCCGCCGCCGCGCGCGCGCGCCGTCGCCGCGACGGAACCGGAACCAGGCCGAGACGAACCACTCCTCGGGGGACGGGCCCGGCGGCGGCTCGCCTTCGGTCGTGAACCGGCGTTCGTCGACCGCCAGCTTCACGTGCCGATAGCCGATCTCGAAGTCCCCCGGGGTTCGCGCCCGCAGGCGGCCGCGACGGTCGACCGTATCGGCGCGCGCCACGAACTCCCAGGTCTCCGCACCGTAGCAGCCGGCGTTCATCGCGAGCGCGCCGCCGACCGTGCCGGGGACGCCGGCCAGGAACTCGGCGCCCTCGAAGCCATGGGTCGCGGCAAAGCGCGCGACCTTCGGGCTCGCCACGCCGGCCGCGGCGAAGACGAACTCGCCGTCGAGCCGCATGGCGCCGTGCGTGTCGTGCATGAGGACGACGGTGCCGTCGAACCCGCCGTCCCGGACGAGGAGGTTCGAGCCGAGGCCGACGAAGACGACCGGCTCCTGCGGCGACACGAGTTGCAGGAAGAGCTGCAGGTCCGCGAGGTCGTGCGGCACGTACGCCCGCGCCGCCGCGCCGCCGGCGCGCCAGGACACGCGCCGCGCCATCGGCTCGTGCTCGAGCAGCCGGCCGCGCAGCCGGGTCCGGTCGAGGCCCGCCGGCTCGCTCATGAAGAACCTGACCGGCGACGGGTAGCGGGCGATGGGCGCGGGCGTCTCGGTCCGCGCTGCCCATCCCCACCAGCCGTGGATTTGTTCATTACCCATTACCCGCCACCAGCTTCTGCGGCACACCGCCGATCGAGCCCGCGCCCATGGTCACGACCACGTCGCCGTCGCGCGCGACCTGCAGGATCGCGGCCGGCAGGTCGGCGACGTGCTCGACGAACAGCGGCTCGACCTTCCCCGCCACGCGCACCGCGCGGGCGAGCGCCCGGCCGTCGGCGGCGACGATCGGCGCTTCGCCGGCCGGATGCACCTCGGCGAGCACCAGGGCATCGACCGTCGACAGCACGCGCACGAAGTCCTCGAAGAGGTCGCGCGTGCGGGTGTAGCGGTGCGGCTGGAAGGCGAGCACGACCCGGCGCCCGGGAAACGCGCCGCGCGCGGCCGCGAGCGCCGCGGCCATCTCGGCCGGGTGATGGCCGTAGTCGTCGACGAGCGTGTACCGCCCGCCGCCCGGAAGCGCGACGTCGCCGTAGCGCTGGAACCGGCGCGCGACGCCGTGGAACTCCGCCAGCGCCTTCAGGATGGCGGCGTCCCCGACCCCGAGTTCGGTGCCGACGGCGATCGCCGCGAGCGCGTTCTGCACGTTGTGCCGCCCGGGCAGATTGAGCCGGACGTCGAGCGCGCCGGGCGCGCCGTCGCGGACCGCGCGGAAGCACATCTCGCCGTTGCAGACCTCGACCGCTTCGGCGCGCACCATCGCGTCGCCGGCGAAGCCGTAGGTGACGATCGGCTTCGACACGAACGGCATGATCTCGCGCACGTTCGCGTCGTCGGCGCACAGGATCGCGGCGCCGTAGAAGGGCAGGTTCTGGAGGAACTGCACGAACGCCTGCTTCAGGCGCGCGAAGTCGTGCTGGTAGGTCTCCATGTGATCGGCGTCGATGTTCGTGACCACCGCCATCACCGGCTGCAGATGGAGGAACGAGGCATCCGACTCGTCCGCCTCGACGACGATGAACTCGCCGGCGCCGAGCCGGGCGCTGGAGGCGGCGGCGGTCAGGCGCCCGCCGATCACGAACGTCGGATCGAGCCCCGCTTCGGCGAGCACGCTCGCGACGAGGCTCGTGGTGGTGGTCTTGCCGTGGGTGCCCGCGACCGCGATCCCCTGCCTGAGGCGCATGAGCTCGGCGAGCATCAGGGCGCGCGGCACCACCGGGACGCGCCGGTTCCGCGCGCTGATCACCTCCGGGTTGTCCGGCCGCACGGCCGTCGAGACGACGACCGCATCTGCGCCCGCCACGTGCTCCGCCGCGTGTCCGATCGCGACCTTCGCCCCGAGCTTCGCGAGGCGCTCGGTGGCCGGGCTGGCCGCGATGTCCGAGCCGCTCACCCGGTAGCCGAGATTGAGCAGCACCTCGGCAATGCCGCTCATCCCGGAGCCGCCGATGCCGACGAAGTGGATGTGCTTGACCTTGTGCTTCACCGGTTCATTTCGGCGAGTTCGATGCAGGCTTCGGCCACCGCGCGCGCGGCGTCCGGCCGGCCGAGCGCACGCGCCTTCTCGGCCATGGCGGCGAGCGCCGGGCGCGTGAGTCCGCGCAGGGCGTCGGCGAGCTTCTCGGGAGTGAGGCTGCGCTGCTGGACGAGGATCGCCGCGCCCTGATCGGCGAGGTAGCGCGCGTTCGTGGTCTGGTGGTCGTCGACCGCGAACGGGAACGGAACGAGGATGGCCGGGACGCCGGCCGCCGCCAGCTCGGCGACGGTCGTCGCCCCGGCGCGGCAGAGGACCACGTCGGCGTCGGCGTAGGCCGCGGCCATGTCGTCGATGAAGGCGACGAGGTTGCCCTCGACCCCGGCGGATCCGTAGTTCGCGTGCAGGGTGTCGAGATGCTTCGCGCCGGCCTGATGCGTCACCCGGGGGCGCGCGTCGGCCGGCAGCAGCGCCAGCGCCTTGGGCACCAGCTCGTTCAGCGCCGCCGCGCCGAGGCTGCCGCCCACGACCAGCACCCGGAGCGGGCCCGACCGCCCCGTATAGCGAGCTGCCGGCGGCGACACGGCGGCAATCGCGTCGCGCACGGGATTGCCGACGAGCCGCGACCGAGGCAGCGCACCCGGGAACGCGACGAGGATCCGGTCGGCGACGCCCGCGAGCACCCGGTTCGCCAGACCGGCGATCGAGTTCTGCTCGTGGATCACGAGCGGGCGCCCCAGAAGCGCGGCCATCATCCCGCCGGGGAACGCGATGTAGCCGCCCATGCCGAGGACCACGTCCGGCCGGTGCGCGCGGATCGCCCGCAGGCTCTGCCAGAAAGCGACGAGCAGGTTGAGCGGGAGGAGCAGCTTCGCAGCCAGTCCCTTGCCGCGCAGGCCCGCGAAGCGGATCCAGGCCATCTCGTGGCCATGGCGCGGGACGACCGCCGCTTCCATTCCGGTGCGCGCGCCGAGCCACACCACGCGCCAGCCGTCCGCGCGGAGGCGGTCGGCCACCGCGAGCGCCGGAAAGACGTGGCCGCCCGTCCCTCCCGCCATGATCATGATGGTCTTGCCCAAGGGACCACCTGCTTGCGAGACGCAAACGCGGCGCTCCACCATTCGGCCACGTCTTCGGTGGAGGCTAACCGGCGCTTCGCGCCGGTTAAGCGCGAAGCGCGGCCGGAGCCAAAAACGTGGCCGCCGGTGCCGCCCGCCATGATCATGATCGTGCGAGCCACTCTTGCAGTTCACCCCAACCTACGCGGAGATCCGCCGCGCAAGTCAGCGCCAGCGGTTCGGGTGCCGCGCGGGCCGCGGCGCATTCCTCGACCCCGTCGGCACCCGACGTGGCGCTCACCTCCAACTCCACCGCCTCGGCGATCGCCGCCGTCTCGCCGCCCGCGTCCGCGAGCGCGATGTGCGTCGCGGTGTCCATCGACAGGACGCGCGGCTCCAGCGACTGCAGGTTCGATTGCGCGGTGCGGCTCATCCCGGCTGCCTCCCTGGCGAGTTGTGATCGTTCGTTCATGCGGGGACTCCCCGCATGAGCTGTCGATTTTCCCAATCCACCCGCAGCAGGATCGCGAGCGCCACGCAGCTCGTGACGAGCGCGCTCCCGCCGAAGCTCATGAACGGCAGGGTCAGTCCCTTGGTGGGGAGCACGCCCAGGTTCACGCCCATGTTGATGAACGCCTGCACGCCGAGCCACACCGCGGTGCCCTGTGCGACGAGCGCGCCGAACGGGCGCTCGAGGTCCGCGGCGCGCCGGCCGATCGCGAAGGCGCGCAGGCACAGCCAGGCGAAGAGCCCGATCACCACCGCGACCCCGGCGAAGCCGAGCTCCTCGCCGATGACCGCGAGCAGGAAGTCGGTGTGCGCCTCCGGCAGGTAGTGCAGCTTCTCGACGCTCGCGCCCAGGCCCACGCCGAACCACTCGCCGCGCCCGAACGCGATCAGCGCGTGCGACAGCTGGTAGCCCCGCCCGAAGGCGTCGGCCCACGGGTCCATGAAGCCGAAGATCCGCTGCACGCGGTACGGCGACGTGACCACGAGCAGCGTGAAGCCGGTCCCCGCGAGCGCGACCAGCGCGGCGAACCAGCGGCCGTTCATGCCGGCCACGAACAGGATCGCGATCGCGATCGCGCAGATGACGACGAACGCGCCGAAGTCCGGCTCGCCGAGGAGCAGCCACCCGACCACCAGCATGACGCCGAGCATCGGCAGCAGGCCGCGGCGGAAGCTGTGCAGGAGCGCGTGCTTGCGGACCGCGTAGTCGGCGGTGTAGAGCACCACCGCGAGCTTCATCAGCTCGGACGGCTGGAAGTTCACGATCCCGAGCGCGATCCAGCGGCGCGCGCCGTTCACCTCGCGCCCGATGCCGGGAACGAGGACCGCCGCGAGCAGCAGCACCGCGAGGACGAAGAGCCACGGCGCGAGCCACTGCCAGGCGCGCATCGGGATCTGGAACGCGGCCAGCGCCGCGAGCACTGCGGCGCCCAGGAACGCGGCGTGGCGGGCGAGGTAGTACGTCGCGACGCCGCCCGACACACGGGAGCTCTCGGCGGTCGCAATCGACGCCGAGTAGACCATCACCAGCCCGAGGGTGAGCAGCAGCGCGCTCGCCCAGACGACGGTCGCGTCGTACTCGGCCAGCGCGCTGCGGCGGGCGCTCTCAGCGCGCGCGAGCATGCTCGAGCTCCCGGACGGCGGCGCAGAACACCTCGCCGCGCTGCTT
The DNA here is from genome assembly GCA_050741515.1 of Burkholderiales bacterium. Classification (GTDB taxonomy): domain Bacteria; phylum Pseudomonadota; class Gammaproteobacteria; order Burkholderiales; family SG8-39; genus DATEDA01. The sequence continues at coordinate 5,665 of JBOIFD010000105.1, forward strand.
GTAGTCGGTGAACATGTCGAAGCTCGCGCACGCCGGCGAGAGCAGCACCGCGTCGCCGGGGTGGGCGGCGTGGAACGCGCGCGCGACCGCCTCCGCCATGCTCGCTGCGCGCTCGATGCGCGCGCCGCTCCCGGCAAGCGCCGATTCGATGAGCGGCGCGTCCCGGCCGATCAGCACTACGGTCTGCGCGGCGTCGGCGACCGCGTCGCGCAGCGGCGCGAAGTCCTGCTGCTTGCCCTCGCCGCCGGCGATCAGGACCACCTTCCCGCCGCTACCGTTCAGCTGCCGCGCGAGCCCGGCGAGCGCCGCCACGGTCGAGCCGACGTTGGTGCCCTTCGAGTCGTCGAAGAACGAGACGCCGCCCACCTGCGCGACCGGGGCGACGCGATGGGGAAGGCCCTCGAAGCCCTTCAGCGCATTGAGGAGGGGCGCGAGCGGCAGGCCGATCGACCGGCACAACGCCAGGGCCGCGAGCGCGTTCGCGGCGTTGTGCAGCCCGGCGAGCTTCAGCTCGCGCGCCGCCAGGAGCGGCGTCGCGCCCATGGCGAGCCAGTACTCCCCGAACACCTTGAGCAGCCCGAATTCTTCGTGGTCGGGCGGCGGGTTGAGACCGAAGGTGACGACGCGCCGGCCGGCCCGCCGCAGTGCGCTGGAACGAGGGTCGTCGCGGTTGAGCACCTGCGTGCCGCCGCCGTCGAAGATTCGCGCCTTGGCGGCGGCATACGCGTCGAGCCCCGAATAGCGGTCGAGGTGATCGGCGGTGACATTGAGGACCGTCGCCACGTCGGGGGCGAGCGACCGGGTGGTCTCGAGCTGGAAGCTCGACAGCTCGAGGACCCAGACCTCGGGGAGACGCCCGGCGTCGAGCCGTTCCATGAGCGCCGTCAGGACCGCCGGCGAGATGTTCCCGGCGACCTGGGCGTCGAGACCGGCCGCGCGGCACATGCTCCCGGCGAGCGCGGTGACGGTGGTCTTGCCGTTCGTGCCCGTGATCGCGACCACGCGCGCTCCGGGCTGGCGCGCGACAAAGCGCGCGAAGAGCTCGACGTCGCCTACGACCTCCAGCCCGCGCGCGAGCGCCGCCTGGACGACGGGCGAGGCGACCGGGACCCCGGGGCTCGCGGCGACGAGCTCGACCCCCTCGAGCAGGCGGTCGGCGAACGCGCCGGTGACGACCTCGGCGGACGGA
>JBOIFD010000106.1:0-7624 GCA_050741515.1 Burkholderiales bacterium
GTCGTCGACTCGTCCGCGCTGCCGGAGCAGGTCGTCGCCGACGCGCTTGCCTCGGCGTTCCAGACGGCGGGGCAGCGCTGCTCCGCGCTGCGGCTCCTCCTCCTGCAGGACGATGCCGCGCCGCGCATCCTGGCGATGCTCGCCGGCGCGCTCGCCGAGCTGCGGATCGGCGACCCGGCGGAACCGGAGACCGACGTCGGGCCGGTGATCGACGACGACGCGCGGCGGATGCTCGAGGCGCACGTCGCGCGGCTCCGCGGGCGGGGCCGGCCGATCGCCGAGACGCGGCTGCCCGAGAGCACCGCCCACGGCAGCTTCGTCGCGCCGGTCGCCTTCGCGATCCCGCTCGCCGAGCTGCCGCAGCGCGAGGTGTTCGGGCCGGTCCTGCACGTGATCCGGTACCGCGCGGACGCGCTCGAGCCGGCGCTCGATGCGATCGCCGCGACCGGCTACGGCCTCACGCTCGGGATCCACAGCCGCATCGCGCGGTTCGTCGACCGGGTGCGGAGCCGCGTACGGGTCGGCAACACCTATGTGAATCGCAACATGATCGGCGCGGTGGTGGGGGTGCAGCCGTTCGGCGGCGAGGGGCTCTCCGGCACCGGGCCCAAGGCCGGCGGGCCGCACTATCTCGAGCGCTTTGCGGTGGAGCGCACGCTCACGGTGAATACCGCGGCGGCGGGCGGCAACGCCGCGCTGCTCGCCGCGGCCGACTGAGGCCTCCGCCCGACGAGCGCTCCCGCGTCCGCCCGCCGGCGCGGCGCCTTTCTCCTTCAAAAACATCGCGCTTCGCGCTTGATCTTCGGGCGTCCGGCAGGCAAGATGCGGGCCACGCGGTGGGGGTCGCCGCGCGCCCGGAAAACAGGAGCGCTAGGGGAACTGAAAGCGAACGTCGTATCGAGCTGGAGCGCGGCGGAGTCGGCCGAGCTCTACGGGGTCCGGAGCTGGGGCGCCGGGTACTTCGAGCTCTCCGACGACGGCACGGTGCGGGTCAGCGTGCCGTTCAACGGGACGCGCGCCCGCGTCAGCCTGGTCGACATCATCGCCGGGGTGCAGCAGCGCGGCCTGCAGATGCCGGTCCTGCTGCGCATCGAGAACATCCTCGACGCCCAGGTGTCGCTCCTGAACGAGAGCTTCGGCCGGGCGATGCGCTCGCTCGGCTACCGCGGCAGCTATCGGGGCGTCTTCCCGATCAAGGTCAACCAGCAGTGCCAGGTGATCGAGGAGATCGCGCGCTTCGGGGCGCGGTACGGGCACGGCCTGGAGGCCGGCAGCAAGGCCGAGCTCCTCATCGCGCTCGCCAGCATGGCGCCGGAGACCGGCTACATCGTCTGCAACGGCTACAAGGACACCGAGTTCATCACGCTCGGCCTGCAGGCGCTCAAGCTCGGCTACCGCTGCTTCTTCGTGCTCGAGACCCCGACCGAGCTGCCGATCGTCCTCGAGACGAGCCGCGCCCTCGGGATCCGGCCGATGCTCGGCCTGCGGGTGAAGCTCGCCTCGCGCGTCGGCGGCGCGTGGAACGAGTCGAGCGGCGACCGCAGCATCTTCGGGCTGACGACCTCGCAGATCGTCGCGCTGATCGACTCGCTGAAGCGCCACGAGATGCTCGACTGCCTGCAGCTCCTGCACTATCACCTCGGCTCGCAGATCCCGAACATCCGCGACATCCGGGCGAGCGTGCTCGAGGCCGCCCGGTACTACGCCGACCTGAAGGGCGAGGGCGCGGCGCTCGGCTTCCTCGACCTCGGCGGCGGCCTGGCGGTGGACTACGACGGCTCGCAGACCAACTACGATTACAGCAAGAACTACTCGCTCGACGAGTATTGCCTCGACGTCGTCGAGACGGTCATGAGCGTCCTCGACCCGCTCGCGATCGAGCACCCGGTGATCGTCACCGAGTCGGGTCGCGCGACCGTCGCGTACTCCTCGGTCCTGCTCTTCAACATCCTCGACGTCACGCGCTTCGAGCCGGGCGAGGTGCCGGAGCCGTCCCGGGAGGGCGAGCACGAGCTGATCGGCAACCTGCGCCATTCGCTGCAGAGCATCAATCCCCGCAACCTCCAGGAGTGCTACAACGACGCGGTCTACTACCGCGAGGAGATCCGCGAGCTCTTCAAGCGCGGCCAGATCCGCCTGCGGGAGCTGTCGCTCGCCGAGGACATCTTCCTCGAGATCGTGCGCGGCATCGTCCGCGAGCTGCACGACGTGCGGCGCGTCCCGCCCGGGCTGGACGGCCTGGAGCAGTCGCTCTCGGACATCTACTACGGCAACTTCTCGGTGTTCCAGTCGCTGCCCGACGTGTGGGCGATCGAGCAGATCTTCCCGGTCATGCCGGTGCACCGCCTCAACGAGGCGCCGACGCGGCAGGCGATCATCGCCGACATCACCTGCGACTCCGACGGCAAGATCGACCGCTTCATCGGCAGCCGCGGCATCCGCAAGACCCTGCCGGTCCATCCGCTCATCGACGGCCAGCCGTACTACTTTGGCGTATTCCTCGTGGGCGCCTACCAGGAGACGCTCGGCGACCTGCACAACCTCATGGGCGACACGAACGTCGTGAGCGTGCGCATCAACGAGGACAGCACGTTCGACTTCGTCCGGGAGATGAGCGGGGACAGCATCGCCGAGGTGCTGAGCTACGTCGAGTACCAGCCGCAGAGCCTCCTCGAGCAGTTCCGCAAGACCGCCGAGCAGGCGGTCCGCGACGGCCGCATCTCGGTCGCCGAGCGCCAGGCGGTCCTCGAGGCGTTCGGCGCGAGCCTGCGCGGCTACACCTATTACGAGGACTGAAGCGGAGGCTCCCCGGATGGCGAAGGTGCTGATCGTCGGCGCGGGCGGGGTCGGACAGGTGGTCACCCACAAGTGCGCCCAGGTTCCCGAGGTCTTCTCCGAGATCGTGCTCGCGAGCCGCACCGAGGAGAAGTGCAGGCGCATCGCGGCGCAGCTCGAGCGGCCGATCAAGACGGCGCAGGTGGACGCGGACGACGTGGGGCAGATGACCGCGCTGATCGAGCGCGAGCGGCCGGCGATCGTGATCAACGTCGCGCTCCCGTACCAGGATCTCCCGATCATGGACGCGTGCCTGGCGACCGGGGTCGACTACCTCGACACCGCGAACTACGAGCCGCGCGACACCGCCAAGTTCGAATACCGCTGGCAATGGGCGTACCAGGACCGGTTCCGCGACCGCGGCCTCATGGCGCTGCTCGGCAGCGGGTTCGATCCGGGCGCGACCAACGTCTTCACCGCGTACCTGGCGAAGCACCACTTCGACGCGATCGAGGAGCTGGACATCATCGACTGCAACGCCGGCGAGCACGGCCAGCCGTTCGCGACTAACTTCAACCCCGAGATCAACATCCGCGAGGTCACGGCGCGCGGGCGGTACTGGGAGAACGGCGACTGGCGGACGACCGACCCGCTCTCGGTCAGCCGGATGCACGACTTCCCGGAGGGCATCGGGCCGAAGAAGATCTTCCTCCTCTACCACGAGGAGCTCGAGTCGATCGTCAAGAACTTCCCCGGCTTGCGCCGGGCGCGGTTCTGGATGACCTTTTCGGACAACTACCTCACGCACCTGCGGGTGCTCGGGAACGTGGGCATGACCTCGATCAAGCCGGTCGTGTTCCAGGGGCGCGAGATCGTGCCGCTCGAGTTCCTCAAGGCGCTGCTGCCCGACCCGGCGAGCCTCGGCCCGCTCACCAAGGGCAAGACCTGCATCGGCTGCTTCGTGCGCGGCCGGAAGGGCGGCAAGGAGAAGCTCGCCTTCGTGTACAACATCTCCGATCACGAGGCCTGCTACCGGGAGGTCGGAGCGCAGGCGATCTCGTACACCACCGGGGTGCCGGCGATGATCGGCGCCAAGCTGATGGTGACCGGCAAATGGCGCGGCAAGGGCGTGTTCAACCTCGAGCAGTTCGACCCGGACCCGTTCATGGAAGCGATGAACGTGCACGGGCTGCCGTGGACCGTCGTCGCCCCCGCCGCGCCGATGGCGTGAGCGTCGGCCGCCCCGCTGCGCGCACCGGGCGGTTCCGGCGCCTCGATCCGCGGCGGGTGCCCTCGCCCTGCTTCGTCGTCGACGAGGCGGCGATCGAGGCGAACCTGCGCGTGCTCGACGCCGTCCAGCGCGCGAGCGGCGCGAAGATCCTGCTCGCGCTCAAGGCGTTCGCGATGTGGAGCCTGGCGCCGCTCGTGGCCCGCTACCTCGAGGGGACCTGCGCGAGCGGCCTGCACGAGGCGCGCCTCGGGCGCGAGGCGTTCGGCGGCGAGGTCCACACCTTTTCGGCCGCCTACACCGCCGCCGACCTCGCCGCGATCCTGGAGCTCTCCGACCACGTCGTCTTCAACTCGTTCGCGCAATGGGAGCGGTTCCAGCCGCTCGCGCGCGCGGCGGCGGCGCGCCGGCCGGAGCTGCGCTTCGGGCTGCGCGTCAATCCCGAGCACTCGGAGGGCAAGGTCGCGAGCTACGATCCGAGCGCGCCCTTTTCGCGCCTGGGGATTCCCCGCTCGCAGTTTCGCGGGAGCCTCGCGGGGATCAGCGGGCTGCACTTCCACACCCTCTGCGAACAGGACTTCCCGCCGCTCGCGCGCACCGTCGCCGCGTTCGAGGAGAAGTTCGGCGAGTTCATTCCCGGCATGGAGTGGATCAACTTCGGCGGCGGGCACCACATCACCCGCCCCGGCTACCAGGTGGACGACCTCGTGCGCCTGCTCCGTGAGTTCCGCGATCGCCACCGGGTGCAGCTCTATCTCGAGCCGGGCGAGGCGATCGCGCTCGACGCCGGCGTGCTCGTGGCCGAGGTGCTCGACCTCCCGTGGAACGGGAGGCCCCTCGCCATCCTCGATACCTCGGCGACCTGCCACATGCCCGACGTGATCGAGGCGCCGTACCGGCCGCGCATCATCGGCGCGGGCGACCCCGACGAGCACCCGCACCGCTACCGCCTCGGCGGGCAGACCTGCCTCGCCGGCGACGTGATCGGGGACTACTCGTTTCCCGCGCCGCTCGGCGTGGGAGACCGGCTCGTGTTCGAGGACATGGCGATCTACACGATGGTCAAGACCACGACCTTCAACGGCATTCGCCTGCCGGGCATCGCGATCTGGAACTCCGAGACCGACGCGCTCCGCATCGTGCGCGAGTTCGGCTACGAGGAGTTCAGGAGCCGGCTGTCATGAAGCAGGCGAGCCCCCCCGCCCGACCGCCGAAAGCGCGCACGAAGCGCGCGCCCCGGCCGCGCTTCCTCGGCAGCGAGCTCGACGACGTCGCGCCGGAGGCGGCGCGCTTTCACGTCCTGCCCGTTCCGTACGAGAAGACGGTTTCCTACGGCGGCGGGACGGCGCAAGGCCCGGCGGCCATCATCGCCGCGTCGGACCAGCTCGAGCGCTGGGACGGCGCGAGCGATCCGGGCGCCGACGGCATCTACACGTGGCCGGCGATCGATTGCCGCGGGCAGCCGGAGAAGGTGATCACCGGCATCGCGGCGGCGGTGGCGAGGATCCTGCGTCTCGGCAAGATGCCCGTCGTGCTGGGCGGCGAGCACACCGTCACCTGGGGCGTCGTGCAGGGGTACCTCGAAGCCGGCATGCGCGACTTCGGCGTCGTCCAGATCGATGCGCATGCGGATCTGCGCGACCGCTACGGGGGCGACCCGCTGAGCCACGCCTCGGTGATGCGGCGGATCGTGGAGGTCGGCATTCCGTTGTTCCAGCTCGGCAACCGCGCCTACTCCGAGGAGGAGCGGGCCGCGCGCGCGCGCTACAACGTGCGCTACCTGGACGCCGATCGGCTCGTGCCCGAGGGCATCGACGCGATCGCGCTGCCGCAGGAGTTTCCGCGGCAGGTCTTCTTCACGCTCGACGTCGACGGCATCGATCCGTCCGTGCTGCCGGCCACCGGTACGCCGGTGCCCGGGGGCCTGGGCTGGTACCAGACGCTGGGGCTCTTCGAGTCCGTGGCCCGGCAGCGCCGCATCATCGGTTTCGACGTCCTGGAATTCGCGCCGATTGCCGGCTTTCACGCCTTCGATTTCGCCGCGGCGCTCCTCGTGTACAAGCTGATGGGGATCGTGCAGCGTCACGGCTGAAGGATGAAGAACCGACCCCCGATCCGCTACCGAATCCAGCCTAAACATCCTGAAGCGCATCGCTTCGAGGTGAGCTGCGCCGCCGCCGATCCCGATCCCGCGGGGCAGCGCTTCGCGCTGCCGGCCTGGATCCCGGGCAGCTACACGGTGCGCGATTTCGCGAAGCACGTCGTCGCGATCCGCGCGGAGTCGCGCGGCGCGCGGATCCCGCTCGTCAAGACCGACAAGCACACGTGGCGGGCGGCGCCCTGCCGCGGCCCGCTCGCGGTGATCGCCGAGGTCTACGCCTGGGACCTTTCGGTCCGCGGCGCGCACCTCGACACGACGCACGCGTTCTTCAACGGCCCGAGCGTCTTCCTCCGGGTGCTCGGCAAGGAGGAGCGCGCGTGCGAGGTCGAGATCGTGCCGCCGCCCGGCCGGCGCTATTCCGGATGGCGGGTCGCGACCTCGATGCCGCGCCGCGACGCGCGCGCCCTCGGTTTCGGAACGTACGGCGCTGCGGACTACGACGAGTTCATCGACCATCCGGTCGAGATGGGCACCTTCACCCACGTTCCGTTCACGGCGTGCGGCGTGCCGCACGAGGTCGCGATCACCGGACGGCACGGCGCGGACACCGATCGCCTCGCGCGCGACCTGAAGCGGCTGTGCGAGTGGCAGATCCGCTTCTTCGGCACTCCCGCCCCCATGGACCGCTACGTGTTTCTGGTCACCGCGGTCGGCGAGGGCTACGGCGGGCTCGAGCACCGCGCCGCCACCGCCCTGCTGTGCGGCCGCGACGATCTCCCGCGCCCCGGCGTGAAGGCGGCCACCGAGAGCTATCGCACCTTTCTCGGCCTGGCGAGCCACGAGTACTTCCACGCCTGGAACGTCAAGCGCATCCGGCCGGCGGCCTTCACCCCCTATGACCTCGAGCGCGAGAACTACACCACGCTGCTGTGGGCGTTCGAGGGCGTCACCTCCTACTACGATGACCTCGCGCTCGTGCGCTGCGGGCTCCTCGGTCCCGAGGACTACCTCGAGACCCTGGGCCGTTCGATCACCCAGCTCCTGCGCACTCCCGGCCGGCATCGCCAGACCGTCGCCGAGTCGAGCTGGGACGCCTGGATCAAGTACTACCGGCAGGACGAGAACTCGCCGAACGCAATCGTCAGCTACTACGGCAAGGGCAGCCTGGTCGCGCTGTGCCTCGATCTGCACCTCCGCAGCCGCACCGCGGGGCGCCGTTCGCTCGACGACGTGATGCGCGCGCTCTGGCGCCGCTACGGTCGCAGCGGGCTCGGCGTCCCGGAGGACGGCGTCGAGCGGACCGCGGAGGAGGCGGGCGGACTCAAGCTGCGCGCGCTCTTCGACCAGTGGCTCCGCTCGACCGGCGAGCTGCCGCTCGCGCCGCTGCTCGCGACGGCGGGCGTCGCGCTCGAGGTGCGACCGTCCGAAGGGCCGTCCGACCGCGGGGGCAAACCGGCGTCGAAGAGCGCCGCCGCGCTCGCCGAGCGCGTCAGCCTCGGCGCGCGCACCGCGGCCGAGGG
>JBOIFD010000107.1:0-7733 GCA_050741515.1 Burkholderiales bacterium
GCGGTGCTGCAATCGACCGGGCCGAAGAGCGACGCCGGCAACCCGGCGCTCGTCACGTTGTCGCCGGCCACCAGCACCGTCTCCGGACCGGGGATGAACAGCGGCGCCGAGTTCGGCGCCCCGGTCGGCATCGCGGTCAGGGCATCGGACTCCGTCGGCCACTTCGGTGTCTCCAGCTTCCCCTGCGGCGGAGGCAGCACCGGGCCTTCGACCGACTCGGAGGGGGGAACCGTCTGGTCCGGACCCGCCTTCGCGGCCTTCCCCGCGGGGACGTCCACCGACCCCACCTTGTTCGCGAGCGACCAGACGCCGCTGTTGCCCGTGACGAGCGTGCTGCCGTCGGGCAGGATCTGGATCAGGCCGCCGGTGCCGCGGATGCCGATCGTCGCCGTGGGCGTCTGGATCTGATAGGCGCCGCGATTGACCCGCCCGATCGCCCCGGTGACGGTCCGCAGCGCCCCGCGCAGGAGGCCGAAGACCCCCTTTTCGGTGCCGTCGGTCTTGCCGTCGAACTGGTACTCGCGGATGCTGAAGTCGCTGTCGGGCTGCACCGAGACGTAGGCCCCGTCCGTGAAGCGGAGCTGCGCGCGGCCCGCAGCGGTGACGATGCGGTCGCCGGACTGCAGCTCGAGGCCTTTCACCACCGGGCGACTGCGCCCGTCGGCGCCGGTCACCGTGACGCCGCCGATCGCGAAATCCACCCGCGCCGCCGGCGCCGCGACGGCGGTTCCCGTCGCAGCGAGCGACGCCGAGACGAGCCATGCGAGCTGCCGAAGCCGAAACGGAACGCGGACTGCCATGTCGTCTCCCAGGCCGGCCTCGAGCCAGCGCCGGCGAACGGCTCAGATTATGCCGTCAACATCCGGCGCCCGGGGCCGCGCCGCGGGCTCGGGCAGTGGTCGACCGCGGCACCGTTCACGAAATCCCCGGCGCGCCGGGGAGGGGGCCGACCGGGCGCCGGCGGGCGGTCAAAAGTCACGCCGGACCGAAACGGACCCGACGGTGCGATCGTACGTATTCAGCTGGATGTTCGAGTAGTTGTTCGTGTACGCGACCTGCGGCGTGAGCGTCCAGCTGGGCGCCACGAGGTAGGCAAGGCCCAGGCGCGCGTCGGTCTGGTCGTCGCGGCGCTTGACCAGGAACAGCGGATCGACGCCGTCGTAGGTGCGGTGCTCGTAGCTCGCGGAGGCGAAGAGGAGCGCGCGGTCGGAGAGCGAGAGCTGGCCACCCAGGCGGAGGCCCACCGGCGTGAAGCCCAGCCAGGGGAAGCTGCGGTCGCGGACCTTCTCCTCGCCGCCGTAGACGGAGATGAAGAACACCGGCGAATACGGCGCCGCGAACGCTTGCGAATAGCCGACGCCGCCGATGTACCGGTTCGCGTCGCGGGGGCTCTGGTCGGGGTAGGTGAGCCTCGCGTACTGCCCGAAGACCGTGAACTGCTGGCTCGGGCTGAGGTTGTGCAGCCACTGAACGGTCCCGCCGGCGGAATTGCGGTAGGTCTCGTGGTCCACCCAGAATCGCTGGAACTGCCCGATGGCGATCACCTGGTTGTCGCCGCTTGCCCAGCGCACGCCCGCGCTGCCGTCGACCTGACCGGTGTCGAAGCCGTCGACGTCGAAGTTGTACTTGCCGGCGTAGCTCGCGGCGCCGATGAGGTACCACTGGTCGGACAGCCCCTGGCTCAGCGAGACCCCCGTGCCGAGCCCGCCGAACCAGGACGACGTGCGCACGCCGAGCGGATTCAGGGTCGCGATGCTGCCGCCGAACGACGGAATTGCGATCGCGGTCCTTCCGGTCGCGCTGTTCACGTTCGAGTCCCAGCCTCCGGTCATCTCGATATAGGCGCGGACGTCGGTCCGCTGCGGCTCGAGCGCGGAGAGGTAGCGATCGATCGTCGCGCGCGCCTCCGGCGGCAGGCTCTGGGTCCGGACCGACTCGAACTCGCGCCGCGCGGTCTGGCGCTCGCCGAGCACGAAGTAGGCGCGGGCGATCTCCGCCCGCGCCTGGAGGAAGTCGGGGTTGACCGCCAGGACGCGCTCGAGCGCGAACACGGCCTGCTGCGGGTCCCCGGCATCGAGCGCCGCGATGCCCAGGAAGTAGTCGTACTCGATCTCGCCCGCGCGCTGCGACTGCAGCGGCAAGAGCAGCGCGAAAGCCGCCTGCGGATTCCGCTCCGCGAGCAGTTTCTTTGCTTGATCAATGACTTGATCTGCGAGCACCGCGCTCGCCGCGCCCAGCCAAAGCAGGCCGACGAGCGCCAGCCTGGCCCTCAGGACGAGCCGCATCCCCTCCCTCCGATCAAAGGGTTATCGGGGAATCTTAATATGAGGATTGAGGATTCTTCAATCGCGCGCCTGGCCGAGAGCGGGAGTCTGTCCTGCGCGGCGCCGGGGGACGGGCGGCCCGGGCCCCGGATCGGCTACCCGGCAAAGAACTCGCGGACCTTCTCCACCCAGGACCTGGCGCGCGGGTTGTGGCGGTCGCCGTTCTTCTGGGCGATCGCGTCGAACTCGCGAAGCAGCTCCTTCTGGCGCTCGGTCAGGCTCACCGGCGTCTCGATGACCACGTGGCAGAAGAGGTCGCCGGGCGCCTGGCTGCGCACGCCCCTGATCCCCTTGCCGCGCAGGCGGAAGGTCTTGCCGCTCTGGGTTTCGGCCGGGACCCGGATCTTGGCGCTGCCGTCGAGCGTGTGGAGGTCGATCTCCCCGCCGAGCGCGGCGGTGGCGAAGCTGACGGGCATCTCGCAGTGCAGGTCGTCGTGGTTGCGCTGGAAGATCGGATGGGGCTTGAGACGAAGCTGGACGTACAGGTCGCCCGCCGGCCCGCCGTTCACCCCGGGCTCGCCCTCGCCGGCGAGCCGGATGCGGTCCCCTTCGTCGACGCCGGTGGGGATCTTGACGGAGAGCGTCTTGTGCGTCTTCAGCCGGCCGGCCCCGCTGCAGGCAGAGCAGGGCTCGGGAATGACCTTGCCCGTGCCGTGGCAGCGGGGACAGGTCTGCTGGAGCGAGAAGAACCCCTGCTGCATCCGGACCTGCCCCTGGCCGCTGCAGGTGGGGCACGTCTGCGGCTTCGTCCCCGGCTTCGCGCCCGAGCCCTGGCAGGTCGTGCAATCCTCGAGCGTCGGGATCCGGATCTTCGCTTCAGTGCCGTGCGCTGCCTGCTCGAGGGTGATCTCGAGGTTGTAGCGCAGATCCGCGCCGCGGTAGACCGACGAGCGGGTCCGCCCGGCGCCGAAGATGTCGCTGAAGATGTCGCCGAACGCCTCGGCAAAAGTGCCGAAACCCGCGCCGGCGCCCGCGCCCACGGCCGGGTCCACCCCGGCGTGGCCGTAGCGGTCATAAGCGGCGCGTTTCTGCGGGTCGGTGAGCACCTCGTAGGCTTCCTTCGCCTCCTTGAAGTGCTCCTCGGCCTTCGGATTGTCCGGATTGCGGTCCGGGTGCCACTTCATGGCGAGCTTGCGGTAGGCCTTCTTGACGGCCTCCTCGTCGGCATCGCGATTGACGCCGAGCACCTCGTAGTAGTCGCGCTTCGCCATTCCCTACCACCGCCCCCAGACAGCACACGGCCGAGCTAAGCGGACGGTCTCATCGTCCGCTTCAACTCGGCCAGATATTCCGTCACCGGCAGGTGACGGAATATCACTTCTTGTCTTTGACCTCGGTGAACTCTGCGTCGACAACGTTCTCGTCGGCCTTCTTGCCGCCGCTCGCCTGTTCGCGCGCACGCGGCTCCCCTCCGGCGGCGGCGCCTTGCGCCTGGGCCTCGGCGTGCATCCGCTCGCCGAGCTTCTGCGCGGCCTTCCCGAGGGCCTCCGTTCCGGCCTCGATCCGCGCCTTGTCGTCGCCCTTGATCGCCTCCTCCAGCTCCTTCACCGCGGCCTCGATCTTCGACTTCTCGTCGGGTTGGACCTTGTCGCCGAACTCGGCGAGCGACTTCTTCACGGAGTGCGCGAGGGCGTCGGCCTGGTTGCGGGCGGTCACGAGCTCGAGCGTCTTCTTGTCCTCGGCCGCGTGGGCTACCGCGTCCTTGACCATCCGCTGGATCTCCTCCTCGGAGAGCCCGGAGTTCGCCTTGATGGTGATCTTGTTCTCCTTCCCGGTCGCCTTGTCCTTGGCCGAGACGTGCAGGATCCCGTTGGCGTCGATGTCGAACGTCACCTCGATCTGCGGCATGCCGCGCGGCGACGGCGGAATCCCCTCTAGGTTGAACTGGCCGAGGCTCTTGTTGCCGGCCGCCATGTCGCGCTCGCCCTGCAGGACGTGGATCGTGACCGCCGACTGGTTGTCGTCCGCGGTCGAGAACACCTGCTGCGCCTTGGTCGGGATGGTGGTGTTCTTCTGGATCAGCTTGGTCAGCACGCCGCCGAGCGTTTCGATGCCGAGGGAGAGCGGGGTGACGTCGAGCAGCAGCACGTCCTTCACCTCGCCCTGCAGCACGCCGGCCTGGATGCCCGCACCGATCGCGACCGCCTCGTCGGGGTTCACGTCCTTGCGCGGCTCCCGGCCGAAGAACTCCTTGACCGTGTCCTGAACCTTCGGCATGCGCGTCTGGCCGCCGACGAGGATCACGTCGTTGATCTCCGTCACCTTCACGCCCGCGTCCTTGATCGCGGTGCGGCAGGGCTCGATCGTCTTCTGGATGAGATCGTCGACCAGGCTCTCGAACTTGGCGCGCGTGATCTTCATCGTCAGGTGCTTGGGCCCGGACGCGTCGGCGGTGATGTACGGCAGGTTGATCTCGGTCTGCTGCGTCGAGGAGAGCTCGATCTTCGCCTTCTCCGCCGCCTCCTTGAGGCGCTGCAGCGCGAGGACGTCCTTCGCGAGGTCGACGCCCTGGTCCTTCTTGAACTCGGCGATGATGTAGTCGATGACGCGCTGGTCGAAGTCCTCGCCGCCGAGGAACGTGTCGCCGTTGGTGGCGAGCACCTCGAACTGCTTCTCGCCGTCGACGTCGGCGATCTCGATGATCGAGATGTCGAACGTGCCGCCGCCGAGGTCGTAGACGGCGATCTTCATGTCCTTGCGGCCCGCCTTGTCGAGGCCGAAGGCGAGCGCGGCGGCGGTCGGCTCGTTGATGATCCGCTTCACCTCGAGGCCGGCGATCCGGCCGGCATCCTTGGTGGCCTGGCGCTGCGAGTCGTTGAAATAGGCGGGGACCGTGATCACCGCCTCGTCGACCTGTTCCCCGAGGTAGTCCTCGGCGGTCTTCTTCATCTTGCGCAGAATCTGCGCCGAGACCTCCTGCGGCGCGATCTTCTTGCCGCGGACCTCGATCCAGGCGTCGGCGTTGTCGGCCTTGACGATCTTGTACGGCATCAGGGAGATGTCCTTCTGGACCTCCTTGTCCTCGAAGCGGCGGCCGATGAGGCGCTTCACCGCATAGATGGTGTTGCGCGGGTTGGTGACGGCTTGCCGCTTCGCCGGCGCGCCCACGAGGACCTCGCCGTCCTCCATGTAGGCGACGACCGAGGGCGTGGTGCGCGAGCCCTCCGCGTTCTCGATGACCTTGGGCTTGCCGCCCTCCATGATGGCGACGCACGAGTTGGTCGTCCCGAGGTCAATACCGATGATCTTTCCCATGGCCGTTCCCTATGCTGTGGTGCGTTCCTGGTCGGGATGTGGGGCTAAACCGCTGTGGTTTCAAGCATCTTTCGGCTTCGCGACCGTCACCAGCGCCGGCCGGATCACCCGGTCGTTCAGGGCGTAACCCTTCTGCAGGACGTTGATGACGGTGTTCGGCTCCTTGTCCGACGGCAGCATGCTGATCGCCTGGTGCCGGTGCGGATCGAACTTCTGTCCGACCGGGTCGATCGCGCGGATCGCCTGCCGCTCGAAGACGGCCTCGAGCTGGCGCAAGGTCAGCTCCACGCCGCTGCGCAGGGTCTCGAGGGTGGCGTCCTCCGCCGCGAGCGCGGCCTCCAGGCTGTCCTTCACCGCGAGCAGCTCGGATGCGAACCGCTCGATGCCGTACTTGTGCGCCTTGGCGATGTCCTCCTGCGCGCGCTTGCGGATGTTCTCCGCCTCGGCCTTCGCCCGCAGCCAGGCGTCGTGATGCTCGGCGGCCTTCAGCTCGGCTTCCCGGAGCAGCTCCTCGGGGCCGGGCGTCGCCTCGCGCGGCGCGGCGGCCTCCCCGGGGCCGGGCGCCGGCGCGGACGGTGCGGATTCGGAGGTGAGTTCTGGTCGTTCTCGCGACATCGCGCGGGTTCCCATGCGAACTGGAGGGGTTATCGGGGCGCTTCCGGCGAATTCAAGGGTCCTCGGCTTGCCTAGCGCTCGGCCCCGAGCCGCTTCGCGCGCGCGGCGCTCGCGTTGCCCGCCGCCTCGGCCGCGGCGCGATCGTAACCCTCGGGGATCCAGCCGGTAAGGTGCTCGCGCGCGATCGCTGCGAGCGCCTCGATCCACCCTGGCCGGTCGTTGAGGCAGGGCAGCAGCCCGAGGGTCTTGCCGCCCGCCCGCGCGAAGATCGACTTGCCTTCGATCCCGATCTCCTCGAGGGTCTCCAGGCAATCGGACACGAAGCCGGGGCAGATCACGTCGACGCGCCGTCCCAGGCGGCCGAGCTCGGCTAGCACGTTCGCCGTGTACGGCGTCAGCCACTCGGCCCGGCCGAATCGCGACTGGAAGGCGATCTGCCACGCCCCGTCCGCGAGCTCGAGCTCCGCGGCGAGGAGGCGCGCGGTCTTCTGGCACTCGCAGTGGTAGGGGTCGCCGCGGTCGAGCGTGTAGCGCGGCAGACCGTGGAAGCTCATCACGAGCCGGTCCGGCCGGCCGTGGGCGCGCCAATGCTCCCGCACCAGGTCGCCCAGCGCGCGGACGTAGGCCGGATGGTCGTGGAAATGCTTGACGACCCGCACTTCGGGAACGTTGCGGAGCTGCGCGAGCGCGCCGAAGACCTGATCGAACGCCGTCCCGGTCGTGCTCGCGGCGTATTGCGGGTAGAGCGGCAGCACCAGAATGCGCTCGCAGCGCGCTGCTTTGAGCTTGGCGAGCACCGCGCCGATCGACGGCTCGCCGTAGCGCATCGCGTAGTCGACGAGGAGCGGCGCCTTCAGCCGCTCGCCGAGGAGCCCTTGCAGCAGCTTCGCCTGCCGCTCCGTGTAGATCCTCAGCGGCGAGCCCTCGGGCGTCCAGATCGCGGCGTAGCGGGCCGCGGAGCGGCGCGGCCGGGTGTTGAGGATCACCCCGTGCAGGATCGGGTTCCAGATCGCGCGCGGGAGCTCCACGACGCGCGGATCGGACAGGAACTCGCGGAGGTAGCGCCTGACCGCCGCCGGCGTGGGCGCGGCCGGCGTGCCCAGATTGACGAGCAGGATCGCGGTCTTCGCGACCGCGCCGTGCGCGTGCGGCGGCTCGGGCAGGAACCCCATCGGGAGTGAGAGGCTACCGCAAGCGCACCGGACGTGGTCGCGTGCCGCCCTGCCGCGCGTCGCGTTCCCCGCTAGTGCTGGGAGAGCGCGCTCGAGAGCAGCTTCGCGGTGATGTCGACGATCGGGATCACCCGCTCGTAGGCCATGCGCGTCGGCCCGATCACACCGACCGTCCCGACCACCTGTCCGTCGACCTCGTACGGGGCGGTGACCACGCTGCATTCGTCGAGCGGCGCGATCCCCGACTCGCCGCCGATGAAGATCTGCACGCCGTGGGCGCGCTGGCTCACCTCGAGCAGCTGCATCAGCAGGGTCTTCGCCTCGAACAGGTCGAAGAGCCCGCGCAGGCGGGTCATGTTCGAGGCGA
>JBOIFD010000108.1:0-8180 GCA_050741515.1 Burkholderiales bacterium
CCGATCGTGAAAACGGCACAGGGCTGGCAGTTCGACACGAGGGCTGGCGCCGAGGAGATGCGCATCCGACGCATCGGGCGCAACGAGCTCGCCGTCGAGCAGGTCATGCTCGCGATCTACGACGCGCAGAAGGACTACGCGCGGCAGGACCGCCGCGGCGACGGCGTCCTCCAGTACGCGGCCAGGTTCACGAGCTCGCCCGGCAAGCGCGACGGGCTGTACTGGCCCACAAAGGCCGGCGAAGCGCCGAGCCCGCTCGGACCCGCCGTGGCCGCGGCCCGCACGGCGGGCGGCGGCGGTGACGCCGGCTACTACGGCTATCGGTACAAGCTCCTTACCGGGCAGGGCAAGAACGCACCCGGCGGCGCGTACGACTACGTGGCGAACGGCCGCATGATCGGCGGGTTCGCCGCCGCGGCGTGGCCGGTGAGGTACGGGGACACCGGCGTGATGACGTTCATCGTGAGCCACGACGGCGTCGTGTACGAGAAGGATCTCGGGCCGGAGACCGCCGCGCGCGCGAGCGCGATGACCCGCTTCGATCCGGACTCGAGTTGGCGGAAGGTCGAGCCGGGGACGTGATGGCCCCGGAAATCCGCTGACGCTCGCGCAGGCGATCCCGTCGTCGGGCCGGCCTCAGCCGGTTTCGAGCCAGTCGAGCGCCGCGGCCCGATCGGCGGCGTCGAAGGTGCGGACCTCCGCGCTCACGAAATGGCTCGCGATCTTCGGCGCGACGGAGAGGAAGGCGCTGTCCGAAACGACGGCGATGCGCTGGATCTTGCGGTGGTGATCGCGCACGAACCGCAGGTGCGACAGCAGGGCGGCGAAATCGTCCCAGCCCGGAAACGACGGCGCCCGGACCAACAGGCCGCTGAGTCCGCCGTGCTCCTCGATGTAGGGGTCGACGACCGCCGCGAGGGCGCTGAAGTCGGCGGCCTGCAGGGGCCCCTTGGGCTCGAGGATCAGGATTCCCCGGTCACGCAGCAGCTCGTGTTGGATCATCTGTGAGTCTTCCGTACCCCCCGGCTGTCATCCGGGGAAACCCCCGCGCCGGCTAGAGAGAGAATGCGCCTGCGGCCGCGCAGCCTCCAATCCGACTAAAGTAGGATTTGCCGCCGCCGCCTGCGGTTCTAAGCTTTGAACAAAGGGGGCGGCGGAAATGCCGAACACCGTCAGCGTCACTGCGCGCGTCGTCTGCATCGTCGACGCGGACGAGTCCGTCCGACAAGGCCTCACTCGCCTCGTCGACTCGGCGGGGCTCGAATCGAAGCCGTGCGATTCCGTGGAGGCGTTCCTGCTGCAGGCGCCGACGGCGAACGCCGCGTGCGTCCTGCTCGACGTCTCCGGTTCGCGCCTGCGCGAGCCGGCGCTGCAGTCGCGGGTGCGGGCCATGGCGGCAATGGTCCCGGTCATCGCACTTTCCGCACGCGACGACCCCGAGACGCGGCGCATCGCGCGCGAACTCGGCGCGGAGGCCTTCTTCCGCAAGCCGGTCGACGCGGCAGCGCTCCTCGACTCGATCGACTGGGTGACGCGGGCCGAAGGGCGGAGCGGGCCGAGCTGATCGGGTCGGCGTTCGCAGATCGACCACGAAGGAGGAATGGACACATGTCACGTGCTCAACTCTGCAGCATCCGCACCGCGCTCGCAGCGGCGTTGGTCCTGATCGAGCTCGCAGGCTGCGCCTCGGGTCCCGGCTCCCAGCAGACGCTCGACTGGATCGGGTCGCAGGAGGCCGAGAAAAAGCGCCTGAACGACGCCGGGTTCCCGCAGTACAACGGCGCGAACTAGGCGCGCACGCCTTCACTAGCCGGGCGTACCGCCGCTCGGCCGACGTTGGCCCCCACGTCGCGCCGGTGGCGGCCGCTCCCTTGACGTCCGCCACCGATGGGTGGCCGGGTACTTCTTACCGTTCCCCTCGGCGGCAGTGTCCTTGTTACCATCCCCTCCCTCCAGGAGGGAGCCGCTAGGCGCAAAAGCAGTCGTCGGCAGACCCGTGGTCCGCACCGCTTCCACAGCTTGACCCCCGAATGATGCAGCGCGTCAACGCTCGCGAGATCGAGGGCCAGACCCTGGCCCGAACGGCAACCGGGCCCCGCGACGGGCGGCGGCGTCTGACGCTCGCGCTGCTCCTTGCGATCTTCGCGCTCAACTTCATGGACCGACAGATCGTTGCGATCCTCAGCGAGCCGATCAAGCGCGAGTTCGCGCTCTCGGACGCCCAGGTCGGGCTGCTGTACGGCTTCGCGTTCGCGGTGGTCTACAGCACCGTCGGAATTCCGATCGCGCGGTGGGCGGACCGGGCGAACCGCGTGCGCATCATCAACGCATCGCTTGCGCTGTTCAGCGTGATGACGATCGCGTGCGGGCTCGCCGGCAGCTACTGGCAGCTGCTCCTGGCGCGGATCGGGGTCGGCGTCGGGGAGGGCGGGACCAACCCGCCATCACACTCGCTCATCGCCGAGCTCTACCCGGTCAACAGGCGCAGCACCGCGATGGCGGTCTTCGCGCTCGGGCCACATGCCGGGATCCTGCTCGGATTCGTGCTCGGCGGTGTCGTCGGGCAGCTGTGGGGCTGGCGCGCCGCGCTGATCACGGCGGGCACGGCGGGGCTGGTGGCCGCGCTCGTGACGAGCCGACTGTTGAAGGAACCCGCGGGCGAACAGCTCCACGCAGGCGCGCCGCGCCGCGCCGTCGCTCCGGGGGTTCGCGCGAGCCTGCGATCCATGTTCCGGCATCCATCGATGCGGCACATGTTCATCGGCGGCGCCGTGGCGAGCATCGCCGCCTACGCGGCGATCGGCTGGCTGCCCGCGTTCCTCATCCGCTCGCACGGTCTCGGCCCGGCGGCTGCCGGAAGCCTGCTCGCGCTCCTCCTCGGTGCAGTTGGCGGCGCCGGCACGCTGCTCGGCGGCCTCCTCGCCGACCGTCTCGGACGGCGCGACCCGGCCTGGCGGCTGCGCGTCGTCGTGGTCGCGTTTCTCGCCGTCGTCCCGTTCTGGGTGGCCGCGTTGCTGGCGGGGCAGGCCTCCGGCGCCGTCGCCCTCCTCGTCGTCCCGGCCGCAGCGCTCGGGGTCTATCTCGGGCCGACGTTCGCGATGGTGCAATCGCTGGTCGAGCCGACGATGCGTGCGTTCGCGGCAGCGGTGCTGCTGTTCGTCGGGAGCCTGATCGGGCTCGGCGCGGGGCCCGTTCTCGTGGGCCTGTTGAGCGATGCGCTCCGCGCGACGCACGGTGCCGAGTCCCTGCGACTGGCGTTGCTCATCGTCGTGCCGCTCTATCTCTGGTCCGCTGCCCACTATCTCGCTGCCAGCCGCACCCTTTCGGCCGACCTCCGCGCGCATCGCCCGGGCGCGGTGCGGGGAGCGGAGCTGGCGGGGCACGGAGGCAATCCGTGACGGCGAACGTGATACCGCCCGGCGCCGGCGACGTTCCGCTCCTCGACCGGCTCGCCTTCGAGCGCCTCCTCGCCGATCTGCTGGCGCGCCTCGCGAGCGTCTCGAGCGACCGCATCGTGGCGGAGATCGAGCGCGCGCTCGTGGAGCTGGTCGGTTTCCTTGGCTACGATCGCTGCACCTACAGCGAGTTTGCCGGCGACGGCACGCTGAACGTCCTGTGCTCGGCCGCCGTCGGCGGCTTCGAGCCGCTCCCGCGGGGTCCGTTCGACGCCTCGCTCCCGTGGTTCCTCGGCGAGCTTCGCGCCGGCCGGATGGTCGTGCTCGCGACGATCCCGGACGAGTTTCCTCCGGAGGCGACGGCGGAAGCGGAGCACTGCAGGCGGATCGGGCTCCGCTCGCATCTCTCGATTCCGCTGCGCATCGGCGGCCGCGTGATCGGTGTCCTGTCGTTCGCGGGGTTGCGCAGCGCGCGAACCTGGCCCGAGGAGGTGATCACCCGGCTGACGATCATCGGCGAGGTCTTCGCGAACGCAACGTCCCGTGTGCGATCCGAAGACGAGGTGCAGCGGCTCCGCGGCCGGCTGTGGCATGCGGACCGCGTCGCGCGCATCGGCGCGCTAGCCGGCGCCATCGCGCACGAGCTCAACCAGCCGCTCACGGCGATCCTCAGCAACGCCCAGGCCGGGCTGACATGTCTCGATCGCGGGAAGGCGAGCCCGGAGGAGCTCCGGGCCATCTTGGAAGCCGTAGTGCACGACGACAAGCGGGCTGCGGAAACGATCCGGACGATGCGCGTCTTCCTGCGGCGCGAGGAGACCGGACGCGTGCGGATCGATCTCGCCGCGGCGCTGCGAGAGGTCCTCCAGCTGCTCGCGGGCGAGCTCCGCCGTCATGGCGTCCGCATCGAGACCGGGTTCGCGACGGGGTGCTGGGTCATGGCGGACAAGGCGCAGATCGAGCAGGTCGCGCTCAATCTGGTGCTCAACGCGGCCACCGCGATGGAGGCGCGCCCGCGAGACGACCGTCTGCTGCGCCTGTCGGTCTCGCGCAGCGAGGATGGCCGCGTCGTCGCGACGGTGTGCGATTCGGGGGAAGGGATCGCGGCGGAGCGCCTGGAGGCGATATTCGAGCCGTCCTGGACGACGCGCGGGGAGGGACTCGGGCTCGGGCTGGCGATCTGCCGCTCGATCGTGGAGGGGCACGGTGGCGTGATCCGTGTCGAGCCGAACCCCGACCGCGGCGTCACTGTCCGGTTCGAGCTACAGGGCGAGGCGACCGACGGAAGTGGCGAGGCGCCGGGGGCGCTCGCAGCAGAGCGCGCAACGGAGGCGTCGACGCGGGCTGCGTCCGACGCGCCGGCGGTGTGTGTCGTCGACGATGACGCGACCGTCCGCGAAAGCCTCGTCCGGCTGCTCGAGGCCGCGGGGTGGAACGCGGCGTCCTATGCGTCGGCCGGCGAATTCCTCGAGCGCCGGTCGCTCGCGGACGTCGCCTGTCTGCTGCTCGATGTCCAGATGCCCGGCATGTCGGGCCCGGAGCTCCAGCAGCTCCTCTCGACCCGGGGCGCCGCGCCGCCGATCGTGTTTCTCACCGCGCACGCCGAAGTGGCCGCGGGAATTGACGCGATGAAGCTGGGGGCGGTGGATTTCCTGGCCAAGCCGGTCGACGATGCGGTCCTGATCGGGGCGGTCCGCGAAGCGGTGGAGCGTCATGCTGGCGTGCGAAGGCGGTGGCTCGAACAGGCGGCGTGCCGGGCCCTGGTCGACCGGCTCACCGCCCGCGAGCGCGAAATCACGGCGCACGTGATCCGGGGCCGGCTGAACAAGCAGATCGCCGCAGATCTCGACATCGCGGAGCAGACGGTGAAGCAGCACCGTGGGCGGGTGATGGAGAAGATGGAGGTCCACTCCCTCGCCGAGCTCCTCCGGGTGTGCGAGGCGTCGGGGCTCTTCGCGGCGGGGTCGGCCAGCGGCCTAGGGCCGCGGGAAGCGCCGATCCCACCAAAGTAGGATTCCCCGTTCGGACGCGTCCGGTACAGTACCCGCGTCCTCGGCTGTGGCGGTGGCGACGGTCGCCGGGGGGAGAAGGAGGCACGACGGTGGCGAAGAAGAACGGCAAAGGCAAAGCGGGGGCGAGCGACGCACCCGACGAGAAGTTGAAGCGCAAGGGCTACGACAAGGCGCTTGCGAAGCTGCACGTGGAGCTCGTCAGGCTCCAGGAGTGGGTCAAGCACAAGGGCCTGAAGGTCTGCATCGTCTTCGAGGGCCGCGACGGCGCGGGCAAGGGCGGGACGATCAAGGCGATCACCGAGCGCGTGAGCCCGCGCGTCTTTCGCGTGGTCGCGCTGCCCGCGCCCACCGAGCGCGAGAAGAGCCAGATGTACGCGCAGCGCTATCTCCCACACCTGCCGGCCGCCGGCGAGGTGGTGATCTTGGACCGCAGCTGGTACAACCGCGCGGGCGTTGAGCGCGTGATGGGCTTCTGCACGGAGGACGAGGCGCGGCGCTTCCTGAAAGGCCTGCCGCTCGTCGAGAGGACGATCGTGGACTCGGGCGTCATCCTCATCAAGTACTGGCTGGAGGTGAGCGAGGAGGAGCAGACCCGCCGGCTCGAGTCCCGCATCGACGACGGGCGCAAGCTCTGGAAGCTCTCGCCGATGGACCTGAAGTCGTACAGCCGCTGGTACGACTACTCGCGCGCGCGCGACGAGATGTTCAAGGCGACCGACACCGACTTCGCGCCGTGGTATGTCGCGCGGTCCGACGACAAGCGGCAGGCGCGGCTGAACATCATCAGCCACCTGCTGAGCAAGATCCCCTACAAGAGCGCGCCGCGCGAGAAGGTAAAGCTGCCGAAGCGGCAGAAGCCGCACGGCTATCGGGAGCCGAAGTACCCGTACAAGTTCGTCAAGGAGCGGTATTGACCGGCTCCTCGTCACCGGCAGGAGGCGCCGTGCGACTCGATGTCGCTGCCCTGGCGTTGACGGCCGGGATCCTCTGGGGCGCCGTGATGCTCGTCGTCGCCAGCGCGAACCTCGTCTGGCCGAGCTACGGCGGGGCGTTCCTCGAGCTCGTCGCCTCGATCTATCCGGGCTATCAGCCCGGGGCCGGCGTGCGGTCCGTCATCATCGGAACGCTCTACGCCATCGTGGACGGCGGGGTCGGAGGGGGCGTGTTCGCGTGGATCTATAACCTGTTCGCGCGCCGGCGCGGCCACTGACCCTACCGCGCGCGGTCCCGCCCATGCTCGGTTAGAAGACCAGATAGCGAACCGACAGTTGCAGCCGCGCGTTGGTGGCCGAGCTCCCGTCCACGCGGGTCGCTTCGCCCCACAGCACTTCGGCGCCGACGATCAGCGTCGGCGTCAGGCGGTGCACCAGGTTGACCGACGCGTACACGACCTGCTTCAACTCGCCGGGCAGCCGCAGTCCGTCGGTGCCGATCCACAGCGTGCTCGCTCCGCCGACGGTCATCCAGTCGGGGGTCCAGTTGTGCCGGTAGTAGAGCGTGACGCCGGAGCTCCGCACGAGATCGAACTGCCCGTTGGTCCCGAGCGCGAGGCCGGTCGAGCTCAACGGATCGTTGAAGTAGCGGCCGACACCCTTCCCGGTCACGGCCTGCCACTGCAGCGTGTCGTCGCGGGCGAGGTTCAGCGACCCCGAGAGCGACACGCCGGTGCCGTTGACGTGCCACTCGCGCGTCCCGAGCGGGCTCGCGGCCGTAACGCTGACGCTCCGCGAGAGGCCCGCGAGCTGCAGGTGGCCGAAATCGCCCTCGTAGCGCAGACGCGCGGCGAGATCCGGCCGGCGCGCATGCGACTGCACGACGACGAACGAGCCGCCCGCGGTGAGATCGGCCTGCGCCTCCTCCACCGATGCCTGGACCGCCCAGCCCGAGCCGAACGGGATCGAGGCGCGCGCGAGCCACTGCCGCGCGAACGTCACGCCGCTCGGCCCGTTGTAGTCGAGCGTCGTCGGCAGCACGCCGTCGTCCATGAAGGTCGAGTAGGTCTTGCCGACGAGGAGCCAGTCGCCGAGCCGCACGTACAGCTGGTTGAGCGTCGGGGCCGTCGTGCCGTCGAGCGGGAAGAGGTTGGCCTCGACCCGCGACCACACGTCCCCGATGCCCGTGGGCGTGCGCGAGAGCCAGTTGATCTGCGACTGCCGCACGCTCAACCGGTAGTCGGAATCCGCCGGGCCGAACGGCGTGGTCGAGACGATGAACGTGTCCTGTTCCTCGCCGTCCTGCTTGTGGCGGGTCGCGAGACCGTCGAGCTGCAGGTAGCCGCCGACGAGGTACTGCGTGTCGGTGCCCGGGATGGTGCGAATCGCGGCCTTCAACCGGGCGTGCAGCTGCGCTTCCAGGGCGGAGCCCTTCGAGGCCGCGAAGTCCGCGTCGTCCTCGGCGGCGCTCGCGCCCCAGGCGAGCAGGGCGGCGGCCGCGGCCGCGAGCGGGCGGTTCATCCCCCGAGCGCGATGATCGCGGCGATGAGCACCGCGCCCGTCGCCGCCATTGCCGCCCCGCCGCGCCACCGGCTGCCGCCGGCGTGGCCCGCGAGGATCCACCCGGCGACGAACAGCATCGCCAGCGCGACGGCGTTCGACGCGCGCATCGCGAGCGCCACCCGGTCGAACAGCAGGAACGGCACGACCACCGGAAAGGTCGCGGCCACGACCAGGAGAAAGACGCCGAGCGCGCCCTTGAAGTCGTCCCGGCCGAGGCGCGGTCGCACCGGCGGGGCGGGGTGCTCGGCGAGGCGGCGCCGCAGCGGCTCGAGCTCCGC
>JBOIFD010000109.1:0-4175 GCA_050741515.1 Burkholderiales bacterium
TGCTCGTTCCCGGCGCACGCGCGCCGCGCCTGGTGACCCGCGAGATGCTCAAGCGCATGAAGCCGGGGGCGGTGCTCGTCGACGTCGCGATCGATCAGGGCGGGTGCTTCGAGACCTCGCGCCCGACCACGCACGCCGACCCGATGTACGTCGTGGACGGGATCGTCCACTACTGCGTCGCCAACATGCCGGGCGGCGTGCCGCGGACGTCGACGTTCGCGCTCAACAACGCGACGCTGCCCCATGTCCTCCAGCTCGCCGACCGCGGGTGGCAAGCGGCGCTCGCCGCCGATCCGCAGCTGCGCAACGGCCTGAACGTCTGCGAAGGGCGGGTGACCCACCCGCAGGTGGCCGAGGCGCTCGGGTACCCTTACGTAGATCCGCGAACGCTGCTCGGCGCGCCCTGATGATCCGCACCCGCTTTGCTCCCAGCCCCACCGGGTACCTGCACGTCGGCGGCGCGCGGACCGCGCTGTTCTCGTGGGCGTATGCGCGGAAGCACCGGGGGCAGTTCGTACTGCGGATCGAGGACACCGACGTCGAGCGCTCGACCCGGGAGTCCACGCAGGCGATTCTCGACAGCATGCTCTGGCTCGGGCTCGACTGGGACGAAGGTCCGGTCCACCAGATGGAGCGGCTGGCGCGCTACCGCGAGGTTGCGGACCGGCTGATCGCCGGTGGCCACGCGTATCACTGCTTTGCCACCAAGGGGGAGCTCGACGCGCTCCGAGAGCAGCAGCGGGCGCGCGGCGAGAAGCCGCGGTACGACGGCCGCTGGCGGCCGGAGAACGCGAAGGGGCGAACGCTTCCGTACGGCCAGAAGCCGGTCGTGCGCTTTCGCAACCCGGACGACGGCGAGGTCGTCTGGCGGGACCTCGTCAAGGGCGAGATCCGGATCGCCAACAGCGAGCTCGACGATCTCGTGGTGCTGCGGGCGGACGGCGTGCCGACCTACAACTTCGGGGTCGTGGTGGACGACCTCGACATGCAGATCACGCACGTGATCCGGGGCGACGATCACGTCAACAACACGCCGCGACAGATCAACATGTACCGGGCGCTGCGTGCGACGCTGCCGGAGTTTGCGCACGTGCCGATGATCCTCGGCGCGGACGGCGAGCGCCTGTCGAAACGCCACGGCGCGGTGAGCGTGCTGCAGTATCGGGACGACGGTTATCTGCCGGAGGCGCTGCTCAACTTTCTGGCGCGGCTCGGCTGGTCGCACGGCGATGCCGAGATGTTCTCGCGGGAGCAGCTCGTCGAGTGGTTCGACCTCGAGCACATCAGCCACTCGCCGGCGCAGTTCAATCCGGAGAAGCTGCGGTGGCTCAACCAGCAGTACTTGAAGATCGCGAAACCCCAGGTGCTGGTCGAGGAATTGAAATCGCGCCTCCCGGAAGACTCTTTCGATCCTCGTACGGTGCGAGATGTAGCCAGTCTGTACCGCGAGCGGGCGTCGACCCTGGTGGAGCTCGGCGAGTACGTGACGCAGTTCTACAGCGACCGCCCCCCTCCGGCCGAACTGCTTGCGGAGCACGTCACCGACGCGATCAAGCCGGCGTTGCGCGGCCTTGCGGAGCGATTCGCAACCGTCGAGGCCTGGACGGAGGAGGGGGTCAAGTCGGCATTTGAAGGGGCGCTCAAGGCGCACGGGCTGAAGATGCCGAAGCTCGCGGTGCCGGTGCGCGTAGTCGTTTTCGGCGCGACCCAGACTCCGTCGCTCTACCCGACGCTTGCACTCGCCGGCAAGGCCCGGGTGATCGAGCGGTTGCAGCGGTACGCCTAGCGGGAGTTTTCTTTACACCTCCTTGATCCGCCGATACAATCTCACTTGCCGGTTGGGGGTATAGCTCAGCTGGGAGAGCGCTTGCATGGCATGCAAGAGGTCAGCGGTTCGATCCCGCTTACCTCCACCAGTCACCCGGTTTGCTCGCGTCCGGTCCCCTTCGTCTAGAGGCCTAGGACACTGCCCTTTCACGGCAGTAACAGGGGTTCGAATCCCCTAGGGGACGCCATGCAATCAACTGTTTAGGCCAGACGCAACGGGCTGGACAGCCGATTCGCCAAACTCTCACCAAACCGGCCGGGTAGAAAACAGCCCCCTCCGAGCCCATGCTGCGCGTCGTCCCGAGCCAGATCGTCACCTTCATCGACCTCGCCTTCGGCGAGACACAGGCCAACGCGAAACAGCCTGGCTACGTGCTCCACCCGGGACCGCGACTCGCGCGCGCGATCGGCGCACTTCTTGCCCTTCTGAATCGGGAACCTCGTCGATCACGCCGCCACCTTGACCGGCTTGATGCGACGGTACCTGTCCGACGCCTGCTCGAGTTCCCACAGGTCGACGGCCTGCTGCATGTTCAACCAACTCTCCGGCGTGGTGCCAAGGAGCCGGGCGAGCCGCACTGCCATGTCGGCAGACAGCGCGCGCCTACCGTGGAGCAGCTCCGACACGGTCAACCGGGACACGCCGAGCCGATCGGCGAGCTCGGTCTGGCTCATCTCGAGCGCCGGCAGCACGTCCTCGCGAAGGATCTCGCCCGGGTGCGTCGGGCGCCGCTTCGGATCTCGCAGGCTACGCATCAGTGGTAATCCTCCAGGTCAACATCCTTCGCGCCCTCGGCGTCGAAGCCGAACGTCAGGCGCAGATTCCCGGTGACGCGGACGCTATAGGTGCCCTTCCGGTCGCCGCGCAGCGCGTGGAAGTAGTACCCGGGCAGGTTCATGTCCTGCGGCACCTTCGCCGCATCCAACCGGTCAAGCATCCGGCGAAGCCGATCGGCGCTCTCGGGCGGGATGCCCCGGCGGTCACCTGCCTGAAAGAACCGCCGCAGCCCCTTGTGCTGAAAGCCCCGCATCATCGTCCGCTGTCATGGATCGGATAACAGTGTAATGCGAGGCATTACACATTGTCAACTCACCGACCAGTCCACTCAACCGCTAGACCGGACCTTTTCCTCGGGCTCGTGCCCGAATCCCGGGAGTTTGGCCACCGCGGCGCGGGAGATTCTCGTTCGGCGAGGTGCGCGTAGTGCCGGGCTGTGATCCGGGTGCCGGCATGGCCGAGCAGCTTCGAGATGGTCGGGAGGTCGATCCCGCGCTGCGCGAGCGTTGAGGCGTAGGATGCCGAAGCTCGTGGAAGCCGATCGGCGGAGTGATCTTCGCGGCCTTGCGCGCAACCAGCCTATTGGTAACAGGGGCTCGATCCCCTAGGGGGGACGCCTAGAAGCTTGGCGGGCTATTCCACAAGCCTGCCGCCCTGCGTCACGAGGTCGGCGACTGCTGCAGGAACTCCGTGATGGCGCCGGCTTCCTGCTCGATCAGCGCCTTCGATTTGACTAGCACCTCTTCCAGATTCGCCCCCTCGACGACGTGTCGCGGCGACCGGCGGGCGCCGGGAATCGCCAGCGTCTGGCCCAGCGGAGCGTCCTTAGGGACGATGCGGATCTGGGCCCGGAAGAGCGTCGGCTGAAATCGGTAGATGTACCCTGAGAACGCTTTCTCCCCAGCGGTTCCGAAGAACGAAGCCTGAAGTTGCATGCCAGCCGCGCCGTGCCCGGCGCCCCTCTCCGAACGAGTAGCACAAGCGTACCGCGGTCCGGCGAACGGCGTCACGGGCGCCGGATGGCTTTCTTCCCGGCTGTGACAGTGTTTTGCAGGGCGCAGGTAAACTCCGCCGCCATGCCCGACCTCTCCCGAGCCGTCAACATCGAGGACCTGCGCCGGATGGCGCGCGCGCGGCTCCCCCGCGCGGTCTTCGATTTCTTCGACGGCGGCGCAGAGGACGAAGTCACCCTGCGCGAGAACCGCGCCGCGTTCGAGCGCATCCGCCTCCTGCCCAAGGTGCTGGTCGACGTCGGCGAGGTCGACATGCGCACGAAGCTCTTCGGCGCCGAGTCGAACTTCCCGCTCGCGATCGCACCGACCGGCGCGATCGGCGCGGGCCGGACCGGCGCCGACCTGGCGCTGGCGCGCGCCGCGAAGGCGTTCGGAATCCCGTACACGCTCGCGACACCGGCGACGGCGTCGATCGAGCAGATCGCGGAGGAGGCCGGCGGCCGGCTGTGGTTCCAGCTCTACGTGCTGCGCGACCGCGAGTTCCGCGAAAAGCTGGTCGAACGCGCCAAAGTGGCCGGCTACGAGGCGATGCTGGTGACCGTGGATCTCCCCGTCGG
>JBOIFD010000110.1:0-8167 GCA_050741515.1 Burkholderiales bacterium
GGCGACGACTACGGCGATGTATTGGCGGCGATTGCGGCGGCGGCGACGGGGACCGGGATTACTGCGGGGGTTCCGGAGGGCGACAGCCTGGTGCTGACCTGGGAGGCGGGTAATCCGGCGAGCTTCAACGTCGATCTGAGCGCGTTCAACGATGATCTGCTGGACAGCCCAGAGAGCCTCACGCTGACGCTGTCGGATGCGTTCATCGACAACGGCACCGCGAGCATCACGACGCCTGCGGCCACGCTGCACATCACCGACAACGAAATCATCGTCGGCTCAAACGAGGACGACGACAACGCAGCGACCGATACTCTGCCGTTCCAGCACGTGGTCCCGGACCCGAGCGGGCCGGGCTTCGGCGAGATCAACGGCGCGGGCGGCAATGACATCCTGATCGGTGATCCCGGCGGCACGACGCTGCAGCCGGGCGACTCGGCCAACATCATTCTGGTGCTCGATTCGTCCGGCAGCATGACGGCAACCATTCCGTTCGGCGGCGGGACGACCACGCGGATCCAGGCGCTGAAGGACGCGACCGATGACCTCATCGACAGTCTCGCGGCGTCGGCGGCAGGGGACATTCGCATTCATCTGCTCGACTTCAACACGAACGCCGCGGCGGGACAGACATTCGACCTCCGGTCGGGAGGCGCGACGAACTCCGCCGCAGTCGTAGCGGCTCACGGCTTCGTGAGCGCACTCGTGGCCGGTGGCGCCACCAACTACGAAGCCGGCTTGCAACGGGCGATCGACTGGATCTCCGGCTCCAGCAGCGTCGATCCCCTGGCCACGGCCAATGTGAACAAACTCCTGTTCATCTCCGATGGCTTACCCAATCGGGCGTTCAGTGGCAACGGCACCAGCACGGTCGATACCGTCGACGAGGCGGGGGCGCTGGGGCACCTGACCGGGTCCGGATTCGACGGCGACACCGTCAGCGAGATCAATGTTATCGAGACCGACAGTGACGGTCCTGGTGCCGATATCGCCTTCCCGATCGAAGCCGTCGGCATTGCCCTCGGCGGCGCCGACATCACCACTTCCGACGACTCCGGCAACGATGTAAACGCAGCCGGTGGTGGCGAGAACAACGATGACGGCGTTCTCCTCGGCAACGGAAGCACCACCATCGCACTGGTATCGGGCTGGGCGTCCTCCGGGCTGACCCTTGCCGACATCGTCGATGCCAACGGTGACACCGGCGGCATCGGGGTCGAGGGCGGCGCGAGCGACGCTGAGCTCGACCCCGGCGAGGTACTGCGAGTCGACTTCGGTCCGGGCGCCGACTACGACGGCGCTGGCACGAACTACTCGACGCTGGGCTTCAACGGTCCGAACATCACGTCGGCGACCTTCAATCTCATGAACTTCGGTGCCGGCAGCCACGTGGTCAATTACCGGGTCTTCTATACCGATGCCACGTCGGAGGCGGTCACGCCAGTCGGCTTTAGTGTCGACGACTTCAACGACGTGGTCATCCTGGCCGACCCCGGGAAGTTCATTGACTACATCGAGTTCACCATTCCCGGTGGAGAAGAGAGCGGGGAGATCGACCTCGACTCGGTCGTGCTCGCCGATCCGCCCGCGCTCGCGGTTCTCGACCAAGTCGAGGGCGCGCCGGCGGGCCCGCCGCACGTGGCGGACAACATCACGACTGCCGAAGAATTGAGCGACATCATAGG
This sequence comes from Burkholderiales bacterium, assembly GCA_050741515.1. Taxonomy (GTDB): domain Bacteria; phylum Pseudomonadota; class Gammaproteobacteria; order Burkholderiales; family SG8-39; genus DATEDA01. The sequence continues at coordinate 1,686 of JBOIFD010000110.1, forward strand.
CGAACTCGCCGGCAGCACGACAGTTGCGACAGCGGCCGGCAGCGACGTCATCAACGGATCCGGTGGCGATGACCTCATCTTCGGCGACGTGCCGTTCACCGACCTGCTCGCCGACGCCCAGGGGCTTGGGACGCCTGATGGCGCCGGCTGGGCGGTGTTCCAGCAACTCGAGTCGGGTGGTACCGGCTGGGACCGCGACGACACCATCGCGTACATCCTGGCGAACCACGCCGCGCTCTCCGCAGAGAGCGGGCGCACCGGCGGCCACGACATCATCTCCGGCGGCTCCGGCGACGACATCATCTACGGTCAGGAGGGCGACGATACGCTGAACGGCGGAGCCGGGGCCGACAGCATGAACGGCGGTAGCGGCGACGACCGCTTCGATTACACCGCGGCGAACGACTCGATGCTCTCGGCGATGGACGTGCTGATGGGGTTCACGGCCGGGGGCACGACGGACGAGATCGGCCTCACCGCCTTCGCTTTCACCGGCGCAGCGGCGGCGGCGATCAAGCAGACAAGCCCGGGGTCGTTCACTCTGAGCGATAGCACGGACTTCTTCGACGACGGCGGCGACGACCGCGGTGTCGTGGTGGAATACAACGGCGGCAATGCCCAGGTGTATGTCGACGCCAACGCGGACGGCGACTTCACCACGGCGGACGATGCGGTGATCCAGGTCAACGGCGTTGCGCTTAACTCGCTGGACGCGACAGACTTTATCTTCGTATAGAAGCCGCCGTCTTCCGCTCGGCTGATACTCGACGTGCTCTCTCCCACGGGCGGGGGCAACACGTCGTTCGCCGCTTGATTGGGTCAGGGAGGTCCGGCGGGGAGGCTTGGCGGCCTCCCCAGCCGCTGCGTGCGGGAGCACTACTGCGGGAGTGGGCTGCGCGGACGACTCGAGGTCTTACGTTCCGGCGTTGCGGCCTTCGCGACCTCGTGCCGCCAGTGCGGGCACGCATAACCCGCTTCATGCTGACGGCTGCGCCTTGTCCTTCCCGTCCTGCGCCTTGATCAGCTCGCGCGCGCGCTGCCAGTCCGCGGTCGTCCAGCCGCGCAGGTCGTAGAACGACCCGGCGCCGGTGAGGTAGCCCGCGCCATCGAGGGCGATCGTCTGGCCGGTGAGCCACTCGCAGCCGTCGGCCATGAGGAAGACCGCGAGGTTCTGGAGCTCGTCCATCCGCCCGATGCGGCCGGTCGGGTTCTTGCCCGCAGCGCGCTCCTCCACCGTCTGACCCGGACTGAGCCGCGCACCCGTACTCTCGACCGGGAACGGGCCGGGTGCGATGGCGTTCAGCCGTATCCCATGCCGCGCCCACTCGACCGCGAGCGACTGGGTCATGACGTGCACGCCGGCCTTGGCCATCGCGGACGGCACCACGTACGGCGAGCCGGTCCAGATCCACGTGACGAGGATCGAGACCACGCTGCCCTTGTGCCCGCCCGCGATCCAGCGCTTGCCGACGGCCTGGGTGACGTAGAAGGTGCCGTGCAGGACGATGTTCGCGATCGCGTCGAAGCCGCGCGCGCTGAGATCCTCGGTGCGGCTGATGAAGTTGCCCGCGGCGTTGTTGACAAGGCCGTCGAGCGGCCCGCCGTCGTCCCAGATCCATTGCGCCATCGCGTCGACCGCCGCGGCGTCGCGGATGTCGACCGCGCGGGTCTTCGCTGACCCGCCGTGCTTCGCCGTCAGGGCCGCGGCGGTCTCGTCGAGCACGTGCTGGCGGCGCCCGCAGAGGTAGACGCTCGCATCGAGCTCGAGGTACTTGTCGGCGATCTCGCGGCCGAGGCCGGTGCCGCCCCCTGTGACGAGGATGCGCTTGCCTTTCAGCAGTTCAGACCGGAACATGTCGACGCTCGCGGTGGCGGAGGGAGCGCCGCGATTCTAGCCCCCGCGAAACGACCGACGAGGACCGCATGCCTCTGCCACCGCCGGCCCAGCCCGGGATGCCGCTCGCCGAGGTCGACACGCCGGCGCTCGTGCTCGACCTCGACGCCTTCGAGCGCAACCTGGCGATGATGGCCGAGGCGGCGCGCGGTCTGCGGCTGCGCCCCCACGCCAAGGCGCACAAGTGCCCCGAGATCGCGAAGCGGCAGGTGGCCGCCGGCGCGGTCGGCGTGTGCTGCCAGAAGGTGAGCGAGGCCGAGGCGATGGTCGACGGCGGCGTCGCCGACGTGCTCGTTTCCAACGAGGTCGTCGGGCGCGCGAAGCTCGCCCGGCTCGCCGCGCTGGCCAAGCGCGCGCGCGTCAGCGTGTGCGTCGACGATCCGGCGAACGCCGGCGATCTCGACGATGCCGCGCGCGCCGCGGGCGTGCGGCTCGACGTCCTGATCGAGGTCGACGTGGGCGCGCACCGGTGCGGCGTCGAGCCGGGGGAAACGGCGCTGCGACTCGCGCGCGTCGTGAACGAGTTCGGCAACCTGCGGTTTGCGGGCATTCACGCCTATCACGGGGCGGCGCAGCATCTCCGCTCGATCGAGGAGCGCCGCGCGGCCATCGCTCAGGCGGTGGAGAAGGCGCGGCAGACGCGCGACCTCATCGAGGACGAGGGCCTCGACTGCGAGACCGTGACCGGCGCCGGCACCGGCTCGTTCCTGTTCGAGCAGGGGAGCGGCGTGTACAACGAGCTGCAGCCGGGGTCGTACGTCTTCATGGACGCCGATTACGGGCGCAACGCCTGGGACGGCTTCCCGCGCTTCGCGCAGAGCCTCCACATCTGGACGACGGTGATGAGCGCGCCCGCGGCCGGCCGGGCGGTCGTCGATGCGGGTCTCAAGGCCCACAGCGTCGACTCGGGAATGCCGCTGATCGCGGGGTGGGCGGGCGTCGAGTACGCCAAGGCGTCGGACGAGCACGGCGTGCTGAAAGTGGCCGCCGGTGCGCGGGCGCCGGCGCTCGGCGACAAGCTCCGGCTCGTCCCGGGCCACTGCGACCCGACGGTGAATCTCTACGACTGGCTCGTGTGCGTCCGCGGTGAGCGCGTCGCGGCGCTCTGGCCGATTGCCGCGCGGGGCGCGTTCTACTGAGCCTCGCGATCGAGCGTCTCCAGGGCCCGCTGAGCGAGCGCACGCTTTTCAAGCTCTGATAAATAACTGTATGAAAGCAATGGGATTAAGTCATTTCAATTTAGAAAGCTTGCACTTTCGTAAGTACATACTAAAATAAAGGGTGGACGACGCGCTCAAGGCGCTCGCGGAGCCGCGGCGGCGGGGCATCCTGCGGCTGCTCAAGGCCGGGGGACGGTCCGCCGGCGAGATCGCGAGCCACTTCGAAGTCACGCGCCCGGCGATCTCGCAGCATTTGCGGGTCCTCGCCCGTGCGGGGCTGGTCACCGAGCGGCGCGCCGGCACGCGGCGGATCTACGCCCTGAATCTCGCCGGGCTCGAAGCGGCGCGGGCCCTCATCGAGGAGTTCTGGGATGCCGGTCTCCCGCGCCTCAAGCAGGCGGCGGAGGCCGCGGAGCTCACGGAGGCAGACGGCGATGAACGAAACCGGTCCGGAGGTCTACCGCGAGATCGTGATCCGGGCGCGTCCTGAGACGATCTTCGGGTTTCTCACCGAGGCTTCGCAACTGCTCAAGTGGATGGGCGTGGAAGCCACGCTGACGCCGGTCCCGGGAGGGACCTTCCGGCTGAGCCCGAACGGTCGCGACGTGATCCGCGGCGAGTTCGTCGAGGTGGTGCCGTACACGAAGGTCGTGTTCACCTGGGGCTACGAGCGCCCTGGGGAGGGCCGGCCGCCGCCCGGGTCGACCACCGTCGAGATCACGCTTGAGGCCCGCGAGGACGGCACCTTGGTGCGGCTGCGACACGGCGGGCTCGCGGGCGCCACGCGCGCGCGGCACGCCGCCGGCTGGCTGCACTACCTGAGCCGTCTCGAGGTCGCGTGCCGCGGCGGCGATCCCGGTCCGGACTCGCTCGCGGCGCCCGGCATCGTTCACGGATGAGGCGATGGCGATGAAGCTGAAGGACAAAGTGGCCGTCATCACCGGCGGCAACAGCGGGATCGGCATCGCGACGGCGCGGGAGTTCGCGGCGAACGGTGCCCGGCTCGCCATCTTCGGCCGGAACCGGGAGACGCTCGAGCGGGCGCAGGACGGCCTGGGCGGAGACACGCTCGCCGTGCAAGGCGATGTGCGCAACCTCCGCGACCTCGACGCCCTCTTCGCCGCCGTCGCCGGCCGCTTCGGCAAGATCGACGTGCTCGTCGCCAACGCGGGAATCGCCAAGTTCGCGCCCGTCGAGGCGCTGTCCGAGACGCTCTTCGACGAGGTGTGCGGCGTCAACTTCAAAGGCCTGTTCTTCACCGTGCAGAAGGCGCTCCCGCAGCTCCGCGACGGCGCGTCCGTCATCCTCGTAGGCGCGGCGGACGCCGACAAGCAGGGTCGGGTGGGCACCTCGGTCTACACGGCGACCAAGGCCGCGGTCCGCGCCCTCGCGAGGTCGTTCTCGGTCGAGCTCCTGCAGCGCCGCATCCGCGTGAACGTGCTGAGCCCCGGCATGACCGATACGCCGATCATCACGCGCGAAGGCGGGATGCCGGGCGCGAGCCCCGAGGAGATCGCCGCGCTCATCACCCGACTGATCCCGCTCAAGCGGCGGGGGACGCCGGAGGAGATGGCGAAAGCGATGCTGTTTCTCGCGTCATCGGACTCGGCCTATTTCGTCGGCACCGAGCTCGCCCCCGACGGCGGGCTGACGCAGCTCGTGGCCTGAACGCCGCAGCGATCAAAGGAGGCGACCGCATGGCCGAGATCAGACACTTCGTCCCGATCGAGACGACCCCGGAGAAGGTGTACGCGGCGCTCACGACCGAGCCGGGACTTCGCAGCTGGTGGACCGCCGATACGAAGACCGAGCCCAGTGTGGGCGGCGGCGCGGAGTTCGGGTTCGACCGGCGCGAGGCCGTGTTCCGCATGAAGATCGAGCAGCTCGAAGCGGCGAAGCGGGTCGTCTGGAGCTGTCACGGCGACCACCCCGAGTGGGCCGGGACTCGGCTCACGTGGGAGATCGAGCCTGCGGGGGCGACGACGAACCTCCGCTTCGTCCACAGCGGCTGGCGCGAGATCACGGATTTCGCCGCCGGGTGCAACTCCACCTGGGGCGAGCTGATGTACCGCCTCAAGGACTATCTCGAGGGTCGGAAGCCGGGCCCGCGCTGGAAGGAATGACCGTCTGATGCGGCCGCGGACCGCCGCTCAGGCCGGCACCGGCCGCGGCACGGTCCGCTCGCCCGGGAACGCGAGCGCGAAGACGAAGATCAGCGCGGCCAGCGCGGCGAGGAACGCGTAGAGCGGCTGGAAGTCGCCGTAAGCGCTGTACACCCAAGCGACGAGCGGCACCGCCGTCGCGCTCCCGCCAAACGACATCACATAGCGCACCCCGTAGGCCCGCGCCCGCCACTCCTCGGCGGTGTAGCGCGCGATCATCGCGTCGTTGATCGGGATCTGGCCGAAGACGAAGAACATCATCCCGACCGCGACCGCGAGCATCGCGTAGCCCGCGAGCGACCCGGCGGCGAGCAGCAGCGGCACCTGCATGGCCGCGACGGCCACGAACACGGCCTTGATCGGCCGGCGGTCGATCCACCAGCCGACCGCGAGCTGCGCCATCGCCGCGATCAGGTAGGTCACGCTCACGAGCAGGCCAATCCCGAAGTTCGTGTCGGTGAGCACGCTCAGCCGCTCGGCGAACACCTTCGGCATCGACACCGTCGTCGCGTTGAAGATCACCCCGCCGCACGCGGTGGCGACGGCGACCGTCAGGAACACCCGCGCGAGCAGCGCCCGCGGCAGGCGTGCTTCGGTTTTCCTGGCGCTGCCCTTGCCGAGCGCGACTCCGCGGCTCGCCCAGACGAAGCCGAACCCCGCCGCGATGCACGCGAGGCCGGGCACGAAGAAGGCGGCGCGCCAGCCGGCGAGATCGGCGAGCGCCCCGGCGAGGAGCGCGGCGAACGCGAGCCCGGCGTTGCCGTAGACGCCGTTCACGCCGAGCGTGCGGCCGAGCCGCGGCTGGTTCGAGACCAGCATCGCGATGCCGACCGGGTGGTAGATCGCCGCGAACACGCCGATCGCGGTGAGGCCGATCGCGAGCTCGACCGGGCTCCGCGCGAATCCGGTCGCGATCGTCGCCGCGCCGATGCCGAAGAAGAAGAGCTTCATCATCCCGCTCCGGCTCCAGCGGTCGGCGAGCCACCCGGCCGGGATCGAGAACGCGCCGAACGCGATGAAGCCGCCGAGCGCGAGCGGCAGCAGCTCCGAATAGGACCGCTGCCAAGCCACCCCGATCGCGAGCACCGCGGTCGGGAAGATCAGCATGGCGAGGTGGTCGACGAAGTGGCCGACGTTCAGGAAGAAGTCGAGGCGGGCGCGGGACGCCATGGCGCGTATGGTAGCGCCTGGCGCTACCACCGCGCGAGGGGTGCGCCGGCGCCGCTCCCGCGGCGCCGGCGGTGAGGCTACTTGACGCTCGCGACC
>JBOIFD010000111.1:0-7641 GCA_050741515.1 Burkholderiales bacterium
GCCCCAGGCGGTCAATCGCGCGGCGTGGATTGCGGCCGAGAGTTCGTCGAGAGTGGCGCAGGCGTCGGGTTCGTCGCCGGCCGTGGCTAGGGGGATCGCGAGGAGCAAGGTCGCGAGCAGCTGACGCGTCATCGTAGGCCTCCTTTTTTCGCCAGTGTAGCCGGAGGCGCACGCAGGTTTGTGACAACCGGTCACACGCGCGCCGCCGGCGTAGACTTCCGCGCCGGACGAGGCAGCCGTGCAGAGCGAGACCGCAGACGTCGTCGTACTCGAATCCCGGGCGCCACTGCCGGTGCCGGACTGGACTGTCGACCCCCTGACGGACCTCGCGCGGCTGCCGGCGGCCGCCGTGACCGCTCGATCCGCGCGAAGCCGCTCAGGCCATGGACCGCGTGGGCGGACTCGGCCAGCACTCCGGGCGGGAACAGCCTCTAGACTGAGCGAATCCAGCGCGACAGAACGCCAGGCCTCACTCGCCGGTCGGGGTCACGGGAGCGGCGGGGTACCCCATGGCGGCCTGAATCGCCGGAGCAGGGGGATCGCTCGCAGGGAAGGTCTCCTGGAGGGCCTCGTCGATCAGTTCCTCGACGTGATCCTCCGCCGGCGATCGGGCGGGGCGGGTGATGATAGCCATCGCTAACCCGGCGACTTCAGCTTGCGCGCGGCGACTTCCGCGATCCGCTCCCGGATTGCCGCGAGCGCCTCGCGCGCCGCCGTCTCGCCCGCGAGGATGTTCTCGGCCTTCCGGTCGAAGTCGAGCATGCGGGTGCGCACGGTGCGCGGCGTCACGACGACGTCGGCTGCTTCGAGCTCGTCGGTCAGCAGCGCGTAGCGGCCGCTGCGTCCGTACTGCGACATGCCCGCGCCCGTCGCGTTGCGCGCCTGCGCGAACCACGAGACGTCCACCGCGATCACGACGTCGGCGCCCATCGCGCGCGCGAGCTTGACCGGTACCGGGCTCAGGAGGCCGCCGTCGAGGTATTCCTCGCCGTTGATGACCGGCGGGACGAACACGTTCGGCACGCTCGCCGAAGCGCGGACCGCGAGCCCGGTGTTGCCGTGATTGAACACCGTGAGGCGCCCGCTCTTCGCCGCGGTGGCGACGACGGCAAAGCGCCGCGGGAGCCGCTCGATGGGCCGGTCTTCGACCATCCGGTTCACGAACTCCTGCAGCGCCTCGCCCTTCACCCAGCCCTTGCCGATCGCCACCAGGTCCACGAGGTCGCTTTCTTCCACCTCGAGCGCGATTCTTTCGATCCGGCCGGCGCGATACCCGCTCGCGTAGAGCGCCGCGACCACGGCGCCGGAGCTCGCACCGGTCACGATGTCGGCCTCGATGCCGCCTTCCTCCAGCGCCTTGATCACGCCGACGTGGGCGAATCCGCGCGCGCCGCCGCTGCCGAGCGCCAGGGCGACGACCGGGCGGTCCGACCGGAGCGGCACGATCGCCGCTTCGCTCGGCGCGCCGGCGCCGTTGTAATCCGTCGGCTGGAGCGAGCACGCGGCGAGGAGCGCGGCGGCGAGGAGGAGGGGGAGCCTGAGCATAGGCCCCGATTGTAAGCGACGAACCGCGACCCGCTAATACCTCGCGTTTCCCGGCGTGCGCGGGAACGGGATCGCGTCGCGGACGTTCGAGAGCCCGGTCACGTAAGCGACCGTGCGCTCGAAGCCGAGCCCGAACCCGGCGTGCGGGACCGTGCCGTAACGGCGCAGCTCGCGATACCAGCCGTAGTGCTCCTTGTCGAGCCGCGCCTCGTCCATCCGCGCCTCGAGGACGGCGAGCCGCTCCTCGCGCTGGCTGCCGCCGATGATCTCGCCGATCCCCGGCGCGAGGACATCCATGGCGGCGACGGTCCGGCCGTCGTCGTTCAGCCGCATGTAGAAGGCCTTGATGCCCTTCGGGTAGTTCATGACGATCACCGGCTTCCTGGCGTGCCGCTCGGTGAGATAGCGCTCGTGCTCCGATTGCAGGTCGATGCCCCACTTGACCGGGAACTCGAACTTCTCCTTCGCCCGCTCGAGGATCCCGATCGCCTCGCCGTACTCCATCCGGACGAACTCCGAGTCGACGATCCCCTGCAGCTTCGCGATCACGCCCGGCTCGATGCGCTCCTCGAAGAACGCCATGTCCGCGGGGCGTTCGGTGAGCACCGTCCCGAAGATGTGCTTCACCAGCGCCTCGGCGAGGGTCGCGTTGTCGGCGAGGTCGGCGAACGCGATCTCGGGCTCGATCATCCAGAACTCGGCGAGGTGCCGGCTGGTGTTCGAGTTCTCGGCGCGGAAGGTCGGGCCGAACGTGTACACCTTGGACAGCGCCAGGCAGTAGGCCTCGACGTTGAGCTGCCCCGACACCGTGAGGAACGTCTCGCGCCCGAAGAAGTCCTGCGCGAAGTCGACCCCGCCCGCCGCCGTCCGCGGCAGGTTCGCGAGGTCGAGCGTCGACACCCGGAACAGCGCCCCGGCGCCCTCGGCGTCGGAGGTGGTGATGATCGGCGTGTTGACCCAGAAGAAGCCGCGGTCGTGAAAGAAGCGATGGATCGCCTGCGCAATCGTGTGGCGGACCCGCGTCGCGGCGCCGATCACGTTGGTGCGCGGCCGGAGATGCGCCACCTCGCGCAGGAACTCGAGCGTGTGCGGCTTCGGCTGGATCGGGTAGGCGTCCGGATCCTCCACCCAGCCGACGACCCGGATCGCGGCGGCCTGCATCTCGAACGGCTGGCCCTTCGCCGGCGAGGGCACGATCGCGCCGGTCGCTTCCACCGCGCAGCCGGCGGTCAGACGGAGCACTTCGTCCGCGTAGTTCGGCAGCGTGTTGGGCGCGACGACCTGGACCGGATGGAACGACGACCCGTCGGCGACGTTGACGAAGGAGATGCCCGCCTTCGAGTCCCGCCGGGTGCGCACCCAGCCCCTGACGGTGACGGGCGTGTCCTTTGGCGCCCGGCCGGCGAGCACGTCGGCGCAAGCGAGCGCGGTCATTGGACTACCCTCGCGGCTCGCGCGCTCGGGATTCGCCCTTGGGGCGGCCCTGCGGGCTCATGCGCGAGAACCGGCTCGCCCGTCGCGGTCACTCGCGATACGACGGATCGATGCCGTCGAGCTTGGCGAGCAGCGCCGGCCACTCCAGCACGCCGAAGGGCCGGCGGGTGCTGGGGAGATACAGCCGGTAGGACGCCATCACCACCGCGTCCGGCGGGAGCTGCAGCTCGACGTTGCACGACAGCGCGGCGACCTGCACTTGGCAGGAGCGCTCCAGCCGGTACATGTTGTTGAACGCCTCGGGGATGCTCGCGCCGACGGTGAGCAGCCCGTGGTTCCTGAGGATCATCGCATCCTGGTCGCCGAGGTCGCGCACCAGGCGCGCCTGCTCGTCCAGGTTGATCGCCACGCCTTCGTAGTCGTGGTACGCGATCTTCGCGAACCGCATGGACGTCTGGGCGATCGGCATCAGCCCGCACTTCATGGCCGACACCGCCATGCCGGCGATGGTGTGGGTGTGGATCACGCAGTCGACGTCGTGGCGCGCCGCGTGGATCGCGCTGTGAATGACGTAGCCGGCCTGGTTGATGCCGTACTCGGTGGGGTTGAAGAGGATCTGGCCGGCCAGATCCAGCTTGATGAAGCAGGAGGCGTGCATCTGGTCGTAGAGCAGGCCGTAGGGATTGATCAGGAACGCGCGGTCCTCGCCGGGCACGCGGGTGCTGATGTGGTTGGCGCTCTGCTCCGTCATCCCGTACAGGTCGACGAGGCGATAGCACGCGGCGAGGTCGACGCGCTTCTGCCACTCCTCCTTGCTGACCTGCTCCCGGACGGACTTGCCCTTCTTGAGCGACTGGACGGCCACGGTGTTCATCCCGACGAGACTGGCGACGCGCCGCAAGCAGTATAGCGTCGCCCGGGGATTGTCTGCCAAAATGGCGGCCCATGGTTCGGCGCACGGTGCACGGTCTCGCGATTCTGGTGGCGCTCGCCCTGGCGCTCGCCGCCCAGGCGCAGACCGCGTCGCGGACCCCCGACGTCGGTTTCGTCCCGACGCCCGCGGACGTCGTGGCGGGCATGCTCCGCCTCGCGAACGTGAAGCGGGGCGACGTCGTCTACGATCTCGGCTCCGGCGACGGCCGGATCGTGATCCAGGCCGCGAAGCGTTACGGCGCCCGCGGGGTCGGGATCGACATCAATCCCGAGCGGATCGCGGAGGCCACCCGCAACGCCCGCACCGCGAAGGTCGCGAACCGGGTGCGCTTCCTCAACCAGGATCTCTTCGAGTCGGACCTCGGCGAGGCGACCGTGGTCACGCTGTACCTGCTGCCGCGCCTGAACCTCAAGCTGCGTCCGAAGCTGCTCGCCGAGCTGAGGCCGGGCACGCGCGTCGTTTCCCACGGCTTCGACATGGGCGACTGGACGCCCGACCGGGTCGCGCAGATCGGTTCCACGACGATCTATTTGTGGACGATCAAGTGACCGGGTAAGGTCGGTCGAGGATGCCACCGAGGAGCAGTGGATGAACCGATTCGCGGTCCTGACCGCGGCGCTGTTTGGCGCCGCCCCCGCCGTGCTCGCCCAGCAGCCGGCGGCCGATGCGGGGCCAGCTGCGGCCGCAGGCGTGGTGAGGATCACCGCCTCGGTGGAGAGCGTCGATGCCGCGAACCGGACCGTGACCCTGAAAGGTCCGCGCGGCCGGGCCGTCACGCTGCCGGTGGGTCCCGAGGTTCCGGACCTCGACCAGATCAAGGCCGGCGACGTCGTCGTGGTGCGCTACCTCGAGGCGCTGTCGCTCGAGCTCAAGAAGAGCGGCGCGGGCATCCGCGAGCGCACGGAGACCCAGACCGTGGCCCCCGCCAAGCCGGGCGAGCGCCCCGCGGCCGGCGAGACGCGGCAGGTGACGGTGGTTGCCGACGTCGCGGGCGTGGACCCCAAGCGGCAGCTCGTGATGCTGCGCGTTCCGCGGCGCACGGTCGACGTGAAGGTGCGCGACCCGAACCAGCTCAGGCTGCTGAAGGTAGGCGACCTGGTCGAGGTGACCTACACCGAAGCGGTGGCGATCGCCATCGAGCCGGCGCCGAAGGCGGCGCGGCTGACGCAGCTGGGCTTCTAGCCCCAGAACTCGCGCGAGGCGATGCGCGCGCCTTCGGCCATCGCCGCCAGCTTCGCCCAGACGACGTCGGGGTCGACCGCCGCCTGCCCGACCCAGGTCCCGTAGCCGCAATCGGTGCCGGCGATCACGTTCTCGCGGCCGACGAGCTTCGCGTACCGCCCGATCCGCTGCGCGACGAGCTCGGGATGCTCGATGAAGTTGGTCTTCGACTCGAGCACGCCGGGAATGAGCACCTTGCCCGCCGGCAGCTTCACGCGCTCGAAGACGGCCCACTCGTGGGCGTGGCGCGGGTTGGCGGCCTCGAAGGAGATCGCCGCGGGGCGCGCGAGCAGCACGATGTCGATGATGTCGGCGAGCGGGACGTCGCAGTGATGCGGGCCCTCGTAGTTGCCCCAGCACAGGTGGATGCGCAGCTGCTCGGGCGGGATGCCCGCGACCGCGTGGTTGAGCGCCGCGACGTGCAGGCGCGCCTGGGTCCGGAACTGGTCGAGGGTCAGGTTCGCGTACTGGATGTGGCGCCCCATGGCGAGGTCGGGACAGTCGAGCTGCAGCACGATGCCGGCCTTCGCGATCGTCTCGTACTCGTGCCGCATGGCATCGGCGATGGCGAAGAGATAGGCCTCCTGGCTCGGGTAGTGCTCGTTCCTGAAGAACAGCCCGATCACCCCCGGCGAAGCGGCGCTCAGGAACCCTTCTTCGGCCGTGACCGTCCGCAGCGCCGCGGCGAGGTTGGCGGCGTCGTTCCGCGGGCCCTCGGCATCGCGCACGCTGATCGGCGCGTTGCACCCCGGGGTCTTGCGGCGCGAGCGGCCGGGATCGCCGAACACGCGCTTCGCCAGGTTCGGGTAGTCGGCGAGGTCCTGGTAGACGAAGGTGTTGCCGGCGCCGCCGAAGCCGTTCAGACGGTCCTTGACGTAGGTGGCGTAGCTCGGTTTGCTCATCTCGCCGTCGTTGATCACGTCGACGCCCGCCGCTGCCTGCTTGCGGACCACCTCCCCGACCGCCGACGCGATGCGCGCGTCGAGCGCCGCCCGATCGACCGGGACGCCGCCCTCCTTGGCGTACATCGTCCGGATCAGATCCTCGGGCCGCGGCAGGCTGCCGGTATGGGTGGTGAGGAAGCGCTCCGTGCTGCGTTTCATCGGGTGAGCCGGGGTTGCGAAGGATGCCGGCGCCCGTCCGCGCCGGCGAACGCCCGCCGCGCTGCGAGCCGCGGCGGGCCGGGGGCGGGTTGGGCTGGAAGGCTACCCGCGCGCCTTGGCCATGAACTCCGGCCGCAGCGCCTTGCTCCAGTCCGGAATCGCCTTGATCTTCTTCTCGCGCAGGAGGATCTCGGCGTGGTTCTGCATGTAGGGCGTGATGTCGGACGGAAAGCCCGGATCGACGTCCACGGCCGAGAGCGCCTTCTGGAAGGTTTCCGGGGACATCTTGTAGCCCTTCGACGCGAAGAACCCGTAAATGGCGTCGGCGACCTTCTTCGGCTGCTGCTTGAACTCGCCGCCCACCGCGAGCCAGGCCTTCAGGTACGCGACGACCGTGTCCGGGTGCTTCTCCACGAACTCGGGCGTCGCCGCCATGAAGACCGGCACCTTGTCCGCGGCGTCGAGGGAGGCGATCACGTTGCCGATGCCGTCGGCTTCGGCGAGGGCGTTGTAGGGCTCGACGTTGACCATGGCATCGACCGTCTTCGCGGCCAACGCCGCCACCATCTCGTTCACGTTCATCCGGACTTCCTGGTAGTCGCCCTTCTTGAGCCCGTGCGAGGGCGCGAGCTGGTCGACGAAGATGTTGCCGATGGAGGAACCGCTCTGGTTGGCGACCTTGAGCCCGCGGAGCTGCTCCACCTTGGTGAGGTTCAGGTCCTTGCGCGCGACCACCTTGGCGGTCCGGCCGACGTTCTCGATCACGGCGATCGCGACCAGCCCGCCGCGGTCGTGCCCGATGATGAACGACGGCCCGGCGTAGGTGCCCATGTCGACCTGGCGCCCCACCATCTGCTGCATCGTGATGTTGCCCGAGGGGACCGCAAACTCCTCGAAGTTGATTCCCTGCTTCGCGAGCTGCCCCGAGCGCAACAGGTAGTAGGTGGGCATCCCCCACATGTTCGTCTGGTAGCCCTGGCGGATGGTCGCCTTGGCCTGCGCGAGCCCCGGGTGCCACGCACCCGCCGCCAATACGCCCGCCCCGGACGCGGCGAGGAATCGCCGCCGGGTCACGCCTTCGTGCTGCATCGTCATGGTCGTCCTCCTTCTGGGTCGCCGTTCCAAGGGCTTCGCCCCCCGGTTCTCCATCAGGCCGTCGCGGCCTGCTCGGTGAGGTGGCGAAGGAGCTCCTTCTGGTACTCGAGGAATTCTACGCTCAGCGGGTCGCGCGGCCGCCGCAAACCGATGCGCACCTGCGTCTTCACCGTCCCGGGATGCGGCGTCATCACGACCACCCGGTCCGCGAGGAACACCGCCTCGGCCACGTTGTGCGTCACGTAAATCACCGTTTTCCGCGTCTCCCGCCAGACCTCGGCGAGCAGCCGCTGCATCTCGTCCCGCGTC
>JBOIFD010000112.1:0-2851 GCA_050741515.1 Burkholderiales bacterium
GCCTCAACCTGCGCGAGCTCGCCGGCGCGCTGCGCTTCGGCGAGGCCGAGTGGCTCGAAGCAGTGAAGGGCGCGGCGCGCGGGCCGCTCCCGCGCGGCGTGGAATGCGACTTGCCCGACTGGCTCCTCGCCCGCCTCGCGCCGGCGTTCGGCGACGACGAGCTCGTCCGGCTCGCGGGGGCGCTCAATCAGCCGGCGCCGCTCGACCTGCGGGTCAACGTGCTCAAAGCCGAGCGCGATCGGGTCGCCGGCGAGCTCGCGGCCGGCGGAATCGCGGCGACGCCGACGCCGTACTCGCCGGTGGGGCTCCGGCTCAAGGACAAGCCTGCGCTCAACCGCCATCCGCTGTTCACCTCGGGGGCGATCGAGGTCCAGGACGAGGGCAGCCAGCTCGTCTGCACCCTGCTCGCGCCGCGCCGCGGCGAGATGGTGGTCGACTTCTGCGCCGGCGCCGGCGGCAAGTCGCTCGCGTTGGGTGCCCTGATGCGCTCCACCGGGCGCGTCTACGCCTTCGACGTGTCCGCGACCCGCCTCGCGCAGTTCCGGCCCCGGCTCGCGCGCTCCGGGCTCTCGAACGTCCACCCGCACCAGATCGGCAGCGAGCGCGACCCGAGGGTGAGGCGCCTGTCGGGCAAGATCGACCGGGTTCTCGTCGACGCGCCGTGCACCGGCGTCGGCACGCTGCGCCGGAACCCGGACCTCAAGTGGCGACAGAGCGAAGCGGCGCTCGCCGAGCTCGCGGCGAAGCAGGCGGCGATCCTCCACGCCGCCGCGGGCCTGGTGAAGCCGGGCGGTCGGCTGCTGTACGTCACGTGCAGCATCCTCGACGAAGAAAACGGGGCGATCGTGGCGGACTTCCTCGCGAACCATCCGGAGTTCACCGTGGTGCCCGCCGGTTCCGCGCTCGCGGCGAGCCGGATCACTTTGCCCTCCGGCGCGCCCGAGGATGCGTTCCTGCGGCTCCGCCCCGACGTGCACGGTACCGACGCGTTCTTCGGCGCGTTGCTGGAGCGCGCGAGCTGACGCGCCGTTCCACGCACCAGAACCGTGAACAATTCCTGCGCCGGTCCGCGGGCCACCACTGCGTCGGGACGATTGCCGACTCGTTCGGGCCGGTTTTCCCGTAGAATGCGCGCCAGCTTCGGCTCCGACCAGAAGGGCCTTGTCCCAACCGCTCCGCCGTCGAGGGGAATGACCGCTCAATGACCGCCGCCGACTATCTGTTTTCCGGCCTGTTCGACCTGCCCTGGTGGGGGCTGGTGATCGCCGCGGTTGCGCTGACGCACGTGACGATCGCCGCGGTCACGGTCTATCTCCATCGCTGCCAGGCGCATCGCGCGCTCGACCTGCATCCGGTCCCGGCGCACTTCTTCCGCTTCTGGCTGTGGCTCACGACCGGGATGGTCACGAAGGAATGGGCGGCGGTCCACCGCAAGCACCACGCCCGCTGCGAGCTGCCCGACGACCCGCACAGCCCGCAGCAGGTCGGGATCAACCGGGTGCTGTGGGGCGGGGTCTTGCTCTACGCCAAGGAAGCGCGCAACGGCGACACTCTCGAGCGCTACGGGCACGGCACGCCCGACGACTGGGTCGAGCGCAACGTCTACTCGCGACGCACCCTGACCGGCATCGTGATCATGGGTCTCGTCGACCTCGCGCTCTTCGGCGTCCTCCCGGGCGCGCTCATCTTCGGCGTCCAGATGGCCTGGATCCCGTTCTGGGCGGCCGGCGTGATCAACGGCATCGGCCACTACTGGGGCTACCGCAGCTGGGACACGCCGGACGCGAGCCGGAACATCGTCCCGGTCGGCATCCTGATCGGCGGCGAGGAGCTGCACAACAACCACCACGCCTACGCGTCGGCGGCGAAGTTCTCGAACAAGTGGTACGAGATCGACGTCGGCTGGCTCTACGTTCGAGCCCTCGCGGTCCTCGGCCTGGCGCAGGTCAAGCGGCTGCCTCCCAAGCCGCGGCTTGCCGTCGCCAAGGCGGTCGTCGACTTCGAGACCCTGCAGGCGGTCATCGCCAACCGCTATGACGTGCTCGCGAAGTACGCGAAATCGCTGAAGAAGACCTACGTGCAAGAGCTCGGGAAGCTCAAGCGCTTTGCCCCCCACGATGCGAAGCTGCTTCGCCGGGTCCGGCATTGGCTGGGGCACGACGAGCGGCGGCTCGCGGAACCGGAGCGCGTGAAGCTCGCGCAAGTCCTGGCGAAATCCAAGGCGCTCGAGACCGCCTACGCGATGCGCCGCGAGCTGGTCGCCGTATGGGAACGGTCCTCGGCCACGCGCGGCGAGCTCGTGAGCCATCTCCAGGACTGGTGCCGGCGCGCGGAGGAGAGCGGGATCGCGCCGCTGCGCGAGTTCTCGATCCGGCTCCGGTCGTACGCCTAGATCCCCCGCGCGGGGCGAGAAAAAGGCCCGCGAGCCGCGGGCCTTTTTCGTTGTGCGCCCGGCAGGGCGCGTTCACCGATCGGACGCCGGGCCGCGCTACTTCAGCTTCACTTCCTTGTACAGGACGTGCTTGCGCGCCTTCGGGTCGTACTTCTTGATCTCGAGCTTATCCGGCGTCGTGCGCTTGTTCTTGGTGGTGGTGTAGAAATGCCCGGTCCCGGCCGTCGATTCGAGCTTGATCTTCTCGCGCATGGTTGGCTCCCGGTCAGATCTCGCCGCGGCTGCGCAGGTCCTTGAGCACGGCCTCGATGCCTTTCTTGTCGATCACGCGCAGCCCGGCGGTCGAGACGCGCAGGCGCACCCACCGTTTCTCGGATTCGACCCAGAAGCGGCGGTAGTGGAGGTTCGGCAGGAAGCGCCGCTTGGTCCGGTTGTTGGCGTGCGACACGTTGTTCCCCG
>JBOIFD010000113.1:0-5375 GCA_050741515.1 Burkholderiales bacterium
AACCAGGAGTGCACACCATGACTCGAGCCAAGCGACAAAGCAGCTTCACCGCCTTCCCGCCGTTGCCGTACGTGCCCGTGGACATGCTCTTCACGGGGGCAGCCCCGGCCGCCGACTACAGCGCTCAGATCAAGGTCTGGACGACGTACACGCAGTACCTTGCATCGGCGGCCGGGATGGTGCGCGTCTCCGACAGCATCGTGCACAATTCGATCAAGGATCCGGAGCTGTACCAGAAGCTGCACGGCGCCTTCAAGAGCGTCTATGACGCCCTCAGCGGCGTGGACAAGGAGTTCATCGCGGGGATCCAGGCGATGCAGCAGGGCAAGCCGCCGAGCTACACCTTCGATCCGGCACCGGTCCCGGACTGGCCGGACGACCCGACGAAGAGCGGCCTGTTCCTCGCGGCGTGGGCGTCGATCAAGCCGGGCCTGGAGGTGCTCTTGAACAAGATGCCGAGCGGCGGCGCGTTCGCGACCGCGATCGCCGGCCTGCTCGACGCCGGCGACAAGTGCGCCGCGGACCTGGAAAAGGCCTTCAGCAAGTAGCCGCCGCGGCGCGCGCCGATCTCGCCGGGACGATTTCCGCCACGCGGGCGCACCGGCTCGGGCCGGTGCGCTTTCAGGGCTCGACCTTCACCCCGCGCCAGAAGGCGATGTAGCCCTTGACGTTCGCCGCCGCCGGCTTGGTTTCGGGGTAGTACCAGGCGGCGTCCTTGTTCACCTGGCCGTTAACGACGACGTCGTAATAGCTCGCCGTGCCCTTCCACCCGCACACGGTGTGGGTCTCGCTCGGGCGCAGGTAGTCGCGCTTCACCGCGTCGGGCGGGAAGTACTTGTTGCCTTCGACCGTCTCGCAGGCGTCGCTCTCGGCGATCACCGCGTCATTCCAGATCGCGCGCGTCATGGTCCAATTGTAAGCCGCGCGGGCGTCTATCTCCAGGCGCCCAGGATCGCCCCCATCAAGGTGAGCGACGCCAGCTTGTAGGCGACCTGTATCGCGTACAGCTTGAGACTCCAACCACCAAAGACGTAGTCCGACGCGAGGCTCGTCGCGACCAGGCCGACGCCGGCGACGAGACCGATCGCCGCCCCCTCGGCCCAGGTGATGGCGCCGAACCGGACGACGAGCAGCGCGAGGACGGCCGCGATGACGAGCGTGAGCAGGCACTGGATCGTCATCGCCCGAACCGGGCTCCCCAGCTCCTCCGGCCGCTTGCCGAGGGCGCGGAGCCAGGCGCGACCGAGCACGGGCGGCGCGTACCAGAGCGCGCCGAGCGCGTACGCGGCGAGGGCCGCGGCAAGGATGGCCCAGCCGTTCAGGCTACCGGGGTCAACCAGCATTCCGGGGCCCGAGATAGGCCGAATGGCCTAGACCGAAAAGGCGATTCAAACGGACCTGGATTTCCTTACTAATTCCGATAGTTGGATCAGACATTTTGGAACGATTCTAGAATTTGACGCACCCCGTCATGCCGACCACCCTGAGACGCGATCTCTCCGAAGCCCCCGCCAGCGGCGACCCGCCGCGCGGGGAGTTCGACGAGGAGCGCAGCATCCGCGAAGCGCTGCGGATCACGCTGCTCTTCGTCGCGGTGGTCATCCTGCTGCTCTGGGCCGGCGTCGCCGACGCCGCGAGCGGCCAGCCCGGAACGCCCACCCATCAGCTTCCGACCCTAGGGCAGTCAGCTCCTCTCTGCCCTTGCGGTCGTTCTTGATCCCGGTGCCGCTCGATCGAAGAGCGGCCCCGGGGTTTTTTCCTTCCGGACCCGGACGCGCGCCGGACGCTAGTGGCGCTGGCTCGTTCCGAGCCCGGCCGGCATCGCGCCCTCGAGCTGCAACCCGAGCCGGCTCGCCTCGATCACGGCCTGCGTCCGCGTGCTGACGTTGAGCGCGCGCAGGATGGCGGCGACGTGGATCTTGACCGTGCCCTCCGCCAACCCCAGCTCGCGACAGATCATCTTGTTCGGCTTGCCCTGAAGGATCAGCGCCAGCACCTGCGCCTGGCGGGCGGTGAGCCCCAGCTCGCGCGGCGTCGTGCGGCCCGCCCCCCCCTCGGCGCCGGCTCCGGACGCCTCGCGCATCGCGAGCGCGACCGCCGGCAGGTACACCCCGCCCGAGAGCACGAGGCGCAGCGCCTGCAGCATCACCACGTTCGACGCGCTCTTCGGGATATAGCCCATCGCGCCGAGGTCGATCGCGCGCATGACGTCCTCGCGCTGGTCGGAGGCGGAGAGCACGACCACCGGGATGCTCGGATACGCGCTGCGGAGCTCGTGGAGCAGGCTGAACCCGTCCGCGCCCGGCAGCGAGAGATCGAGGATCAGGAGTCCCGCGTCCGGATGATCGGCGACGAGGCGCCGCCCGTCCTCCGCGGTGCGGGCGTCATGGATCGTGGCGCCGCCGTCGAGCGCGCGCAGCACGTGATGCAGCGCCTCGAGGATGAGCGGATGGTCATCCACGACCAGAATCTTCACGACACCCCTTCAGTTCGTCTTGTTGGTATTCATTCCATGGTAGCACCCGGGTCAGCGGCTGAGAATCACCCGCCCGTCGGAGACGCCGGCGCGCCGCCCGCGGCGGACGGATTAGCCCGGTGCGCCTAGGCCGCGCGGGCATGCGCGGTGCCTGCGCGGCGAGCGCCGGAAAACCCAGCGTCCACGCGGGGTTCCATGGCCCCGCCGCGCCGCGGGCCGCGCCCGAAGCCTAGGCGGACGAGCGGATACCGGGTTCGGGCGCCGCCGCCGATACTCGTCGCCTGGGGGACCGCATGGCGGCCGAAGGAAAGCGCACCCCCCCGCCGCAGGAACCGACGGAGGCGAGCATGGCAAGCGACATCGAGGTCCGGGAGGGCGACGCGCCCGACGCGGCGCCGGCGACGCGGATCCCGGACGCCGTGTGGATCAACCGCCCGAGCTCGCTGCCCCGCGGCGCACGGCTCGCCGTGAAGACGTTCGCCGCGGCAGTCGTCCTCGGCCTCGTCGCGCTGGCGGTGAAGCACACGACGACCGGATCGCCTGCGGTCGTCCCGAGCGCGATCGCCGGCCCGGACACCGGGGGCGCGGCGGGCAACGGCCCGACCGGGTACTTCCCCGCTCAGTTCGATCAGCGCCGGCTCGCGCCGGCCGAGCAGCCGCCGACCTTCTAGGGCGCCCACGCATGGCTTCGGTCGCCGCGCCGGCTTCATCCTTACGTCTGATGACCGACGCTCTCGTGCGCGGTTATGATCGGCCGACCGTCGTTCGAGCGGCGGCGACCGGGAGAACGGGCATGAAAGTACTGATCGTCGACGATCACCCGCTGATCCGCGAGGCGCTCGCCAACGTGCTGGCCGAGCTCGGCCAGCAGGTGGTCGTGCTGCAGGCGGAGAGCCTGAAGGGCGCGCTCGCCGAGCTCGCGGCGCACCCCGACACGACGCTGATCCTGCTCGACCTCATGCTGCCCGACGCCGAGGGAACGAGCGTGCTCGATCAGGTGCGGCAGGCGCACCCCGACGTCCCGGTCGTCGTGCTGTCGGCGACGGACAACCGCGGCACCGTCCTCGCCGCCATCGACGGCGGAGCGATGGGGTTCATCTCCAAGCGCTCGACTTCGCCGGTGCTCGTGAACGCGCTGCGGCTGGTGCTCGCCGGCGAGGTGTACATCCCGCCCGAGGTGCTGCGCGCCGAGACGCTGCCCCGGCCGGTGGCCGGAGCGACGCTCGCGCCCGCCGCCGGGACCCGGCGCACCGCCGAGGAGCTCGGGCTCACGCCGCGCCAGATGGACGTCCTCACGCTGCTCGTGCAGGGCAAGCCGAACAAGGTGATCTGCCGCGAGCTCGGCCTCGCCGAGGGCACCGTGAAGACGCACACCGCGGCGATCTTCCGCGCGCTCGGGGTGTCGAACCGCACGCAGGCGGTGTTCGCGGTGAGCCGGCTGGGAATCCAGCTCCCGTTCGTCCCGGCGCCGGGCGCGGCGGCCGAAGCCCCCCGGCGCGCGTAGCCTACGCCGGCGTACGCCGGCCGCCCGCGGTCAGCACCTCGGCGACGGCGTGGAAGAGGTCGACCGACGCGTCGATCTCGTCGCGATTGATCGACACGCTCTCCACGTTGACGCCGAGCGGCACGTCCTCGAAGCCGGGCTGCACGAGGATCGCGCGCAGGTTGTCGAGGCAGACCTCCACGGAGCGCGCGATCGGCGACGGCGCGGCGAGAATCGCCCGCGCGGTCGCCTCCGAGATCGAGATCCCCAGCCACTTCATGAACGCCATGGTTTTCTCGCGACCGCACGGCGTGAAGGTGAAGATCACGCGCGCCGGGCGCCGGCCGCGGTCGCGGCAGCCGCGCGCGTAGTCCCGGAGCAGGAGCACGGTCGCTTCCGGGTCGTAGATCGCCTGGGTCACGAAGAAGGCGCAGCCGTTCTCGGCCTTGGCGAGCATGCGCGTGCTCTCGGAAGGGCGGCTCGCGTGGCGCTCGGCGATCGCGACGCCGCCGAGCGTGAAGCCGGCCGGGTGCGCGGCGGCGATCTCGAACGCCCGCGTGAGCGGCATCGCCGGCGCAGCGCCCCCCGAGGAGGGCCGCCCCACGATCGCGAGGGCACGCACCGCGGCGTCGCGCGCCGTTTCGTCGAGCCAGGCCTGCCAGCGCGGCTCGTCGAGCTCGCCCACGCACTTGTAGGTCAGGGTCTGGCGGCCGGTGAGCCGGCCGAGCTCGGCGGCGTAGACGCGCGAGTCGATCGTGCGCGCGAACGGGAACGGCCGCGGGACGGCGGTCCGCGCGCTCTCGTCCTGCAGGTCGTAGACGATCAGGCCGTCGAGCGGGAGCCGGCCGAGGCGCTCGGCGAGCTTGTGCGCGGCCGACTGCACGAGCGCCTCGGGCGCGCCTTCGCGCGGCGGCGTGGTGCCGTAGAGGAGGACCGTTCCGTGCGGGTCGGCGAGCTTCGAGGCGAGATCCATGGCTCGGCCGGGCGAGCAGCGGCTCGGCGGCCGGCCCGATCAGTAGCGATAGTGCTCCGACTTGTACGGGCCCGCCTTCGGGACCCCGATGTAGCGCGCCTGCTCGTCGGTGAGCTCGGTCAGCTCCGCCCCGAGCCGCTGCAGCTGCAGGCGCGCGACCTTCTCGTCGAGCGCCTTCGGCATGATGTAGACGCCGATCGGGAACTTCCCGGTGTTGGTGAAGAGCTCGATCTGCGCCATCACCTGGTTCGCGAACGACGAGCTCATCACGTAGCTCGGGTGCCCGGTCGCGCAGCCGAGGTTCACGAGCCGGCCCTCGGCGAGCAGGATGATGCGCTTGCCGTCGGGGAAGATGATGTGATCGACCTGCGGCTTGATGTTCTCCCACTTGTAGGCCTTCAGGCCCGCGACGTCGATCTCGTTGTCGAAGTGGCCGATGTTGC
>JBOIFD010000114.1:0-12180 GCA_050741515.1 Burkholderiales bacterium
CCGCTGGGGGACGTAGACGAGCATCGCGAGGCGGATCGCCCACTCGCTCGCGTAGTACAGCGTGGCCCAGGTCAGCATGGGTTCCCCCCGATGAGTCCTGGCTAGCTTAGCGAGTGGGCCGGAACGAGGCGGCCGGATCCTCGGACGCAGGCTTCTGGGCGTCGGCGTAGGCCAGCAAATGATTGATTTTACTTTATTATATGATCAGGTCGGTTTATAATATCCTATTTTTGCTCAACCGGATTGAGCAAAATAGACCATCGATAAACTTGACGATTGTTTAGAAGTTTCGTAATTTGCTCACTATGAGTGAGCAAAAATCGTCAAAGCTAAACCACCTGCAGATCCTCCTGCCGGAGGGCGTGCTCGTGACCACCGCCTGGCTCGTCGCGCACGGCTATCCACGCAGCCTGCTCGCCAAATACGCGCAGCGCGGCTGGCTCGAATCGCCGGCGCGCGGCGTCTACCGGCGGCCAGGGCCGCCGCTCAAGTGGCAGCACGTCGTCGGCTCGCTGCAAAACCTCCTCCAGCTGCCGGTGCATGTCGGCGGCCGAACGGCGCTCGAGATGCAGGGCCATGCGCACTACCTGCGCTTGGGCCCCGGCGGCGTGATCTTCCTTTACTCGGCGCAGCGGCTGCCGAGATGGGTCGGGCAGGTCGGTGTGCAGGAGCGCTTCGTCATCCGCTCCGACCGGCTGTTCGCGGAGCCCGAACCCGCGCCGCCCGGCCGCCTCGTCGCGGAGAGGACGGCAGCGTACGAGTTGGCCGACCCGCAGCGGGTGGGGCTCACGACGGTCGCCTGGGGGTCATGGGACTCGCCGCTCACCCATTCGACGCTCGAGCGCGCCTGCATGGAGATGCTCGACGAGGTCCCGCACGCCGAGACCGTCGAGGACGCCGACGCGATGATGCAAGGCCTGACGACGCTCAGTCCCCGCCGCGTGACGGCGCTGCTCGAGGCCTGCCGCAGCGTGAAGGTCAAACGGCTTTTCCTGGCGCTCGCCGAACGCCGCGCCCACGCGTGGTTCAAGCATCTCGATCTCTCCGCGGTCGACCTCGGCCGCGGCAAGCGCGCGCTGGTGCCGGGTGGAAAGCTGAGCGTCAAATACCGGATCACCCTTCCCCGAAGCCTCGATGGCGACACCGAATAGCGAGTTCCTTGGGGCGGCACGGCTGGTCGTGCGCGTGCTGCCTCACGTCGCCACCGAAGCGTGCTTCGCGCTC
The DNA here is from genome assembly GCA_050741515.1 of Burkholderiales bacterium. Lineage (GTDB taxonomy): Bacteria > Pseudomonadota > Gammaproteobacteria > Burkholderiales > SG8-39 > DATEDA01. Next base: position 1,225 of record JBOIFD010000114.1, read on the forward strand.
AAGGGCGGAACGGCCATCAACCTGTTCGTTCACGACATGCCCCGGCTGTCCGTCGACATCGACTTGGTCTACCTGGGGTCGGAGCCGCGCCAGGAAGCGCTCGAGCGCATCAGCAAGGCGCTGGCGCGCGTTGCCGCGCGCGTTCGCGCCAACATCCGCGGCGCGCGCATCCGGGACGAAGGCGGGGCGTTCCCTGGCGTGGTCGACAAGTTCTCAGTCGCCCATGAATCGTTCGCGATCAAGGTCGAGGTCAATCACGTGTTCCGGCAGTCGGTCTGGCCGGCCGAACTGCGCAAAGTCGGCCCGACCGTCGAACGGACGCTGGGGTTTGCGGAAGCGCAGGTAGCTTCTTACGAAGACCTCTATGGCGGGAAGATCGCCGCCGCGCTCGACCGCCAGAATCCGCGCGACCTCTTCGACATCAAGCTGCTGCTGGAGACCGGGGGCATCACGGACAAGCTCTTCAGGACCTTTCTCGTCTACCTGATCGGGCACAACCGGACGATCGCCGAGCTCGTTGCGCCGGCGAGAAAGGACGTCCGCGAGATCTACGAGAAGGGTTTCGTGGGGATGACCTCCGCTGCCCCGCCGTTTGATGATCTGCTCGCCGTCCGGGAGACGCTCATCGGCGCCATCCAATCGCGCATCACGCCCGACGTGAAGCGGTTTCTGCTCTCGGTGAAGCGGATGGAACCGGAGTGGCGGTTGCTCGGCCTCACGGGAGTCGAGCATCTGCCCGCAGTCCAATGGAAGCTCCGCAACCTCGCGAAGATGACCGCGGAGCGCCACGCGGCGGCCTGCGAGAACCTGGAGCGAGTCCTCGACGGCATTGCCGCCAAGCGATGAACAACGACCTGGACGAGTTCGTGCAGTGCCTCAAACCGGAGAACCGGCATGAGCGCAAAGAGACCTGGCGCGCCTTCGACTACGACAAGCTCGCCAAGCGCGACAAGCTGAACCTCGATAATCTTCTGGCTGAAGGACCGTAGTCTGGCCACGCACAACCGCTACTTCCCCACCCTCGAGGAGCTCATCGCCGCGGTCGGCGAGTGCTTCGATCGGTGGGCGAAACCGAACCCCGTGCTGCGCAGGCAGCGTGGCCCAGGTCAGCATGAGTCTCCCCCCGATGAGTCCTGGCTAGCTTAGCGGGTAGGTCGGAATGAGGCGGCCGGGAGTGGCAAGGGTCCTCGGCTCGCCGGCCGCCTTCTTCTAGAGAATGCACTCTGACTGACGCCATCTAGGCCCTTTCCATGACCTCCGATGCCAAGCCTCGATCAATGGCGGCAATCGTGTTGCCTCTGGTGTGGGGCATGGCAGGGCATTTGATGGCAGCGGACGACGCGGACAAGCGGCGCAGCACTGCTGGACCGGGAACCGAGGTTGTCCGCCAGGTCGTGTATTCGTCCCAACTCCGCGCCAACTTCTCCAACGCCGAGCGCTACGTCGTCAAAGGCGTCTGCGAGCGCGATGGCATTCGGGAAATAGCGTCGATTCTGGAACGCGCTGATTTCGAGGAAATGTGGGCGTTCCTGCCGCGTGCGCACGGCACCGAGGATTGTCAATGGCACGAAATCGGCCGCGAGGAGAGATCCGAACGCGACCGGTCCACTCTGCGCGTGGACATGGGGTACCTGGCCGGGCTCATGGCCGAGAACACTGAAATTCGCCTAGTTCACTTTCATCCGCGGAGATACTTCGAATGTGCGGTTCGTGAAGATTGTCAGAAGCAGGCGGCGGCCGGCCAGGCCGCGGCTTTCGACAAGCGCTGGATCACCGACCTGGTGTACTCGATGCCGAGTCCCAGCGACGTTCATTTCATGATGAACGTGACTTCGCGCTTCTTCAGGCGCCATCAGGTCCAGGGGACGATCAGGCACAAAGTCGTAACGCCCTACGGGGTCGTGGACTACGGGCTGACGGACAAAGGCCTCGCCAGGTACGATGCGGAAAGAAATGGCCGAACCGAGGGGTTGTATATCGCCTGGGTGGCGGCCAGCGCATTGGACAACGATCGCGTCGAGCTGGTCGTCAAGGACAATCCGCTGAGCATCAGCGCGGCCGTGCAGCAGCTCGCGCAGACGCTTAACACGGACTTCTTGCGCGTCGAGCTGGAGGCCGTGAGTCGTTAGTTGTAGTCGTAAGCCGTGATTCCGGGCTCCCTGGGGTCGGCTTTCGACCTCCGAAGCGGACCCGGTCAGAACAAGTAGTACGAAAGCAGCAGGGCGAGCAGCATCCCCATCACGCCCAGCCCGATGGCGCCGGCGGGCCAGAGCTGATGCGGCTCGCCGGGCTCGAGGCGCAGGTGCGCGCCGACCTTCGCGGCTTGCCGGGACTCGACGCGCGGGGCCCGTGGCAGGGACGGCCTCAACGTCCTGATTTGTCTGGAATTGTAGGTCAGATCTGTTTATCTTTTCCTGGTTTTGCTCAGCCAAGGTAGACAAAATTGTCTTTCCATAAACTGCATGGTTTTATATAGTATAAAAATGCTCAATCAGGCTGAGCAAAAGCCGTTGAAGATAAACCAAGGCAAGCTCAATCGGCTCCAGGCGCTTCTCCCCGAGGGGTTCTTCGCGCCGACGAGTTGGCTCGTGGCACGGGGCTACCCGCGGTCTCTGCTCGCCTGGTACGTCCGCCAAGGGTGGCTCGCATCGCCCGCCCGCGGCGTGTACCGGCGGCCGGGCCCGCCCGCGCGATGGCAGTACGTTGTCGCCAGCCTGCAGATGCTGATGGGGTTACCGCTGCACGTGGGCGGGCGCACCGCGCTCGTTCACCGCGGCCTCGGGCATTACGCTCGGCTCGGCGGCCCGGAACCCATCCTCCTCTACGGACCATCGCGGTTGCCCTCGTGGGTGAACAAGCTCGGCGTCGCGGAACAGTTCGTCGCGCGCCCCGGTACGCTGTTCTCGCTGCCGCGCGTCCGCCGCGACGCCGAGGGCCGCATCCTCGACGAGCAAGGCCGCCCGGCGTCGAGCGCCCTGCTCGAGCAGGCCGGGCTCACGCACTTTTCGTGGGAGGCCTGGCCCTGGGACCTCTTCTACGCATCCGAGGAGCGCGCGATCCTGGAAGTGCTCGGGGACGTGCCCACGCGCGAAAGCGTCTACGAAGCGGACGCGCTTATGCAGGGACTCGTGAATCTGCGCCCGCGCAGGCTGATGACCCTTCTCAAAGCGTGCCGCAGCGTGAAGGTGAAGCGGCTCTTCCTCGCGCTCGCGGAACGGCGCCGGCATGCGTGGCTGAAGCGCCTCACGACCAGCGAGCTCGACCTGGGGACGGGCAAGCGTGCGCTGGTGAAGGGGGGCAAGCTGGATCCGAAGTACCTCATCACGCTTCCCGCGGATCTGGATGCTCAGCTCCAGTAACCCTTACTTCCCGCAGGTCGAACTGCTCGTTCGCGTGCTGCCCCGCGTGGCCGCAGAGGAGTGCTTTGCCCTGAAGGGCGGCACCGCGATCAACCTGTTCGTTCGCGATATGCCGCGGCTGTCGGTCGACTTGGATCTGGTTTACGTCCCGGTCAACGAGCGCGCGACCGCGCTACGCGAGATCGGCGCTGCGCTGACGCGGATCAAGGCGGCGGTGAAGCGGGCCCTGCGCGACGTCCGCGTCGTCGAAGGGGGCGCAGAGGCAGGTTCGGCGACGACGCTCTACGTCTCGAGGGGGCGGGCCGAGATCAAGATCGAGGTCAACTTCGTTCTCCGGGGGACGGTCTATCCGGGCGAGGTGCGGGATCTCGCGCCGCAGGCCGAACAGGCATTCGGGTCGGCGACCATCGGCTGCGTCTCGTTCCAAGATCTCTATGCGGGAAAGCTGGTGGCAGCGCTCGATCGTCAGCATCCGCGCGACCTGTTCGACGCGAAGATCCTGCTCGAGAGTGAAGGTATCGACGACAGACTGTTTGGAGCCTTCGTGGTTTACCTGGTCTCGCACAATCGGACGTTCGCCGAGCTCCTCGACCCGCCTCGCAAGGACATCGGGGACATCTACGAGAAGAGCTTCAAGGGGCTGGCGCTCCAGCCCGTCGCGCTCCGCGATCTGCTCGACGCGAGGGAGGCGCTGATTCGGGCGATTCACGCGCGAATCGGCGACAAAGAGCGCGCGCTGCTTCTCTCGGTGAAGCGGCTCGAGCCGGATTGGAGCCTGCTCGCAGTGCGCCACGCCCCCGAGCTTCCCGGCATACGCTGGAAACTGCGGAACCTGGAGCGGATGGACGCCGGCAAGCGTCGGGCAGCGATCGACAACCTGGAGCGCGTCCTCGACCGCATTGCCGGCAAGCCATGAACAACGCCACCCAGCAGATCGTCAACAAGGCCTGGAACTTCGCGCACGCGCTGCGCGACGATGGCCTGTCGTACATGGGCTACACGGAGCAGATCACATTCCTACTCTTCCTCGAGATGGCCGACGAGCAGACCCGGGCGCCGTATGGCCGGCCGCCGATCGTTCCACCCGAGCTCGGCTGGACGAGCCTACTTGCGAAGGACGGCGACGACCTCGAGGTGCATTTCCGGCACGTGCTCGAAGAGCTGGGCCGCAGGCCCGGGATGCTCGGCGAGATCTTCAAGAAGGCACGGCCCGACATTCAGAACCCGGCCACGCTCAAGCGCCTGATCGTCGATCTCATCGAGCCCGAGAAATGGCTCTCGATGGACGCCGACGTGAAGGGCGACATCTACGAGGGGTTGCTCGCGAAGAGCGCAGCCGAGTCGCCGAAGGGCGCGGGCCAGCACTTCACCCCACGCGAGCTGATCGATGAGATGCGGCCCGGCCCCGACGACAAGCTCGCCAGGCGCGACAAGCTGAACCTCGATATTTTCTGGCTGAAGGACCGCAGTCTCGAGGAGTCGGAGAACCTCCCCGATCCGGACGTGATCGCCCAGCAGATCGCCGACGATCTCCAGACCGCGCTCGATCAGATCGATGCCGTGCCGGAAGGATTGAAGCGATGAGTTCCAGACCGTTCCGGGTTCTCGGCGTGCAACAGATCGCCGTCGGCGCGCCGGACAAGCACCGCCTGCGCAGGCTCTGGATCGAGCTGCTCGGGCTGACCGCGACCGGCGCCTACCGCAACGAACGCGAGAACGTCGACGAGGACATCCTTGCGCTCGGCAGCGGGCCGACGCGAATCGAGGTCGATCTGATGCAGCCCCTCAATCCCGCGCAGAAGCCTGCGGTGCACGAGCCGCCGCTCAATCACATCGGGCTGTGGATCGACGATCTGGAGGCCGCCGTCGAGTGGCTCGCCGCGCGCGGCGTCCGCTTCGCGCCGGGCGGGATCCGCAAGGGCGCTGCGGGCCACGACATCTGCTTCGTGCACCCGAAGGGAAGCAGCGAGTTCCCGCTCGGCGGCGAGGGCGTGCTGATCGAGCTCGTCCAGGCGCCGCCGGAGGTGATCGCCGCGCTCACGGCGGGTGACTAACCCGAACCGTCATCCCCGCGGACGCGGAGGTCCAGTGGGCGTCGAATGCGCGCCGACCGGATTCCCGCTTTCGCGGGGACGACCACCTCTCACTTCGGCGGCGGCGCGGGGAACTGCACGAACGGCGGCTTCGGCTCCTTGTCGGGCGGAACGTACGCCGGCGCCGGCTGGCCCGCGGGACCCATGTACTTCAGGTAGCGGTAGATCGCCCGGACGTCGCGGTCAGTCATGTCGCGGATGTTGAACCACGGCATCGGCGGGCGCAGTTCGCTCCGCGCCCGCTTCACCCACGCGTCTTCGCTGACGCCCTGGGTCAGGAGCCGCAGGTTGGCCGGATAGGTCGTGCCCCACGGCCCGCGCCAGCCGAGGCTGTCGCCCGTCAGCCACAGCTTTTCGTCGACTTTGCCGTTGCTCGGCGCGTAGCCCGCAGTGTGGCAGTCGTTGCAGCCGGCGATCTGCACCAGGTACCGGCCCCGCTTGACGTCGTCGGACATCGCTTTCCTGGCCTTGTCCTGCGCGGCGGCCGGAGCCAGGCTTGCGGCGAGCCCCGCCAGCAGCGCGGCGGCGATCGTCGTTCGTAGCGTTCGCATCGAGTCCCCCTTGGTGTGGTGCGCCGACGACCGGGCGCCGGCGGGGCGGATTATAGGCCGGGTGCTGGTGTAGGATGACCAGCCCCGAGTCGGGGTCGAGGAGGAGGCACACATGAGTTCCAGACTGCTCCACGCGGTGCTGGGGGCGCTCGCGCTCGCGATCGCGAGCCCGGCCGCGCACCCGCAGGCGTATCCCGGCAAGCCGATCCATTTCGTCGTGGCGTTCGCGCCCGCCGGGCCGACCGACCTCATCGCCCGGCTGCTCTCGCAGAAGCTGCCCGACCTTCTCGGCCAGCCGGTCGTCGTCGAGAACCGCGGCGGTGCCGGCGGGAACATCGGAGCCGCCGCGGTGGCGAAGGCGGCGCCGGACGGCTACACCGTCCTGGTGACGACCTCCGCCCTCGCGGTGAACGCGACGCTTTTCCCCAACGCCGGCTACGACGCCGAGCGCGATTTCATCCCGATCGCGAACGTCGCGACCCAGCCCAACGTGGTCTACGTGAACGCGAACGCGCCGGCCAAGAGCCTCGCCGAGCTCCTGAGCCAGGCCAGGACCTCGAAGCTCGCGTATGCCTCCCCGGGGAGCGGCACCACGCCGCACCTGACCGCGGAGATGCTGTTCAAGGTTCACGCCAAGCTCGACGTGACGCCCGTTCACTTCAAGGGCGCCGGGCAACAGGTGACCGCCGTCTTGACCGGCGAGCCCATGGTCGGTTGCGGCGCGATCTCGGGCCCCCTGGCGCAGATCCGGGCCGGAAAGCTGCGGCCGCTCGCGGTCTCGAGCGCGAAGCGCCTCGCCTCGCTGCCCGACGTGCCCACGCTCTCGGAGCTCGGCTTCGCGGGCATGGAGGACTACACCTGGGTCGGGCTGTTCCTGCCGGCCGGGACGCCGCCGGAGATCGCCCGGAAGCTGAACGAGGCGGTCAATCGCGCGATCCAGAGCCCGGACGTCCGCGCGCGGCTCGACCAGCTCGCGTTCGAGCCGGTCGGCGGCTCGCAGCGCGAGTTCGCCGGCTACGTGAAGGCGGAGATCGCGAAGTGGGGGAAAGTCGTCCGGGAAACGGGCGCGAAGGCGAACTGACGCCGGCGGGTCAGGCGGACCAGAGCTCGCGGAACCGCGTCGCCACCACCTGACCGTACGGCACCGGCTCGGACAGGATTCCGATGCCGCGGGCGAAGCGGTTCATCGCCTCGACCGCCGCCTCGCTGATCGCCGGGTCGTAGAACGGGGCGTCGCGCCGGATGAGCTCGGCGATCAGACCCGCTTCGGCCTCCGGAAAGAGCCTCCTGCCGATCGCGGTCGCGCGCTCCGGGTCTTCCTTGAGCGCGGCCTGCGCACCGACGACCGCGCGCACGGCTGCCGCGACGATCGGCGGGTCCTCGTCGACCTTCTTCTGCGTCGTGACGAGCGCGGGAAAAGTGTAGTCGAGCGCGGCGGGCGGGCCGTCGCCGCGGCGCGCGTCGATCACGAGGGTGCCGACGCGGTCGCGCACGGCGACCGCGGCACCCATGCCGTTCGCCCAGAAGCCGTCGATCTGCCCCGCTTCCAGCGCCTTCGCCGCGGTCACGCCGAACGACACCCCTGCGCCGATCGGGACCGGCACCGGACCGATCTGCACGTCGCGCTCGGGATCGATGCCGGCGTCGCGGAGCATCTGCCGCAGACCGTCGACCGGCCCCGGCGCCGCGCCGATTCGCAGGCCCTTGATCTTGTGCAGCTCGCCGCGCTTCGCGCCGACGTCCGCCCGCAGCACCAGGAACCAGTACATGTGCCGGGCGAGCGCGCACACGAGCTTGCCGCCGCGCCAGTCCCTGAACGCGTACAGCGCCGCGTGCGCCGCGCCGCCGACGAAGTCGAGCCGGCCTTCGCGCAGCTCCGCGTAGGTCTTGGTGACCGGATAGATCAGCTCGAGCGTCGCGTCGAGCCCCTCTTTCCGGAACAGGCCGAGCTCGACCGCGGCGATCGCCGGGAAGTACGACGGCGAGACGAGATCGGGGATGGCGACGCGCAGCGCCATGGCGCTTACTGCCGGGGCTTGATCCCCGCCGCGCGCACCGCGCCCTTCCAAAGCTCGAGATCCTGGCGCACCGCCTGACTGAACTCGGCCGGCGAGCTGCAGACCGGGTCCACGCCGATCTTCGTGAGCCGCTCGGCGAAGCCCGCGTCCTGGCACGCGGCGCCCAGCTCCTGCGCGACCCGATCGATCACCTCGGGCGGCGTTCCCGCCGGCGCCACCAGGCCGTTCCACGTGACGGTGCGAAAGCCCGGGTAGCCCTGCTCGGCGACCGTCGGCACGTCGGGCAGCTGCGCCGCACGGCTCTCGCCGGACACGGCGATCACCTTGACCCGTCCCGATCTTGCGTGCGGGATCAGCTCGTTGAGGTTGCCGAAGTACGCCGGCACGTGGCCGGCGACGACGTCGGCCATCGCCGGGCCGCCGCCCTTGTAGAGGACGGCCTGCATGTCGAGCCCGGCGCGCGCGAGAAAGAGCGCCATGGTCAGATGGCTCACGGTGCCGGAGCCGGCCGAAGCGAAGTTCAGCTGTCCGGGGCGCGCCTTCACGTACGCCACGAACTCGGGCAGCGTCCGCGCCGGAATCGCGTCGTTGACGCCGAGCGCAAACGCGTTCGAGCCGACGATCGAGATCGGCGCGAAGTCCTTCACCGGGTCGTAAGCGATCTTCTGGACGTGCGGGACGATCGCGAGCTGCGGCGTCGCGGCCGCGAACAGCGTGTAGCCGTCCGGCGCGGAGCGCGCGACGAACTCCGCTGCGATCGCGCCGCTCGCGCCCGGCCGGTTCTCCGCGATCACCGGCTGGCCGAGCCGGCCGCCGAGCCAGTCCGCCGCGATGCGCGCGATGCCGTCGGTCACGCCGCCGGGCGGAAACGGTACGACGACGCGCACCGGCTTCTGCGGCCACGCTTGCGCGAACGCGTGCGGCGCGGCGGCGGCGAGGATCGCAAGCGCGCACAAGGCGGAGCGGATCATGGCGGGTCTCCCTTCGGCGCGTCCGGAAGCCGCGTGCCGACGCGGTCGCCGAGCGACTCGACGCGCCGCCGCTGCTCGTCGAGGGTCGCGAGATGCTTCTGGCGCAGCGCGTCGGCGACCGCGTTGCTGCGCTTCTCCCACGGTTCCATCTCGTGGTCGTGGAGCGGCACCGCGCCGAAGTCGAGGCCTCCCACGTCGTGGACGCTCCGTATCGCGTGGACGCTCCGCATCGGAATATCATATCGGCGGGACGGTCTGAGTCAAGCACGGGTGAGCCGGCAGCGGATTCTCGTGGTCGGCGCCGGGCCGGTGGGCACGGTGGCGGCGCTCGCGTGCGCGCAGCGCGGCCATCCCGTCACATTGCTGGAAGCCGAGCGGAAGGTCGACGACAGCCCGCGCGCATCGACCACCCAACCGCCCACGCTGGAGATCCTCGCCGAGCTCGGGTTGATCGACGAGTACATCGCCCAGGGTCTGGTCGCGCGCCACTTCCAGTTCTGGGACCGCCCGACGAAGCGCCTCGTCGCCGAGTTCGACTTCGAGCGGCTGCGCGGCGAGACGCCGTTCCCGTACGTCGTCCAGACCGAGCAGCACAAGCTCGCGAACATGGCGATCGCGCGGCTGCGCCGGATGCCGGACGTGGACGTGCGCCCCGGCGCGCGGGTAACCGGGCTGTCCCAGGACGCCGATCGGGTCGTCGTCCGCGCCGACGACGAGGGCGGCACCCGGGAGCTCACCGCCGATTACGTGATCGCTGCGGATGGCGGCCGGAGCACGATTCGGAAGGAACTCGGCATCGAGTTCGAGGGCTACACCTGGCCGGAGCGATTCCTCGTCATCACGACGACGTTCGACTTCCAGTCGGCGCTGCCCTGTTGCCTGCGCAACTACATGGCCGATCCCGGCGAATGGACCAACCTCTTCAAGGTCGCGGGCGACGACGGGAGGGGGCGCTGGCGGGCGGTGTTTCCCACCCGCGAGGACGAGGCCGACGCGGAGGCGCTGTCGGACGACGCGGTGCGCGCGCGGCTCGCGCGCGTGCACGTGCCGGACGGTGAAGGCGACGTGGTGCACCTCAACCTCTACCACGTGCACCAGCGGGTCGCGAAGCAGTTCCGGAAGGGGCGAGTGTTCCTCTGCGGCGACGCGGCGCACGTGAACAATCCGATCGGCGGGCTGGGGTTGAACTGCGGTATCCACGAAGCGTGGGACCTCGCCGGCCTGCTCGATCAGGTGATCAGGCGCCGGGCGGACGAAGCGTTGCTAGACCGCTACGAGCGCCGTCGCCGGCCGTTGAACATCGAGTACGTGCAGGAGCAGACCGTCGCCAACAAGCGGCGGCTCGAGGAGCGCGACCCGGCGCGGCGCGCCGAGCGCTTCCGCGAGCTCGCGGAGACCGCCGCCGACCCGGCCCGCCACCGGGCGTTCCTGCTGCGCGCCTCGCTCATCGAGAGCGCGCGGCGCGCGGGAGCGGTGGAGTAGGGTTGAGCGGCGGACCGGCGGTCAGCGCAGCCGCGGCGCGCCGCCGTCCGCGATCGACTCGCCGTACCACAGGCGCGCGACGCCGGCCCAGTACGCGCCGGCCTCGCACATCGGGCACGCGCGCGACGTCCCGTACATCTCGCAGCCCGACAGATCCCGCGTGCGCAGGCGCCGCGCGGCGTCGCGGATCGCCTGCATCTCGGCGTGGGCGGTCGGATCGGGCGTGGTGATGACCGCGCTTACGCCTTCACCGACGATCCTCCCGCCCCGAACGATGACCGCCCCGTAGGGCTGGTCGCCACGCTCGGTCGCGAGACGGCGCATCTCGAGCGCACGCTCCATGAACGCCGCGCGCGTCGGCGTCGCCGGCTGCACGATCTCGGGCAGCTTGTCGTTCGCGGCGCGCGCCGGCAACGCGGCGGCGAGCAGACCGAGGCTGCCGAACTTGACGATCGCGCGGCGGCGCGCCCCGCTCACTGCGC
>JBOIFD010000115.1:0-15144 GCA_050741515.1 Burkholderiales bacterium
CGGGGAGATCGAAGTTGCTGGCCCGGACTTGGCGCAAAGCCTCACCGAACTTGGCCTGATCGATGAGTATCGAATCTACCTGCATCCCGTCGTGCTTGGTCACGGCAAACCATATTTCGCCGGACCCCGGCCGCCGCTCCGCCTTATGACTAATGACCGGATTGGCGAGGATGTGATCAGGTTGACCTACGTTCCTGCTTAATCTCGCGACTCGCCGGATAGAAATCGCCGAGCTTCCTTCGCTGTGTCGGCTTGGAAAGCGTCCAGGATTTGGCGCAGCGCGCTGGGTAGCAACTGGATGAACTCGTCGTCAATGGGGTAGTGCGGCATGAATTCCTGGATCGCCTTCAACAGCATCTTGCCTTGAGCGGCATCCTTCGGCGCCTTGCCTTCGCGAATCCGCTTCGGACGTTTACTGAGCCACAACTTATGCAAGGCGAAGTAGCGAGGGTCAGGTGCAGTTACGAGCACGGGCCATCCGTTGAGGTCGACGAGGATCTGCCGAACCGGCGTTCCCAACGCGAGCCATTCCTGCCCTTCGAGCGCTTCCGGCTTCCAAGGCATGGAGCGCTGCATAGCAGGCGCCAACTCGTTGCTCATGAGCAGGTCCACCCGGTACCCCCTTTTGTTCACGACCGTCTTGGAAGACGAGTGGCTGACCACAAAGCTTTTGTCCACCTCCTTCAGCGTCAGCAATAGCCGGCGAGGGAGGTCAGAATCGCTCGGATTATCGGGATCGACAACGATCGTCAAGTCGAGGTCCTCGGTTGCGTCGAAGCCCTCCGCGAATCGTGTTTCGGCCGTCATCTCGTAGGCCGTCATCGCGCAAGTGCCGATAACGAGGATGTTCTTGCCGACACGATCAACTTGGTCTAGCGCCCGAAGGATCTTGCCAGCCGTCTCATCAATTGCCGGTAGGTTGAGCACCCGCGTGATGGGAGCAAGCGTGTTTATGCGCCCTTTGATAGCCTCGAGTCGCTCTTGAAGATCCTTCTTGGCTTGCTGAAAGTCTTCGGCAATCACCTCGGTCTCCGGAGTTTTCGGGCCTATCGATGTGGACTGCTTGATTCCGGAGCTCGTGACGTACTTGTATAGGTACTCCTTGCTGTTTATGACGCGCCAGTACATCCCGCCACGGAGCTGGGCGAGGTTTCGCGAAACCTCCTTCCAAGTCTCGTAGAATTGAAGGAGGTTCTGGAGTTGTCGACGCTGTTCTGTGTTAAATGCCATTGATTAAGAATCGTTTACTACCATAAAGGCCATTTGTCATTACACGGTAGTAAAGAGTTTATTTTCAGCCTACATTACGGCTAATAAACATAACTACCTGAATATCTGTAATTTACCTCCGCGCGACTTCAAGCGCATCGAGCAGCAGTAATACAAGAAATCTCAATTACTTACAAGGGAGAACCTTGGGGCGCCGGGTGCTAACTTCAGGGACGCAACTCAAGCCTGTCTGCAATGCCGACGCGACTCGCTTAGCGCAATGACGCCCAACCCCGCCCTCGAGCCGACCGCCGCCAGCGCGCTTCGCTTGCTGGCGGTTCCCTCCTCGGCGGCGGCGCAGCGCGAGCGTTGGGCCCCGAACTCGTGTCGCGCACGCCAGGGTTGAGCCATATGAAAACCTTTCGGACCGCGTACATCTTTCTTACGGCGGTCGCAATCGGATTCATCGACATCGCCACGGTCGGCGTCGCTCATGGCACCACTCCTGATGCGTGGGCAGCTCACGCAAAGGAGGTCGTGTCCGCTTGCGCTGCGGCGAGCAATTTGCGTGACGCCAAGCCGGGTGGAAACATTGTGGATTTTGATGATCGCGCAGGCTTCACCGCGGTGGTCATCGATGGTCGTTATCCGCAGCCTCACATGAAAAACAAGCGCGGTCGCGTCCTTTGTCTTTTCGACAAGCGGACACGCACGCCATTTGTCTCGGACGCCGACTCGATGCTCCGAAAGCGTGAGCCATGAGGCCTTCACGCAAGTGTTCTGGGCCTTCGCTCGTCGGCGGCCGCTCGACGCGAGCGTTTTGGGCGTCGCAACCCCCACCAACCACCATCGACTCAGCCAACACCACACTATGAGCGCAGCTGAAATCGACGCGGGCCACAGGAGGCGGCGGTGATCGCAGTGATTTTTGAAATCTGGCCGGCTGAAGGAAAAGCCGGGGAGTACTTCGATCTGGCAGCCGCCCTCGGGTCTGATTTGGAGAGAATTGACGGATTCATATCAATCGAGCGTTTCGAGAGCCTGGTGACAAAGGGAAAATACCTCTCACTTTCGTTCTGGCGTGATGAGGCAGCAGTTCGCAAATGGCGGAATGTGGAGTCGCATCGAAACGCTCAGGCGAGGGGGCGCAGGGGCGTATTTGCGGACTACCGATTGCGAGTCGCATCTGTGCTGCGGGACTACGGATTCAGGGAGCGCGGCGACGCGCCCAAGGATAGTCGCGATGTACACGGCTAGCCACGCGATGCAGGGGAGCGCTTCGCACGGGGCGTCCGACCCACGGCCTGGCAGAGGAAGGGATCTGGCTCGGGCGTCTCGTCGCATCGCTGCTGCCGCAGGAGCCCGAGGCGCTGGGGCTGCTCGCGCTGATGCTGCACGCCGAGGCGCGCCGCGAAGCGCGGCGCGACAGGTGCGGGTGTTCCATTCGGCCCATCGTTCGTCGTCAAAGGCGCGGCGGTATTCCCAGCTCGTTCCTTCGCCGTTAGGACCGGATATGAACGAAAGCAGCTACACGTTCCAACCCATCGGTGTCATACGCTCCCGGCTCGCCAGTCTCGAGGCGGCACCACTCCAGGGAGATGAAGGTGCTCCCGAAGCCTGGCTGGAGCTCACGGCTCGGGTAGCGCAAGGACTTGTCGGCATCACAGCTGGCGACCAGCTTATCGTTCTAACGTGGCTGCACCGCGCACGACGCGACGTGCTTCAGGTGCATCCCCGCGGGAGACTCGAGACCCCGTTAACGGGCGTGTTCGCGACGCGGTCGCCCGATCGTCCCAACCCTGTGGGGCTGCATAGGGTTTCGGTCCTGGAAGTCGCAGGGCAGAGGATGAGGGTCGCACCAATGGAGGCGATCGACGGAACGCCAGTCGTCGATATCAAGCCCGTGCTCGTGCAATCAGATGAGCGCTGATGGTCCCGCTTTCGATTCCGCGAGGAGAATCCGTGCCCGGCACCCGCCAGACCTTCGAGGTCCGGCCCGAATGGGTCCACGTGAAGTACGCGGAAGCAGCCGAGTTCCGCGAGGTCTACGGCTTCGCCGGCGGCCAGGGGATGGTGAACCTGGAGGGGATCCGCTTCGTGCCGAAGGGGCGGCCGTCGCCGACGCTGCTCGTGTACATGCACCCGGCGACGACGCTCCAGCTCCTGCCGATGCCCCGCGCCATGGCCGAGCACGGCGCGCACGTGCTGTGCGCCGCGAGCCGCTACGCCCGCAACGACGCGCCGCTCATCATGGAGAAGGTCATCCTCGACCTCGGCGCCTACGTTTGCCACGCCAAGGAGGTCTGGGGATACCGCAAGGTCGTCATCGTCGGCTGGTCCGGGGGCGGCTCGCTCGCGCTCCTCTACCAGTCGCAAGCCGAGCAGCCGACGATCACCCGGACGCCCGCCGGCGATCCGGTCGACGTCAAGGGTGCCAGGCTGATCCCGGGCGATGCGATGATCTTCCAGGCGGCGCACGTCTCGCGCGCGGTCTGCCTCGCCGACTGGATCGATCCGTCGGTGCGGAACGAGGACGATCCCGACGACCGCGATCCCGAGCTGGATCTCTACGACCCGCGCCACCGGCCGCCGTACTCGCGCGAGTTCCTGGAGCGCTTTCGCGCGGCCCAGCTCGCGCGAATCCGACGGCGGACCGCCTGGGCGAAGGAGAGCCTCGAGCGGCTCCGCCGGCGGGGCGGGAAGGAGCTCGAGCGCGGCTTCGTGACCCATCGAACGATGGCCGAGCCGCGCTTCCTCGACGGGGGGATCGACCCGAACGACCGCAAGGTGGGCACGTGCTTCCTCGGCCACCCCGAGACGGTGAACACCGGCCCGGTCGGTCTCGCCCGATTCTCGACCCTGAGGGCGTGGCTCTCGCAGTGGTCGGTGGACGACACCAACGCCCACGGCGAGCGCTGCGCGGCACGCGTCACCGTCCCGCTGCTCGCGATCGAGAACACGGCCGACGACGCCGTGCCGCAGCCGCATACCGGGCGGATCTACCGCGCCGCGCAGAGCCCGGACAAGACGCTGCAGGCGATCAAGGGGGCGACCCACTACTACGCGGGCCAGCCGGAGTGCCTGCAGCAGGCCGTCGACCTGTGCTCGAACTGGATGAAGGAGCGCAATCTCCTCGACTGAGGGGGCGCCGCGGGCGCCGGAACGTGGCATATTGCGCATCCGGCCACGCGATCGAGCGGCTGCGGCGGCGCCGACTCGAATAGGCTTACCGGGTTACCGAGGGGGCACCATGAAGCGCGCACTCATGCTGTCGGCCGTGCTGCTGGGCGGGATGCCCGCGTACGGCTCCGCGATGTGCTACATCGTCTACGACGCTCAGAGCAGGATCGTCTATCGCAACACGATCAGCCCGATCGATCTGTCGGGACCGATCACGCCGGCGCTGAAGGCGAAGTTCCCCGGCGCGCAGATGGTCATCGTGGACGACATCAGCGGGTGCTGGCCCGTCGACCCGAGCGCCCCGTTCGATCCGTTCACGGGCGCGGCGGTCGAGCGGATGGCGGGCTACGAACCGCGGAAGTAGGCGCCGCGCCGGACGACGGCCCGGGCGCCTTTACCGGCTCGAGCAGACGAGCGACAGGCTCCCGCCCCGGCCGGCTTCGCCGGACACCGACGCAGCGTAGACCGCGGGCCCGGCCCCGCACCGCCACTCCGCCGCGTAGTCCTTGTCGCAGCTCGGCGCCGGATCCTCCAGCGTCGACGCATCGATCCGGTAGTCGCAGCTCGCGCGGCCGTCGCAGGCGCGCGCGAGATGCGCGGTGGCGTTCCCCGGCTTGGCGCCGCAGTTGCGCCCGTAGGTGCCCGCGAGCACCTTGATCGCGTACTTCTCCTCGCCGGCGTTCTTGGCCGGGCCCTTCTCGGCCGCAGCAGCCTGGCGCACGACGTGGCCCCGGGCGCCGGCCGCGCCGGCATCCCGCGCGCGCTCGGCGGCCGGCTGCTGAGCCGCGCTCTCGCGGAGCCACTCCCGCAGCTGCTCGCCCTCCAGGGCGTGCATGGCGAGGCCCACGAGGAGCAGGATGCTCCCGACGACGCTCGCGCCGATCCGGCCGAGCTTGCCCGGCTCGATCTTGCCCTCGATGCGGCCGAGCACCGCGACCAGCAGGAAGATCACGCCCGCGAGCACGAACATCCGCGTGAGCGGCACGTCGACCAGCCTCGTCACCACGTCGTGCATGCCTCACCTCCGTCGCGATCCCTGGCGGTCTTGTCGATCGAGGGCCGTGCGATCCCGGCGCGCCGGCCGGGGGGAGAAGCGGCAGGGCTTCATCCCTGCCGTGCGGCCCGGGAGGCCGCGCGGTTCATGCCATTGTCAAACAGCCGGGAGGCCGCGTTCGAGGAAGTATTGCCGCGCGTCACCCCCCGGGGCACGCGCCGAGGGAGGAATGCACGCCGGTCGCGCCGTCAGGCGCGCGGGATCACGGCGCCGCGACGCCGGGGAGCGTCCGCCGGTCCGGCGCTTCCCGGTCCCGCCGGTGGTACGCGATCCGCAGGGACGGCGGCGCTGCGCTCGCATCGGCGTGCACCACCGCAAAGCTGTCCCGCTCGATCATCGGCCCCTCGGTCGCGTAGCGCATCGTCCAGCCCCCGCCGAGCTCGAGCTCACCGGCGTCGGCGAACTCCTCGGCCCGGCTGTTCGCGAACGGGAACGGCGCGTAGAGGGGGGACGAGACGACGCAGCCGGTGCCGAGGTCCCGGCGCCGGCCGTCGTCGTGCTCGAACCAGATCCGGCTCGCCATGGAGACGTGCGCATCGCCGCAGAGGAACACCACGTTCCTGATCTCCTCGGTCGCGATGCACAGCATGAGCGCGCGCAGCGAGTCGGGGAACGCCTCCCAGCCGTCCGAGCGCCGCAGGTACGCGTCCGGATGAGGGCGCCCGCGGCGCTGCGCCTCCCCGCGGAACGGCACGACCAGGCTCGGCGACACGATGAACCGGTGCCGATGCTGCGGGCGCTCGGGGTCCCGGAGCCAGGCCGTCAGGAACCCGAGCTGCGCTTCGTCCATGATCTGCGCTCCGGGCACGCGGTCGACGCGGGTGTCGCACACGAAGAACGGGAAGCCGGCCGCGTCGAACCAGTAGAAGTGCCGCTCGCGGCCGTCCGCCAGCTGCGGCGCATTGCGCGGCGAATGCAGCCACTGGTACCCGCGGAACGCCTTCAGGCCCCAGATCGCCGTCTGCGGGTCGCCGCCCGCCGCCGCCGTCCAGTCGTCGTCCACCTCGTGGTCGTCCATCATCATGTAGGTGGGCAGCTCGCGCATCACCGCGCGCGCGTTGGGCGCGCTCCACGCCTCGTGGTAGGACTCGTAGAAGCGCTCGCGGCGGGTCTTCGGATCGAACGTGCCGGCGGTGGCGTCGGCGTAGATCTGGTCGCCGACGAGCAGCAGCAGCGCCGGGCGGTCCGGCGCGCCGTTCGCGACCAGCGCGCGCAGCCTTCCGAACATGCAGTCCGCCGCTTCGCGGTCGACGACGGTTGCGGCGTAGCGGCAGCTCGCGAGCGCGAACGAGATGGTCGTGCGCTGCCGGTCGAGCGCCTCCAGCAGCGCCTTGCGTACCACCACGGAGTCGTGCCGTGCGTCGTACCCGGGGTCGACCGTGCGAACCGCCTGCTGCGAGCGCGCCACGCGCGCGCGCCATTTCGCCCGCTCGCGCTCGGCGTTCGCTCTCAGCGCGGCAGCGCGTGCGGGTTGCAGCTTCCGCTTCCCGTCGTGCCCGCCCGACGCGTCGTAGGTGCTCGCGACGAAGATCTCGACATCCCCGCCGTCGACGTCGATCGGGACGTCGAGGGCGACCAGCGTCTCGATCCCGGACCGGTCCGTCTCGACCGATCGGTCCGCCAGACCGTGCGGCACGAACGTCTGCGGGAGCGGCCTGCCGTCGACGTACAGCATCGTCATCACGTGCGACGGGTCGGCGTAGACGTCGTCGGCGCGGCACCAGACGCGCGCCACCCATCGGCCCTCCTCCCGGTCCCACCGTGTCCAGCCCAGCACCGGCCCGACGAGCGGCCGCCTCGCGCGCGCCTCCCGGTCGAGGGCAACGCGCGGCTGCGCCGCGGGCACCCGCCGGTCCGCGACCTCGCGGGCGAGAAACTGCGAAATCCGCGGGAACACCTCCGCGTCGGCCTTCTTTCCGATCAGCGGGTCGAGATGGCCGTAGCCGCGCAGGAACTGCCGCTCGACGACCGACTCCGGGTTCACTTCGCGGAGCAGGTCGAAGGACCGGCGCGCCGTCCGGTGCGAGAACACCGCGTTCCGCGAGCCGTGCAGGAACCGGACCGGAAAGTGGAAGTGGGCCCGGAGGTTCGCGCGCGTCACGTAGGCGTTGGTCGCGTCGTAGTCGGTCAGCCGCCGCTGGGTCGCGTAATGCAGGGTCTGCTCGAAGGTCTTGAGGTTGGTGTGGCCGAGGAGATTGCCGAGGGCATCGAGCATCGGCCGGTCGACGTTGGCGTGCTCGAACAGCCTCCCGAACACGCCCGCCGACCGGTTGCAGTTGGCGATGTGCGTCTGCGGGTCGCACGGCGGCCACGGGCGGTGATGCTTCGCCTCCTCCTCCGGGTAGGGATAGGTGTTCAGCACCCGGTCGACCAGCGCGTCCACCCAGTCGGCGCGCTCCGCCTCGATCGAGCTGTCGACGTGGTCGACCGCGGCGTAGCGGCGCAGGAAGGTGATGAGCCGCGCGTTGAACCGGTTCGCCGCGGACAGCGTGACGAGCGGACCCACCTGCAGCAGCACGGCGCGGCGGATCCGGCTCGGCACGCGCTCCCGGTCGTCGGGCCGGGCGCCGTCGCGCTGCAGCCCGCCGGCGAGCACCGCGGTGCAGAACATCGCCGAGCCGATGCAGTGCGCCACGACGTCGACCTCGCGCGCCTGGGTTTCGCGGAGGACCAGGTCGACGATGGACGGGATGTCGTTCTTCGCCACCTCGTCGAGCGTCCATTCGCTGCGCGACGAGGGCACGCCGATGCTGGTGCGCAGCTCCGGCACCCAGACGTCGTATCCCTGCGCGGCGAGATGGACGACGAGATTCTCCTGCGGCCGGCCGGCGAGGGGAAACGCGAACTGCACGCCGCTGGAGCCGAACCCGTGGAACAGCACCACGGGAGGTCGCGACGAGTCCGGAGCGAAGCCCTGGCTGCGGTAGTTGGTGACCGGCAGGGCGAGCGTGCTCGCCCGCTCATCGACCGGCACCTGCACGGTGCGAACGCGGCGCACGAGCCCCGGGAGCTCGCCCGGCAGCCGGCGCTCGGCGCGCCGCGGATCGCGCCGTTCGTACTCGGGCAGCCGGAAGCTCCAGAAGTGGATCTTGAAGATCAGCCGCGCCATGTAGAGGGCGATCGACGCGAAATCCACGAGCGCGTTCGGCGCGTCGGCTTGCGCGACCGTCTGCAGCTGCATCGCGTAGCGGCGCAGCAGGTGCAGCGGGTCGACCGTGAGCGTGCCGGCCTTCCGCCCGTCGATGGTCACGGGCATCTCGGAGAGCTGCCGCCAGGGATTGCCGCCGAACGAGTACTCGAAGGTCTTGCGCCCGGCGATGCGGGTCCCGCGGCGCAGCAGTACCCGGTCCTTCTCCCCGAGATCCTCGTCGAGGACGAGCTCGTAGCGCAGATACCGCACCTCGCCCGCGTTCGTCGCGAGTCTGACGATCGACCCCATTTGGCCGATCCCCTTCAGCAAGCCGCGGAACCCTTCCTTGCGGCGCTGTGCGAAGAAGTCCGCGAGCGCGCGGGTCCGCGCCCAGGTGCGAAGCGCGCGCAGCGTGCGCCAAAGACCCCTGGTCCGGCCGATCTCGAGCCAATAGACGTCGCCGCTCACCGCAGCCGCGGCGTCCCGCGCGGTGAGGCTTGCGCTCCTGATTCGCACCCGGTAGTCGCTCCCGCGCAGCAGCCCCCGGGGCTCGAACGGCTCGAACTCCGTGTCCAGCACGCAGCTCACCCTGGGACTCGCCGCGCCCGGGAGCTCGAGCGGGCCCTTCATCCGTTCGGCGAAGCGGATCTCGGTCCTGGCCTCGGCAGGCTGATGGACCTCGATCCTCGGTGGGCCCGCGGGAAGGGTCTTGCCGACCGCATGGGGCGGCTCCCGTTCGACGTCGAGCCGCCAGCCCTGGGCCGCGGCGTAGCGCGCCACGGCGCGCTCCGCCAGGGCGGTGATGGTGAGCAGCGGGTTCGTGCCGAGCGCGCACGGCACGATCGAGCCGTCGAGCACGAGCAGGCCTTCGTAGGTGGTCGCGCCGCCCTCCAGGTCGAAGACGCGGCCGATGTCGTCCACGACGCCGGCGTCGCGGTCGTTCCCCATCGGGCATCCGCCCAGCGGGTGCACCGTGAGCAGCTTGCCCTCCGCTTTCGGGCCGGACAGCGCGGCCGAGAGCCCCGCCGGCAGCGGCTGCCACAGCGGGCTCCGGAGATAGCGCCCGCCCGATCCCCAGTCGATGCCGAGCAGGCGGTCCTGGAGGGCGTAGACGCGCTCGCTGCCGGCGTTCGGCCACGCCACCGTGATGGCGCCGTCCCAGTCCCAGGACTCCCAGCCATCGACCATCTCGAGGCGGCCGCGCGCGCCGTCGTCGCCGAACGCCGCGAAGATCTGGGTGCTCGCGATGGCGTCCTGATCGACGGCGGCGGAGTCGGGTTCGCGGGGCGCGTGCGTCGACCAATCCGACCGGCCGAGCTGCACCGGGAGCGCCGCGGTCGTGACGACCTCCTCGAACAGGCGCCGGAGCGGCCCGGGGATCGCGAGTTCCTCGAGCGTCAGGCGCTCGCCGCTCACGGTTCGGGCCTGAGCGATCCCCGTGATCGTCGGGCCGACGTCGCGCATCCTGAACGGCGCGTGCTCTGCCGGCGCCGCGTTGACCTTCCGGCGTTGCGCATAGAGCGCGCTGATCATGTCGCCGTTGCCCGAGAATCGCTTCCCGAGCTCGGTCGAGAGCCGCAGCCCGCGCGCTCGGGAACGCATCAGGATCTCGGGTGATCCGGGCGTCCCGGCCGCGAGCACCACGTGGCGCGCCCGCACGCGGTGCAGGTTCGCGGCCCGGTCCGGACGCTTCTCGCCGGTGAGGCGATAGGCGACGCTCCAGCGCGCGCCGTCGTCCCCGTCCGTCTGCTCGACGTAGAGCACCGTTGCGCCGGTATAGAGCTCGGCTCCCAGCCGTCGCGCGTGCGGGAGATAGTTCATGGCGAGCGTGTTCTTGGCGCTGAAATTGCATCCGGTGACGCAATCGCCGCAGCCGATGCACGGCTCCTGGTGCACGCCGTGGTCGTTCGGCCCGGCAGCGCCGGACCGGATCGCGAGCTTCGCGGGCCGAGCCGCTTCGACGTGCGTCTCGGCGGCGGGCCGGCCCCAGGTGAACTTCTCGAACTCGCGGAAGCTCTGGATGAACTTCTCGAACTCCTGGTACTTCCCGTACCCCGTGAAGGCGTCGGTGCGCTCCTCGGGCACGCCCAGCATCGCTTCCGCGCGCTTGTACCAGCCGTCGAGTTGCTCGGGATCGGAGCGGATCGCGTCGGGCCAGGCCGGATCGCGAAGCGCGGCGGCTGCGCGCTCGGCGACCGCGGCGTTGATCAGCGAGCCGCCGCCCAGGCCGCTCGCCAGCAGGACATTCACGTCCGCGCCGATCCGGAAGTCGAACAGGCCGTCGCGCCGGCCCTTCACCTTCAGATCGTCATGGCGGCTGTACCGGACGTAGCCGGGCAGCTCCGCCAGCCGGTTCGGGAACGATCCGACGACGTACTCGTTACCGCGCTCGAGCACGCAGACGCTCAGCGGTCGGTTCCGCCCGGGAACTTCGGCGCCCGCGAACCGCGCCGCGGCCACGGCCCCGCCGTACCCGCTGCCGACCACGACGACGTCGTAGACCGGCGGCGGGTCTTCACCCAGGCGCGCGGCCAGGACCTCGGCGCCCTCCGACAGCCATTCCGGTCGATAGCGCATCGCCCGGGCGCGTGAATCGGCGTCAGCGACCGAGCGCGGTCAGGATCGCGTTGCGCAGCGCGTCGGCGAACACCGGCTTGTGCAGCAGCGGCAGCCCGCTCGCTGCCGCCTCGCGCAGGCGCTCGGGAGCGGTGTCGCCCGTGACCAGCAGCGCCGGGACCTCGCCGACGTGCGCGCGCAGCGCCCGCACGGTCTCGATCCCGCTCTCGTTCTGGCGCAGCCGGAGGTCCGCCACGATGACGTCGATTCCCGGCGGGTGCGCCGTCAGGAGGCGCGCCGCTTCGGCGAGCCCGCTGCACACCGTGGCGCGGCAGCCCCACGCGCCCAGCAGCGCCCGCATGCTCGTGCGGACCGCAGGCTCGTCGTCGAGCACGAGCACGTGCAACCCGCGCAGGGCGCTGGCATCCGCTTCGATCGCAGCCGCCGGGCCCGCGATCGGCCGGAGGTCGCCGGTCAGCGCATCGGCCGGCGCGAGCGGCATGCGCACCGCGAACGTCGACCCCGCGCCGGGCGCGGTGTCGAGCTCGATCTCGCAGCCGAGGAGGCGGGCGAGGCGGCGCACGATCGCGAGGCCCAGTCCGAGCCCGCGGGCGCGGTCCCGTTCCGGATTGCCGATTTGGTAGAACTCCTCGAAGATCCGCTCGCGTTCGGCCGCCGGGATGCCCTGCCCGGTGTCGCGGACCGCGACGCAGACGTCGCGGCCGCGCGATTCGACGGCGAGCGCGACGCTGCCGCGGGCGGTGTACTTGATCGCGTTGTCCACCAGGTTCCGGACGATGCGCTCGAGCAGCACCGGGTCGGTGTGCGCCAGGGCCGCGGCGGTCGAGGCGCGGAGCTCGAGGCCCTTCGCCTGCGCGACCGGCGCGAAATCCTGACCGATGCGCTCGACCAGCGTTCCGACGTCGACCAGCTGGATCTCGGGATGGATCGCGCCGGCGTCGAGCTTGGAGATGTCGAGCAGCGAGTCCACGAGCTTCGAGAGCGACTCCACCGCTTCGCGGATGTTGCCGGCGATCCGGCCCGAGCCGCTCGCGGACGCGCGCAACGTGAGCGCGGCGGCGAACAGCGACAGGGCGTGGAGCGGCTGGCGCAGATCGTGGCTCGCCGCGGCGAGGAAGCGCGACTTGGCGCGATCGGCATCCTCCGCGCGGTCCCGCGCGAGCGCCGCCTCCAGGCGCTCGCGCTCGAGCTCCTCGATGAGGCGCTCGTTCTCGTAGCGGATGCCGAACGACTCGCGCAGCACGCGCTCGTTGTCGCGCACGAACAGCGACAGCACCAGCGCGAACAGCACGATCAGGACGCCGAGGAACACGCCGTGCGGCTCGCCATCGAGCGCCCACATCAGCGCGAGCGGACCCAGCGCCGCCGGAATGAACGCGAAGAACGCTCCGGCATAAGCGGCTGCGGTCGCGACGCCGCCCGCCGACCAGCAGACGAGCACCATCGTCAGCAGCGCGCGATCGGCGTACGGCAGCGAGCCGAAGAACAGCGGCGCCGCGGCGCCGGTGGCGATGCCGTTCGCGGCCGCGAACAGCACCATCGTCCGCAGCGCGGCGGTCGCATCCGCGGGCGGCGACCGCAGCAGGCGCAACGCGTACGCGCGCCGGGTGAAGAGGATCGCGCAGAGCGCCGCGCCCCAGGCCCAGACGAGCCACTGCGGCACCTGGTCCCAGACCGCGTAGGCGACGAACGCGACCGCGATCAGGATCACGAACGGCGAGCGCGTCGCCTGGCGACCGAGCAGCGCCAGCTGCTGCAGCCGGAGGTGGGCGCGGCGGCGGGCTTCGTCGGTCACGTCCGGCGCGGGCGCCGCCGCCACGGCGGACGACGACCGGGCCGGACCGACGAGCGCGAGATCAGACAAGGCTCAGCCCCCGTCTCGCCGCGGCGTCCGTCGCGGGGAGATAGACGCCGCCCGCCAGCACCCGCCTGAGGGCGTCCACCATGATCTCGGCGGGCGACGACTTCGGGATGAACCCCATCGCGCCGGCGTCGATCGCCGCACGCACGGCCGCTGGATCGTCGTCCTTGGAGAGCACCACCACCGGCGTCGCGGGAAACGCGGCGCGCAGCGCGACGAGCGCGTCCATTCCGTCCATCCCGGGGAGCTCGGGGTCGAGCAGCACGAGATCGTAGTGGCCGGCGCCGGCGAGCGCGCGCGCCGCGGCGCAATCGCCGGCCTCGTCGAGGCCCACCTCGGCATCGAGGCTGCCGAGGAGGAACTTCATCCCGCCGCGGAAGAGCGGATGACCGTCGACGAGCAGGATCCTCACGCGCAGCGCGCCCTTGTTCTAGGAGTTGTCGCGCTAGGATACGACAGCCGGTCGCCGCCGGGTACCGGCCGGAACGGCTACGCGGAAGGTCTTAGGGCACGGTGGAGGCGCACGGCGGTCGGCGTCGGTGGAGGATCAAGATGGATTGCCCCGGGCCGCCGGGGTGTTTACGCTCTGACGGCGTAGGATATACGCGATTCTCGAGGGGACCGTGCAATGGGAAAGCTGCTCTGGATTGCGCTGCTGTTCGCCGTCGCCGGGTGCGCGGCGCGGGTCGGCTCCTCGGTGACGCCGGGGATGGCGCAGGCCGATGTCGCCCGGCTGGGCGGCAAGCCTTTCGCCGAGGGCCGTCTTCGGACCGGCGAGCCCTACTGGGACTACACGCTGCAGCCGTCCGGCTACTACACCTGGCGGGTGGTCTTCGGCGCCGACGGCGCCGTCCGCGACGTGCGCAACCTGATGACCCAGCAGAACTTCCTCAACCTCAAGCCGGGCATGACCGAGCCGGAGGTGGTCGGGGTGGCCGGCCCGGCCCGGATGCGCGAGCTCTACTGGCTCGGCACGTACTCGATCAGCTACCGGTTCATGGAAGCGACGACGTTCATGCTGATGACCGCGGAGTTCTCGCGCGACGGGCACCTGACGACCTACTACTGGGAGCCGGACCCGGCGATCTATTCCACGGTCGGCGGCGGTCTCAAGTAGGCGGGCCCCGGCGGAGCAGGCCGGGTCAGCGCCGCGTCCCGTCGCGCTCGGCCAGCAGCATCAGCTTGACGTACTTGTAGTAGGTCCCCTCCGCGTTGGACACGGCGAGGAGAAACCCCTCGCGCCCGTCGAGGAAGCCGGCGCGGAAGAGGTAGGTCCGGAGGAACGTCCAGAGCCCGTGCGCCACGGCGCGCACGACCGAGCTCGTCCGCCCGCGCCCGGCGAGCACTTGCGCCCCCGCGCTGGAGTAGTGGTTCATCTTGCCGAGCACGTCCTCGAGCCCGGTGAACGCCTCGTGCATGAGCACCCCCCGGGCGTCGCCGACCCGGCCGTCGACGTTCAGGCGCTCGTGCACGAGCTCGTCGCTGAAGCGCCCCTGCCCGCGCCGCACGAGCCGCACGACCCAGTCCGGCCACCAGCCGGAGTGGCGCATGGCGCGCCCGCAGAAGCTCGACCGCCGCCGGATCCGGTAGCCCGCCGGCGCGTCGGCAGCGGACGCGATCAGCCGCGGGATCTCCTCCTGCAGCTCCGGCGTCAGCCACTCGTCGGCGTCGAGGGAGAGGATCCAGTCGCCGCGGGCGAGGTCGAGGGCCCGGTTCTTCTGCGGGCCGTACCCCGGGTAGTCGTCGGTCACCACGACGCGCGCGCCCAGCGCCCTGGAGATCTCCACCGTGCGGTCGGTGCTGCCCGAGTCGACGACGATGACCTCGTCAGCGAACGGCACCGACTCGATGCAGCGGCGAATGCACGCCTCCTCGTTCTTGGTGATGATGGTCAGGGAGAGCTTCATGGCGGACCCCGCCGCGGACGCTCGGGCCGCGGCGGGTGCGTGATCTTGCCGCGGATAGGCGATCCGGGCTAGCCGAACGGCGTGCGCGCCCCGTTCCGCCGGCGGAACGGGTAGACGAGCTGCCCGAGGTAGTCCTCCGGCGGCTGGAACTTGACCGTCCCGTAGTTCTTCGGCCAGTGGCCCGGCTGGTGCGCGGTGCCGAACACGACGTCCCACAGCGGCAGGC
>JBOIFD010000116.1:0-3881 GCA_050741515.1 Burkholderiales bacterium
GGTTCACGACGCTCACCACCATCTGCGCGGCTTGCCGCGCCCGCGGCTCGCGGTCGTAGAGGCGGAAGATCTGGAAGTACGCCGCCACCGAGGCGACGATGAGCCCCGCGATGAGCAGGAACGCGCGCCAGAGGAGGGAGCGGGGGAGCACCGGCGCCAGTACGCGCGAACCGTGACGTCGCGTGTGCTTACGGCCGCCCGGCTCAAGTCTTCGCGCCGTCGGGGACGAAGACGTAGCCGAAGCCCCAGACGGTCTGGATGAAGGTCGGGCTCGCGGGATCGGGCTCGACCAGCTTGCGCAGGCGCGAGACCTGCACGTCGATCGCCCGGTCGAACACCTCGTACTCGCGGCCGCGCGCAAGCTCCATGAGCTTGTCGCGGGACAGCGGAATGCGAGGATGCGTGACCAGTACCTTGAGCAGCGCGAACTCGCCGGTGGTGAGCGACACCGTTTCGCCGTTCTTGGTCAGCGCCCGGGTGGCGAGGTTCACGGTCATGCCCCCGAAGCCGACCGACTCCGCCTCGAGCGAGGGCGCGCCCGGCGGGAGCGGCGCGGCGCGCCGGCGCAGCACCGCGTTGGCGCGGGCGACGAGCTCGCGCGGATTGAACGGCTTCGCCAGATAGTCGTCGGCGCCCATCTCGAGGCCGACGATGCGGTCGACGTCCTCGCCTTTCGCCGTGAGCATGATGATCGGGATGCCGTTCTTCGTCCCGCGCAGCCGGCGGCACACCGAGAGCCCGTCCTCGCCCGGGAGCATCAGATCGAGCACCAGGAGGTCGAACCGCTCGTGGGCGAGCAGCTTGTCCATGCCGTGCGCGTCGGCGACGGCGCGGACCACGAATCCCTGTTCGGTGAGATACCGGTGGAGGAGGTCCCGCAGCCGCAGGTCGTCGTCGACGACCAGGATCTTGATCTTCGCGTCGGCCATGGCTGCGTATGGTAGCCGCGGCGCGGGCGTCCGGTGAGGAATTGGTAACGCGAAGTTGCCCGCTGCCGGCGGGCGAAACAGGCTGTTACAAAGGCCCGGGCCGACCACACAGACTGTTTACACGCGCGCCCTACAGTACTCTCAGGTCGGGCCCGGCTTGAACCGGGCACGCCGGGGCATTGACCAGCGGCGGCACGACGACCAAGCTTCGGACTACCGCGCACGCCACCGAATGAAGCGGATCATCCTGATCGCCGGTCTTGCGGCGGCCCTCGCGGCCGCGGGTCCTGCGCTGGCGCAGAGCGGGACCCAGGGGCGCCGCGCGACGGACCGGCCGCCGCCGACGCAGCCGATGCCGCCCCCCGCCCGGCCCGCGGACATGCGGGGGGAGCGCGACAAGGAGACGCCCCGCGGGGCCACGATGACGCCCGACGAGCGTCGCGACCTCCGCCGCGACATCCGGGACCACGGGCGCGAGGTCTATCGCGATTCCCCGAACCGGCCGCCGCAACGGTGATGCGAATCCGTCGTGCCGGTCCAGGCGTACCATGGGTGCGACGAGCGATCCAGGAGGAAGCCATGAAGCGCAAAGCGTCCGGGTTCGAACCCCAGTCCCCCGTTCGGCGCCGGCTGGTCATCGCCGGCGGACTAGGAGTGCTGGCGGCCGGCGTGTCGCCGCAGCTGCTGGCGCAGCAGCCGGCAGGGCCGGCGGTGCCGCGCGTCGGCGACAGCTGGCGGTACCAGTACCGGAGCGGATGGCGAACGGTCCCGCCACAGACGATCGACTACGTCGTCGCGGAGGTCACGCCGACGGCGATCCGCGACCGCATGACGGTCGCGGGCCTGCAGGGTGACGACGTCCAGACCTTCACCTCCAGGATCGAGCAGGTGAGCCGGGCGCTGCCGGGGTTCGTGGCGAGCGAGTTCTCGCCGTACCTGCAGGCGTTCACCGCGCTCGCTCCGGGCTCGCGCCTGCCCCCGCCGGTGATGCCGCGGGACGCAATGTTCGGGCTGCCGTGGAGCATCCGCGTCCGCGTCAGCGGTCCCGAAAGCGTGTCCGTGCCGGCCGGGACGTTCGAGGCGATGCGCGTCGATCTGCAGGGCGGCCGTCCGCCCTACCAGCTCAACACGGTCGCCGAACCGGCCTATCTCTACGAAACGATCTGGTTCGCGCCGGGACCGAAACGGGTCGTCAGGCACACCCGGATCCTCGAGGCGTGGGCGCTGAACCAGCTCGAGCGCGACACCTACGAGCTCGTCAGCTACAAGGTCGCCTGATTCCCGGGCGCGGCTCGACCCCGCACCGGCGGGCGGTGCTCAGCCGGCCGCGGCTCGCTCGCGCAGCACCCGCTTGAGGATCTTGCCGGTCGCGCTCTTCGGCAGCTCGCTGACGAGCTCGACGCGCTGGGGGATCTTGTACGCCGCGAGGTGATCGCGGCTGAACTGGATGAGCGCCTCGGGCGACGCCGAAGCGCCGTCCTTCAGGACGACGGCGGCCCGCACCTCCTCGCCCTTGTCCGGATCCGGCGCGCCGTAGACCGCGACCTCCTTGACCGCCGGGTGGCGATACAGGACGTGCTCGACCTCGGCCGGCCAGACCTTGAACCCGGCGACGTTCACCATGTCCTTCACGCGGTCGACGATGTAAACGTAGTCCTCCTCGTCCATGCGACCGATGTCCCCGGAATGGAGCCAGCCCGCCCGCAGGGCGTGGTCGGTGTCCTCCGGCTTGCCCCAGTAGCCCTTCATCACGCCCGGGCCGCGAATGCAGATCTCGCCCCACGCGCCGCGCGGGACCTCCCGGTCCCGGTCGTCGAGGATCGCGAGCGTGAACCCCTCGACCGCGGTGCCGACGCTCCCGAAGCGGTGCCGCGACGCGTGGTTGTAGCACGCGAACGGCGAGCACTCGGTGAGCCCGTAGCCCTCGTGGACGAGCTTGCCGAAGCGCTCGGTCCAGCGGCGCGAGATCTCCTCGGGCATGGTCGCCGCGGCCGAGAAATAGAAATCGATCGACGAGAGGTCGTAGCGGGCGAGGTCGGCGTTGAGCAGCCCGATGTAGATCGTCGGCACCGCGAAGAACCTCGTGATCCGGTCCCGGCCGATCGCCGCCAGCACCGCCTCGGGCACGAAGCGCCGGAACAGCACGAGCGTCGCGCCCGCCTCGAAACCGGCGTTCATGATGAAGTTCTGCCCGAACACGTGGAACAGCGGCAGGAAGGCGGCGAGCCGGTCGGACGAGTGGAAGCGGCACAGCTCGGCGGTCGTCCGGACGTTGGAGACGACGTTCGCGTGCGTGAGGGTCACCCCCTTCGGGAAACCGGTCGTTCCCGAGGAGTACAGCAGCACCGCCGGGTCGTCGGGATCCAGCGTCGCCGCGCGGGTCGACGGGTCGCCGCGCGCGAGCCAGTCCTCGAGCGCGATCTCGTCCGGCTCGCCGCCCTCGCACAGGACGGTGTGCTCGACCGACGGACACTCCGGGCGGGGCAGGCTGGGCAGCAGGTCGGCGGTCGTGAACACGACCTTCGGCCGGGCGTCGTTCACGATGTAGCGCACCTCCTCCCGCTTGAAGATGGAGTTGATCGACACCACGATCGCGCCCGCCTTGAGCCCCGCGAGATAGGCGAGCGCGAACGCCGGGATGTTGGGGAGGTAGAGCGCGACGCGGTCGCCGCGGCGCACGCCGTGCCCGGCAAGCGAGTCGGCGAGCGCGCTGGCGCAGTAGTCGAGCGTCGCGTACGAGACCTGCTTGCCCTCGAACAGGATGGCGGGGTGGTTCCGGAGCCGGTGCGCGGCGCGCTCGACGTGCTCGGCGACATTCATGCTAGAAGTTCACGCTGGTCTTGCCCTTGAGCTTCAGCATCGCGCGCGCCTCGTCGGGCGTCGCGATCTCGAGGCCGAGCTCCTCCAGGATCCGGCGGACCTTGGCGACCTGCTCCGCGTTGGATCTCGCGA
>JBOIFD010000117.1:0-9045 GCA_050741515.1 Burkholderiales bacterium
TCTCGAGCGCGGGCTGCGCATGGTCACGGCGCCGTTCCCGCACCTCGCGGGCCTCGCCGCCGCGACGCGCGTGGCGCTCGACGAGCGCATCCCGACCATGGGCGTGTTCGCCTCGGGGCGACTGGTCGCGAACCCGCAGTTCGTCCGGCGGCTGAAGGACAACGAGCTGGTGTTCGTGCTCGCCCACGAGCTGCTGCACCTCGCGCTCCGCACCCACGACCGCGCGAAGGGCGCCGATCGCGTGCAGTTCAACTACGCCCACGACTACATCATCAACGACATCCTGCGCGCGGAGCTCGGCTTCACGTCGATCCCCGCCGGCGGGCTCGACATGCCGGGCGCGCGCGAGAAGTCCGCCGAGGAGATCCTGCTGGAGATGCGGCGGAACGATCCGCAGGTGAAGACGAAGGTGTTCGAGGGCGAGGCGATCTCCGCGCGCCGGATGTTCGGCGGGGAAGCGCCCGACGATGCCGGCGACGTGCTCCAGGACGCCACCGAGCGCGAGTGGTTCCCGGGAGCGGCCGCCGAGCAGGAGGCGCGCGCCGCGACGGTGAAGGAGCTCGCGGGCAAGGCGCTCGGCCTCGCCGCGGCGATGGGCAAGCTGAAGGGCGCGCGCGGCGCCGAGCCCGGCGCGTCGCGGCAGATGGTTTCCGCCTTGCGCGGGCTCTACCGCCCGCCGTGGGAGCTCGCGCTCCAGCGCTGGCTCGAGTCGGTCGCGCCCGGCGAGCGGACGTTCGTGCGGCCGTCGCGCCGCGGCGCCGAGCGGACCGACGTCGTGCTTCCCGGCCGCCGGCGCGAAGGCTGGATCCTCAACGTCGTCCTCGACACGAGCGGATCGATGACGGACGAGCTGCCGCGTGCGCTCGGCGCGATCGCCGAGTTCTGCGACGCGGCGGGCGTCGACCAGGTGCGGCTGCTCCAGTGCGACGCGGCCGTGACCTCGGACGAGACCATCACGCCGGTCGAGCTCGCCGAGCGCGAGATCGCGGGTTACGGCGGGAGCGACCTCTCCCCGGCGATGCTCCGGCTCGCCGAGGATGCGCACGTGCGCGCCGCGGTCGTGATCACCGACGGCGACATCGCCTACCCGCAGGCGGCAATGCCCTACGAGGTCCTCTGGGTCATGTCGACGCAGAGCGCCTTCCGCCCGCCGTACGGGCGCGTGGTGACGATGACGCCTCGCTAGCCGCAGGAGTGCAATCGATGAAAGTGATGCAGGAACTGGTGGCCTACTTCGACCGGCGCGGCAAGCTCACGCGGAAAGAACTGCGGCAGCTCCTCGACCAGGGGTTTCTCGCCTCCGACGCGCCGCCGACGATGATCGACCTCGGCGACCAGGTCGGCGCGACCTACTACTTCCGCGTGACCGGCGAAGCGGCCGGCCAGCTCTGGGGCACCGACGTGTACACGGGCGACTCCGCGATCGGCGTCGCGGCGGTGCACGCGGGGCTGGTCAAGGTCGGGGAGACCGCAATCCTCAAGGTCGCGGTGGTCAAGCCGCTCCCGCAGTACCAGGGCTCGACGCGGAACGGCGTCGCGAGCCACGACTTCGGCCCGTACGGCACGGCGTACCGCCTCGCGGCGATCTGAGCCGCGCGGCGAGGCGGTTTGGCAGCTCAGCCCGCCGGGCTGCGCGGCGGCGCCGTCGAGGCGCGAGCCACCAGCTCGAGGGGCAGTTCGAGACACGCCGGCGGCGCTTCGCCGCGGAGACGCGCGACCAGGTACTTCGCCGCCTGCAGACCGGTCTCGGCGATCGGGAAGCGCACCGTCGTGAGCGCGGGCAAGACCACGGTCGCGATCTCCATGTCGTCGAAACCGGTGATCGACAGGTCCCCGGGCACGCCGATCCCGAGCGCCTGTGCCTGCTGGATCGCGCCGATGCCGAGAATGTCGTTGCCGCACACGACGGCGGTCGGCTGCGCTGAGGCGACCACCCGCGCCAGCGCTTCCCGGCCCGCCTGCAGCGTGTAGGCGGCCTGCACCAGGCACTCGAGCGCGAGGTTCACCCGCTTGAGGGCCGCCCTCACGCCGGCCACGCGGTCGCGCGCGCGGTCGTTGCCGTCGGTGACGCCTGAGATCATCGCGATGCGGCGGTGGCCGAGCCCGATCAGGTACTCGGCGATCGTGCGCCCGGCCGCGCGGTTGTCGAAGCCCACGCTCGGGTGCGCCGCCGAGCGGTCGAGCGACCAAGTCAGCACGTACGGGATCGAGAGCGACCCGAGCAGAGCCCGGGTCGCGGGATGGCGTGCGGTGCCGACGAGCACCAGCGCGTCCACGCCCTTCTCCACGAACGCGCGCGCCATCCGCGCCTCGGCCGCGAGGTCGAACTCGTGGCACGCGAGGAGCAGCGTGTACCCCGCCTGCTCGAGCGCCTTCTGCAGCGAGTGGGTGGACACCGCGTAGATCGCGTTGTCGAGCGTCGGAATCACCGCGCCCACCGAGTCCGTCCGGCGCGTCGACAGCGCGCGCGCCACCCCGTGCGACACGTAGTTCAGCCGCGCGACGGCGCGCTCGATGCGCGCGCGGGTCGCGGGCCGCACGACCTCCGGGAAGCGGAGCGCCCGGGAGACGGTCGCGGTCGAGACCCTGGCGACGCGCGCCACGTCGCGGACCGTGGCGTTCGGGCGGCTGTGGACGCGGGGCATCGGGTCAGCGCAGGGCGAGGTTGCCGCCCGAGGCGGGTTCGAAGAGGTGCAGCTTCGCGGGGTCGAACCCGATCCAGACGCGCTCGCCCGCCGCGATCGGCGCGTCCGCCTTGACCTGCGCGGTGAGCTTGCCCGCGGCGCCGAACGCGACCTCGACGAGCTTCTCGGAGCCGACCAGCTGGATGAGCGTCACCGTCGCGGGCACGGCGCCCGCCCGCGGCGCGCCGCGCACCTCCAGGTCCTGCGGCCGCACGCCGAGCAGCGTCTCGCCCGCAAACCCGTTCGCGAGCGGCGAGGCGCCGATCGGGATCCGGCCGTCGGGGCCGCAGTCGAGCGCGAGCTCGCCGCCGGCGAGCTCGGCGCGCTCGACGAAGTTCATCGGCGGACTGCCGATGAAGCCGGCGACGAAGGTGTTGGCCGGCCGGTTGTAGACCTCCGCGGGCGTCGCGTACTGCTGCACGACGCCGTGGTCCATGACCGCGATCTTGTCGGACATGGTCATCGCCTCGAGCTGGTCGTGGGTGACGTAGACCGTGGTGGTCTCGAGCCGCATGTGGAACCGCTTGAGCTCGCCGCGCATGGTCACGCGCAGCTTCGCGTCGAGGTTGGAGAGCGGCTCGTCCATGAGGAACAGCCAGGGTTTCCGCACCATCGCGCGGCCGAGCGCCACGCGCTGGCGCTGCCCGCCGGAGAGCTGCCGCGGCTTGCGGCCGAGGAGACTCTCGATCTCGAGCACTCGCGCGACCTCGAGCACCCGCGTCGCGATCTCCGCTTTCGGCGTGCCGCGGACCTTGAGCCCGTAGGCGATGTTGCCGTGTACGTTCATGTGCGGGTACAGCGCGTAGTTCTGGAACACCATCGCGATGTCGCGCTTCCCCGGCGCGAGGTCCGAGACCCGCGTCTCGCCGTGCCAGATCTCGCCGCGCGTGGCCGACTCGAGCCCGGCCAGGATCCTGAGCAGCGTCGTCTTGCCGCAGCCGCTCGGCCCGACCAGCGTGATGAACTCCCGCTCGGGCAGCTCGAGGTGCACGTCCTTCAGCACCTCGACCGGTCCGAAGGATTTCCAGATGTGCTCGAGCCTGATCGTCATCCGCGCGGGCCGTTCAGTCAGCCCTTCACCGCGCCGGCCCCGAACCCGGCGACGAGGTGGCGCTGCATCAGCATGAAGAGGATCGCCATCGGCACGGTCATCAGCACCGCGGAGGCCATCATCAGGCCCCAGTCGACGTGGGTGCCCTCGAAGAAGTGCATCACGCCGACGGTGAGCGGCAGGTTCTCGATCGAGTTGATGAACACCCGGGCGAAGAGGAAATCGTTCCACGAGACGATCAGCGAGAAGATCGCCGCGGCGATAATGCCCGGCGCCGCCGAGGGCAGCACGATGTCGACGAACACGCGCAGGCGGCCCGCGCCGTCGATCATCGCCGCCTCCTCCAGCTCGATCGGGATGCCGCGGAAGAACGCCCACAGCAGCCACATGCAGAACGGCAGCGTGATCGAGACGTAGCCGAAGGTGAGGCTCCACAGGCTGTTGGTGAGCCTGAGCTCGGCCATCACCAGGAACAGCGGGAAGACGAGGATGATCGACGGGATCATGTAGCCGAGCAGGCTGAAGTACGGAATGATCCGCCGGCCCCGGTAGCGGAAGCGGGTGACGCTGTACGCGGCGAGCGTGCTGATGAGGATGCTGATCGCGGTGCTGCCCAGGCTCACGACCACGCTGTTGGCGAACCAGGACGTGAAGTGCTGGGGCGCGGCGGTGGTCGGCACGTAGGACTGGTCGGCGCGGTAGTACTGCTGCTTGCCGGTGACGAGGTTGCGATAGTTCTCGATCGTCACCTCGGCCGGCACGAGCCGCGGCGGCGTCGCCATGACCTCCTTCGGGCTCTTGAGCGAGGTCGACAACGCCCAGATCAGCGGAAAGCAGATGGCAAAGGTGACGACGAGCAGGACGAGATAGGCGATGACCTGCCGCACGGCGCCCGGCGCACTCATTGCGCCGGCTCCTCGTCGAAGCGGAAGACGCGCATGTAGATCAGGCTGCCGACGAAGAGCAGCGCCATCATCACCACGCCGGTCGCGGCGCCCACGCCCATCTTCAGGCTCGCGACCGACTGCTCGAACGAATAGATCGCGAGGTTGAAGGTCGAGGTGCCCGGGCCGCCCCGGGTGAGGAGATAGATCTCCTCGAACTTGTTGAACGTCCAGATCGTGCGGAAGATCACGACCACCGCGAGCACCTCCGCGAGCTGCGGCAGGGTGATGTCGACGAAGCGCCGCAAGGCGCCTGCGCCGTCCACCTTGGCCGCGTCGTAGAGCTCCAGCGGGATAGTCTGCAGGCGCGCCAGCACGCAGATCGTGACGAACGGGGTGTACTTCCAGACGTTGAGCGCGATGGTGGAGAGCATCGCCATGCCGGGCGAGGCGAGCCAGTAGATGTTCTCGTCGATCACGCCCGCGCCCCGCAGCGACCAGTTCACTACGCCCAGGTCCGCGTTCAGCATCCACTGCAGGATGAGCGCGATCACCACCGTAGGCACGATGTAAGGGAAGAGCAGCAGCCCGCGGAACACCGCGATGCCGCGCAGCGGGAGGTGCAGGAGCAGTGCCAACGCAACGCCGATCACCGTCTGCAGCACGATCGAGGAGAAGGTCCACACCGCGGCCTGCCGGAGCGACTGCCAGAACAGCGGGTCGGCGGCGAGCGCGCGGAAATTGTCCAGGCCCGCGAAGCTCGCCGCCGCGGGGTTGAGCGGGTTGTGATGGTAGAAGGCGAGGCGCACCGCCTCGGCGACCGGATACACCATGAACACCAGCGCCGCGATCGCGAACGGCACGATGAACAGGATGCCGATCCGGCGGTCGGCCTTCTTCCAGTCGGCTGCCTGGGACATCGCGGCGCGGGTGACGCGGGACCGCGCGAGCGGGGCGGCTGCGGCCGCCCCGCTACTCAAGCGCGACCCGCGGCGCTCAGACGGCGCCGCCGAGCAGGCGCAGGTTCTCCTTGCGCACCTGCTCGAGCTCTTTTGCACCCCACTTCGCGGCGTCGGCAGCCTTCCAGTTGTCGACCGCCACCTTCTGCACGGTCTGCGCGAGGATCGAGCGGCCGTGCACGATGCCGGCGAGCGGGTTGACTCCGCGCAGCAGCTCGTTGGCGGTCGAGGACGAGTACGGCAGCGAGGTCACGTAGTAGTTCATGATCGTCTGCCGCTTGGTCTCGAAGAACGGGTGCGTCTGCAGCGCGGGGTTGCTCAGCACGTCCTTGTACACCGGCGACACGTTCGGCATCAGCGAGTGGCAGTAGCGCACCAGCCACTGCGGGCTCGTCTGGTAATAGACGAGCGCCGCCTTGACCTCCTCGACGTACTGGTTGTTGGGCCGCGGAATGCACCAGCCCTGGAAGTCGTTCCAGTTCGAGCGCCGGCCGGTCTTCGGGTGGCGCGCATGGTTGAACGACTGGAGGTTGGCGAACACCGCCTTGTTCTCCTCCGCCGCGCGGCCGTAGGGGCGGCCCCAGTAGAACGAGATCGCCGTGCGCCCGGTGACGATCGAGTCCACGACCTCGAGGAAGCTGTAGCTCACCGCGCCGCGCGGCATGTACGGCTGCAGCGACTTCACGTACTCCAGCGCCTCCACCGTCGCGGGCGAGTCGAACACCACCTGGAATTTGTTCGCCGGATCGAACATCCGGCCGCCTGCCGAGTGCAGGAGCGCGGCGAAGTGGTAGTCGGTGCAGAGGTTGCGCCCGAGGGCGAGCGAGATCCCCGCCATGTCCTTCTTCTTCTCGCTGATGGTCCGCGCCGCGTTCCTGAGGTCGTTCCAGTCCCACTTGTCCGGGTCGCCCAGGCCGAGCTCGTTGACGACGTCCATGCGGACCACCAGCAAGTGCGGCTGGTGGTGAGCCGGCAGCACGTACTGCTTGCCCTGCCACGCGCCCCAGTACTCCCACTTCACGCCGTCGATCAGGCGGTTCTTGCCCACCTTCTGCACCACGTCGTCGACCGGCTCGAGCAGGAGGTCCGCCATCAGCTGGTAGGCGATCGGCGACTCGACCGAGATGCAGTGGGCGGGGTTGCGCGCGGCGAGGTCGGTCATGAGCTTCACGTAGACCGAGTCCCACGACAGCGTCTCGAGCTTGAAGGCGAGGCCGGGCGCGAATTTCTTCGCCCATTCGTTCATCGCGTCGACGGCGACGCCGGCGTAGGGCCCCGGCTCGCCCCACACCCGGACCGTGCCGGTCTTGGTGGAGGGCTTCTGCGCCCAGGCGGGCAGGCCGATGGTGCCCGCGGCGACGCCGGTCGAGACGGCCGCGAGATCGGACAGGAATTTGCGCCGCGTGGTCGGGTGGGGCCGGTGTTGCGGTGTCTTCTGCGCCATGACGTCCTCCTTGGTGGATCCGCTCAGCTCGCGTAGCGCTTCTCGCGCACGTCCGCGGTGATCTTGTGGGCGAGCATCCCCTCGACTTCGCAGATCCGGCTCATGACCGGAGCGATGCGCCGGCTCGCTTCCTGCGTGAGATGCTGGTAGGTGACGGTCTTGATGAATTTCCCGACCCAGAGGCCGCCGGTGTACCGCGCGGCGCGCGCCGTCGGAAGGGTGTGGTTGGTCCCGACGCCCTTGTCGCCGTAGGCCACCGTGCTTTCCTCGCCGAGGAACAGGCTGCCATAGTTCTTCAGGCGCTCGAGGTAGTAGGCGTTCCTGGCGGTCATCACCTCCAGGTGCTCGGGCGCGTACTCGTCCGCCACCGCGATGGCCTCGTCGTCGGAGTCGACCACGACGATCTCGCCGTGATCGTGCCAGGCGGGCTCGGCGGTCTTGCGCGTGGGGAGCGTCGCGAGCTGGCGCTCGACCTCCTTCAGCGCGGCCTCGCCGAGCGCGCGCGACGTGGTGACGAGCCAGGCCGGGCTGTCCGGACCGTGCTCCGCCTGTCCGAGGAGATCGGTGGCGACCAGCGCCGGGTCGGCCGAGTCGTCGGCGACGACCAGGATCTCGGTCGGGCCGGCGAGGAGGTCGATGCCGACCGTGCCGAAGAGCTGGCGCTTGGCCTCGGCGACGAACGGGTTGCCGGCGCCGGTGATCATGTCGACCGGTGCGATGCCGACGCAGCCGTAGGCCATCGCCGCCATCGCCTGCGCGCCGCCGAGGTTGTAGATCTCGTCGGCGCCGGCGCGGTGGAGCGCGTACAGGGTGTAGGGATACATGCCGCTCGCATCGCGCGGCGGTGCGCACGCGACGACGTGCGAGACCCCCGCCGCCTTCGCGGTGCCGACGCTCATGATGGCGGAGGCGACCAGCGGGAACTTGCCGCCGGGGACGTAGCAGCCGACCCGCTCGACCGGGATCATCTTCTGCCCGAGCACGATGCCGGGCTCGATCTCGGTCTCGAAGCCGGTCAGCGTCTCGAGCTGGCGTTTCGCGAAGCCGACGACCTGCTTGAGCGAGTACTCGAAGTCCGCCTTGAACGACTCCGGCAGCTGGCTCGCGACCCTGCGGATCTCCGCCTCGGGCACCCGGAACGAGTCGCCTTCCCACCGGTCGAACTCGCGCGCGTAGCGCTTCACCGCCGCGTCGCGGTTGGCGGCGATGTCGGCGAGCATCGTCCGCACCGTCTCCTCGAGCCGTGTGCGATCCTGCGGTGCGGGCGGCGGAGCCTGCTTGATGTAGCGCTTCATCGGGGTCTCCGGAGGCGAGGGGACGGCTGCGTGTAACCGGTTACATCCCGCCGCGCATATTCCGCGCGGCGCCGGACGCTGTCAATGTGCAGTGCGCAATCGCGCTGAGCGCTGCAGGGCCGCGAACGCCTCGTCCGCGATCGCGAGCGTACGCTCGACGTCGGCGTCGGTGTGGGCGATCGAGATGTAGAACTTCTCGTTCGGATTGACGAGCAGGCCGCGCCGGATCAGCTCGTGCGCCCAGCGCAGCCCGAGGTCCCGGTTCGAGGTCGTGAGATCCATCCAGGTCCGCAGCGGCTTGCGGTCGGTGAAGCGCACCCCGAACACCGTGTCCTCGCCCGGGGCCTGGACGGCGAAGCCGTGGCGCTCGCCGGCCGTGACGATGCCGGCGCGCAGCCGTGAACCGATGCGGTGCAGGTGATCGTAGACGCCCGGCCGGGCCAGCACGTCGAGCGCCGCGCAGCCCGCCGCGGCGCAGACGGGATTGCCGTTGAGCGTGTGGGTCGCCCAGACCACATCCGCACGCGGGCGCTTGCGCGCGTCGAGCACCGCCATCACGTTCGCCTGCCCGACGATCGCTGCCATCGGGAACCCGCCGCTCACCGCCTTACCGTAGCACGCGAGGTCGGGAACGACGCCGTAGCGCTCCTGCGCCCCGCCCCACGCGATCCGGAAGCCGGTGACGATCTCGTCGAACACCAGCACGATCCCGTGCTTGCGCGTCACCT